>CBDVAW010000013.1:0-17939 GCA_965372095.1 uncultured bacterium
CTTCTCCACCCTTTTATTCCTTTTGTTACCGAAGAAATTTATCAGAAACTTCCCTTAAAAAATAAGAAAGCCTTGTTGATTGAGAGGTGGCCCAATTAATATGTTTATTACTTATATTTTTTTTGGAATAGCCCCAAGTATTATCTGGTTGCTCTTTTATTTAAGAAAGGATTCTAACCCTGAATCCAATAGAATGATAGTTAAAGTTTTTTTGTATGGGATGATAGCTGTTATCCCCGCATACTTTGTTGAAATGGCGTTAGGTTTTGCGCCAAAATTGTTTAGTATTTCCCCTTTTTGGGTCTATGTTATTAACGCGGTTATAATAACCGCCGTAGTGGAAGAAATTTTTAAATATTGGACTGTTAAAAAAACCGCTCTTAAAAATTCAGAATTTGACGAGCCTATAGACGCTATGCTTTATATGATCATTGCCGCTTTAGGCTTTGCGGCTCTGGAAAATCTATTATATCTGTGGCCGGCAAGCGGAGACCCTGCTCCTTTAGATACTTTGGTCAATACAAGCGCGCTACGTTTTCTTCTACCGGTTTTCTTGCACGCTTTAGCTTCAGGAATATTGGGCTTTTTCTTGGCATTATCTTTTTTCTATACTAAGAAACGGGCTAAATTGAAAATATTGGGTATTGGAATTGCCATTGTTTTGCATGGTTTATTTAATTTTTTTATAATACAATTAGATCAGGATATTAATGCTCAAACGATTTTACACAGCAAATATTTCTATTTTTTAATAGCTATAATGTTAGGGTCTGCCATATTTGTTTCTTGGGGATTTAAGAGATTAAAAAAGTTTAAAAGCGTTTGTAGAATAATCATATAAAATATAAATATACAATAATCCACAGAACGCTTATTGTATATTATGTATCCTATATAGTATAATAAAAATATGGTTTCTTTTTTCAAAAAAATAAAAGTAGAAAACGAAGAAAAACCTTCGCAAAAAAAAATTAAGGCGGAAACAAAGATAGAAAATGAAGAATTGCCTGAAGCGGAAGGGCAATTAGCTATTGATGTTTATCAGACCGAAAAAGAACTGGTTGTTCAATCAACAATCGCAGGAGTAAAGCCGGAAAATTTAGATATTTCCATAGAAAGAGATATGGTGGCCATTAAGGGACAAAGGGAAAGACCGGAGAAAAATAATAAAAATTACTTTTACCAAGAATGTTATTGGGGTCCTTTTTCCAGGCAAATTATTCTTCCGGAAGAAGTAGATGGATCCAAGGCAAAAGCCACTATGATAGAAGGAATTCTTACTATCACTATCCCGAAAATAGACCGTCTTAAAAAAAGAAAAATAATAGTAAAGAACTAATATTGCTTTTTAACAACAAAAACCGCCCTTATGGGCGGTTTTTTAATGATATGGCGCGTTATATTAAAGATAGTTAGAACATTTTTCGCCGTCGCAGGTAGCGACGGACAACCCTCCAAAATTTGAGTGGCTTCGCCATGTTCTTCAACAAACTCAAGTTTTTTTTGGCGGCGAATTCTTTCAGATTTTAATTAATATTTGTTTCTCTGATAGCTGAAGTAGGATTTACTCCCCATTGTCCTTGTTCACTAGGCGTGTAAGCTGCAGTTTCTTTTATGACTCTAGCTATAATCTGTTTTTTTGAAATTTGGTTAGTCACAGCCTCGTATTGCACTACGAAAGTTATATCGTAAGTAACGTTGCCAACTTTTTGCACATTAGTAATTTCAAACCCTTTTAGAGTTTTGAAATCATGCCACGCTTCCAGTAATCCCGCAGGATCTGTTTTAGTGCTAAGCCAAGTTTTTTGTGCGAAACTAGCCATTTTATTCCAATTTTGATTTTTCCACGCTAATACATACTCAGCTAGTGTGCGTTCGGCTGAGCCTTGAGAGAATTCGGAAGATTGCTGAAAAGTGTAAGAAGGTGGAATAATAGTCAGCTGAAGGTCTTTCTTTTCAACTAACTCCATGGTTTTGAATGTTCCGCTATCATCTACAAGCTCCCCTTCAAGTTTTTCGCCATCTTTGCCGACAACTTGTATAACTTTATTAGATTGACCGCGTGGAGTGAAAGATATAGACACTTCATAAGACCCTTTCTTAAACTCGTCCCGCTGAGGAATATCAAGATTTATACTAAACTCTCTATTAGATATCGTTGTCTTTTCACTAACACCAATATACAAATCGGAACCTAACCTGCCCCATACATCAAAACCCACAATTAGAGTTGCGCCGTTTGGTAAATCTGTATCGCCCGAAATCGTAACCTCATCATCAGAAATACTTACATCTGTTATTGTTAGTTTCGAAAAAGGGCCCTCGGGCAATTGCTGTTCCTGTGCTGTTGGTTGTTGAGCTTTCGGCTTTGTCTCTTTCTTTTCTCCACCAGCAGAAGCAATAATAATTACCACAAAAACAATAATTATCCAAAGCCACCATCTTTTCCAAATTGGTTTTTTAGCTTTTGTTTCGTTTGTCATATTATTTTTATCTTAAAGTTTAAATTCCGACCTTCGAAAATTTTTAAAGATATAATCTCTACTTAACCTCCCTTACACTGTCTAATTTCTTTTTAATCTCATAAGGGCTTTCAATGTGTTTTAATACAACTTCATAAAATCCAGTACCAGCAGTATTTATACTCATATGTCCTGTTTTACAGATTAATCTACCAAAAAATGGCTCTATCACGGTAACATCGGTTATTTTATCGTAATCTATACTAGTTAAATGAGTAGAAAGCCAACCTTTATGTATTAAGACTCGTTTTTCTGTAAAACCATAAGCATTGGCTTGCCTGAGATACCAACCCATGAAGAATGTAAGTAAAAATAATATTATTGAAAAAACCCAGAAAATAGGAAGAAAGATTAATCCTAAAATCCCAAGCATTATTTGGACAAGAAGTATATATCTTTTTCCAAGTGTAAATTCTTCAATAATATTTTCCTCTGGTTTTAATACCTTTTTCCAGATTGCTTCGTATAACATAAATATAAATATTTATTTTGTTTATTCAACCCTACGTTTTGATTAAAATTTTCTTTTGCTAAAACTTGATAAGGCGGCTCGCCCGCAAGCGGACTCACCACGTTCTTTAATAATTTCAAGTTTTTTGCCGCCAAATTGATTAGGCTTGCTTATGCCCAACAAAAAATGTTTGAACTGTCTTTAATTATAGTGTGCCAACGAAAAAAAACAACAATTAATGGTGCCGAGGGTGGGAGTTGAACCCACACGCCCTTGCGGGCACAAGGTCCTAAACCTTGCGTGTCTGCCAATTTCACCACCTCGGCAATTTATAATACATCTGCTATAACAATATTTGCCCCGCATAAATCATCAAGATTATGCGGGGCAAGTTGACGTTACGGAAATGTCATCAATATAAATAATTAATACTCTTTTCTGAGCAACGAAAAATGACTTTGTCGTAAAAATATCAATCTTGAAAAATCCTTCGTTAAAGAGTTTTTTATTTTTCTGATGTTAAAGCAGAAAGTTTTCCACTAAAGAAACTAATCCTTTGGCTAAAACAGCTACCGCTATTCCCACTAAAGCATAAACAAGTGATTGCTTGGCTTCTCCCACTTTGCCAGCATCGCCTGACGCAGTCAAGAACTTAAAGGCTGCCAAAAGAATAAAAACCGCCGCCAATGCTAAAAAAATACTGAAAATCCAGTTACCGATACTTTCAATGGTATTAATTATCTGTTGCGGATCCGTGATCCCTGTTGGAATAGTCTGTTGGGCTGAAACAGCCAACGGCACCGCGACAATAGCCAATAAAAATAAAATAGATACAATTTTTTTCATTTTTTTCATTTTTTTTGCTTTTTATAAATCTATCTTTGGAATCGACCTTTGTTTATTTCAAATATTATAAAACTAAGAGCCCACTTGTAAAATTTCGCGTATCACTGCAACCAACCCCCTGGATAATAGGATAATAGCAAATCCCACAAGAGTGTAAAGAATTATTTTTTTTGCCGTAGCTACTCTCCCCGGATCCCCGGCCGCAGTTAAAAAATAAAATCCGGCGATAACTATCATAATCGGAGCCAACACCAAGGCAATATTAAAAATAAAATTAGCAATGGCCTCCACCAGCTCTTCAAAATTGTCATATGCAAGAGGATTATCAATCCCTAACGCTCCAACGCTACCCGCGCCGGTTAAAAGAAAAACAGCAGCCAATATGGTAATAGTCAGAAGAGAACTTATATACTTCTTCATAGATATATTGTAACGCTTATTTAATAAAAATTAAACCGTAATGATATTTTCCCGTTTCAAATTCTTTCCTCAATTTTAATGCAAGTTCTTTTGCTATTTTTTTAACCTCTTGTGGAGAAATTTTTCCTTCATCCGGACCCAAATCAGCCTTGGCCAGCCAGTCAACAACGACAATTTCACCCTTTGGCCTAAGAATTCTTTTAGCTTCTTCTATCACCGCCTTTTTATCTTCTACTTGAAAAAGAAGATTAGGAATTAAAACCAAATCAAAAAAATTATCTTGATAGGTGGAGCCTCTCGGTTTTTCCAGATCACAGCGCATAGTGATTATATTAAGAACATTTTCCATAGAAGCCCTGCTCTTTAACGCAGAAATGGGCTCTTCTTGAATATCAAAAGCGACAACCCTCCCCTCTTCAAGACGCTTGGCCAGAGGTATGACAAAACCTCCCGAACCACAACCAAATTCGGCTATAACCATATCATCGTCAAGTTTTAGTTGATTTAGAACTTCTTCCGGATTAAGAAATGCTTTTGGCATAATTACAATATAATTAAACGCAGACAACAGAAGCTACTTTATCATCATCATTTAACCGCATAATTTTTACGCCTTGAGTAGCTCTATTTAAAACAGAAATCGTTTTGATCTGTGCTTTAATAACTTGGCCATGCCGCGATATTGCGATAATTTCTTCCTCTTTTTCTCCCAAGATTTTAGCGGAAACCAATTTCCCTGTTCTTTGCGTAATTTTAGCTGATTTTATTCCAACTCCTCCCCTGCTTTGAGCTTTAAACTGAGACAAAAGGGTTCTTTTGCCAAAACCATTTTCTGTCACCACAAGCAGATGCCCTTTGTTTTTATCTTTCGCTGCTTCAGCGTTAATAACGCCTGCTCCGATAATCTGGTCTTCTTTTTTTAAGCGAATGCCCTTCACTCCCGAAGAAGAGCGCCCCATCGGCCTAACCTCTTTTTCTTTAAAGCGAATGGATTGTCCGCCGGAAGTGGTAAGTATAATGTTGTCGTCCCCCGTGCTTTTAAGAACTCTTTCAAGGAGATCTCCCGGCTTAAGATTTATGGCAATAAGCCCCGAACGGCGAATATTATCAAATTCTTTAATAGCGGTTTTCTTGATTATACCATTTTTGGTGACCATCACTAAATATTTTATCCCCAACTCCTTATCTTCTTTATTTAGAGACATTACTGACAAAACTTTTTCGTGAGAAGAAATTTCTAAAAAATTCATTAAACCGCGGCCTTTTGCCACTCTGCTTTCCTCCGGTATCTCATAAACTTTTGTGCGGAAAACCTTTCCCGAATCGGTGAAAAAGAGAAGGTCGTCATGGGTAAGAGCGGGAATAAAATAATCCACGATGTCTTCTCCCCTTGTCTTCATCCCCAATATCCCTTTTCCTCCTCTCTTCTGAATTTTATAAACAGACGGATTAATTCTTTTAATATAGCCTCCCTTAGTCAAGGTGACTATTGTTTCTTCTTGAGGAATCAGATCTTCCTCGGCAATCTCGCCAATCTTTTGAACTAAAATTTTAGTTCTTCTTGCATCGCCATAATCCTTTTTTAGCGTTTCAAGATCCAGCTTGATGATATTTCTAATTTTCTTGGGGCTTCCCAAAATGGCTGTTAATTCCTTAATTTCTTTCCTTTTTTCCTGAAGTTCTTCTTCAATCTTTTTTCGTTCCAATTTAGCCAAAGTGTGAAGTTTGGTTTCCAAAATAGCGTTTGCTTGGATAGAAGTCAGTTTTAATTGTTT
Organism: uncultured bacterium; assembly: GCA_965372095.1. GTDB lineage: Bacteria > Patescibacteriota > Minisyncoccia > Minisyncoccales > CBDVAW01 > CBDVAW01. The sequence goes on from CBDVAW010000013.1 coordinate 6,015, forward strand.
TATTAATTCGTCATGAGCCGATTGCCTATCCTTAGAAGCTCTAATAATCTTTATTACTTGGTCAATTTTGCCTAAAGCTTTATGAAGCCCTTCAAGAATATGGGCTCTTTCTTCCGCTCTTTTTAATTCAAACTCGGTTTTCCGAAAAACCACTATCTTGCGATGGGCAATAAAATGGTTAAGAACCTGACTAAGGGAAAGCACTTGCGGTTGAATTCCATCCACAAGAGCAATCATATTCAGATGAAATGTTTTTTGGAAATTAGTAAATTTATAAAGTCTGTTTAGGGTTTTTTGAGGGAAAACGCCGCGGTGGAGATCAATCACAATCCTTACATCTTTGCCGGATTCATCTCTAATATCTTTAATCCCGTCAATTCTTTTAGTTTGCACCAACTTGGCGAATTCTTCAATTAAGGATGACTTTTGCAGTTGATATGGAATTTCCGTAATTAAAATTTGGTCGCCTCCTTTTTCCCGCTCCACAATTTCCGCCTTACCTCTTATGACCATCGGACCCTTTCCTTGAGAATAAGCATTTATAATCTCTCTCTGATTATAAACAATCCCTCCCGTTGGGAAATCAGGCCCTTTTATGAATGCGAACAGTTCTTCTGTGCTGGCCTTAGGATTTTCCAATAAATGAATAGCGGCATCACATACTTCTGATAAATTATGAGGAGGAATATTCGTTGCCATTCCAACCGCTATCCCCAACCCGCCGTTTAAAAGCATTTGAGGCAGTCTGGCCGGAAAAACGGACGGCTCTTTTTTGCTTCCATCGTAATTATCAATAAAATCAACCGTATTCTTTCCTATATTAGTAGTCAGTGTTTCGGAAATTTTAGCTAAACGGGCTTCAGTATATCGCATGGCTGCTTGAGGGTCGCCGTCAAGTGAGCCCCAGTTCCCCTGCCCATTAACAAGAGGATAGCGCAGCGAAAAATCCTGAGCCATTCTGGCCATAGCATCATAAACCGACGAATCACCATGAGGATGATATTTGCCCAACACTTCTCCGACGACCGTGGCTGATTTTTTATATTTAGACCCATACGACAATCCTAAGTCGTGCATAGCGTATAAAATACGCCTCTGGACCGGCTTTAAGCCATCTCTCACATCGGGAAGAGCCCTGCTAATTATTACTGACATAGCATAATCAATGTAGCTCTCTTTCATCTCTTCGGTGATAGATTTTGGCTTTATACGCCCTATTTCATTTTCTGTTTTTTTTGATTGATCGGCCATAAAAAATATTTAATTTATTTTTACTTTTTTATAATTTCTTCGTTCGTGCCGGTGGCAGCTTGATCCTCTTCTTCCAATAATATTTGCAGTTCCCCTAATTCTCCCTCAAGTTTTTGAAAATCTTCTTTTAACTGCACGCTGGAGGTACTATCCAACTTCTCTTTTAAAACAGAAATATTGATATCATTCATAATATTTTCTTTTTTAAATGTTTCCACTCTTCTCTGAGCAATCTTAAGCCACCAAAACAATAAACACAAGCTTATAAAAACTATTAAAACCCAAAAAATAATTTTCTTAATAAGTATGGGCTGTTCTCGAATTTTTTGCAAAAAGTTCATCTAAAAATATAAAGTAAAAAGTTTACGCTTACCGGATATTATGCGAACCGCCCACAAAAAAATAAATACTGTTAAAAAATATTCTGTTTTTACGACTGCAATATCACTACCTGTATTTTTTCCGACGGCAAGTCTTTCTTCTTTATTGACAATTTTTTCTGCGGATCGGCTGTCTTTTGCCCTATAGTATTTAAGAACTTGTCCAAATCACCGGACTTTGCACCCGGCTTCGGCGATTGATAACCCATCGGGATAACTATCCGAGGTTGAATCTGTCCAATAATTTTTACCGCCTCTCCATTAACAGCATTATCGTCCCCTATCGCAATCATTAAAATATCAACGGATCCTATTCTCTCAAGCTGTTCCACTGTCAATTCCTCTTGCCTTAGATCACCCAAATGACAAATATTTATACCTTCGGCTTCAATGGCATAGATTGTTATGCTTCTTTTTTTCTCTTTTTCTTTATCGATACTAAAACCGGGAATACCGTTAATGAAAACTTTTTTTATTTCATATTCCCCCGGACTGTCAACCAAGAAAGGATTTCCGCCAATTGACGCAATATCGCTATTATTGTAATGACGAGTAACTATTAAAATGTCAGCCCTCAAGGAAGGCTTTTTTATATTTGCGTCGCCCGAAACAGGATCAATAACGGTTAATACCTGGTTATTCTTATCTTGATTGGCGGATATTTGAAAACAAGATTGGCCATGCCATATAATATTCATAGTATTGTTTTGTTTAAGTTAGAAATCAAGAATTAAAAGTTAAAAGCATAAACAATATTTATGCTCTAACTCTGGTATACTATACCAATTAAATTAATTTTAACATAAATCAATCGCCGCTTCAACTCGCAACGCAAACAGCTATATCAATAAAACCCTTAAAAACTTGCGAAAGTTGTTGTTTTATTATATATTAAAAAATACTATGATTAAAACAAAGAAAAGTATTAACCTGCAAGATAACCTATTAAAACCTCTAAAGATTGGTGAAATTATAGAAGGTAATGTTATTAGTGGCAAGCATTCCAATATATTCATTGACTTGGGAGCTTGGGGAACAGGCGTTATTTACGGAAAAGAGTTCCGCGAAGCTGAAAACACTCTTAAAAAGCTCAAGGCCGGGAGCAGTATAACCGTTAAAGTCATTGATTCGGACAATGAGAAGGGCTATATTGAGCTATCTGTAAAGCAGGCCGACAAAGAAATTACATGGAAAAAACTTCAGCAAAAAGTTGAAGACAATGAAATTTTGACAGTAAAAATTCTGGGAGCCAATAAAGGAGGATTGCTTACCGAAGTGGAAGGCCTCCCCGCCTTTCTTCCCGTTTCACAGTTGTCCAGAGAGCATTATCCCAGGGTCTCCGGAGCTGATAAGATGAAAATTCTTGAAGAACTCAAAAAGCTTATAGGCCAAGAACTTAAAGTTAAAATTCTTGATTTAGACAAAGACGAAGAAAAGTTCATTTTATCTGAAAAGGCTACCGAACTGGAAGAAATAAAGAAAACCTTGAAAAATTACAAAGTGGGAGATGTTGTTGAGGGAATAGTCACGGGCATAGTGGATTTTGGAGTTTTTATAAAGTTTGGAAAAGAAAGTTTGGAAGGACTTGTACATATATCCGAACTTGACTGGCAGTTGATTGAAAACCCGGCCAATGTAGTTGAATCCGGACAAAAAATTAAGGTCAAAATTATTGACATCACAGAAGACAAAGCTTCTTTATCTCTAAAAGCTTTAAAGAAGAATCCGTGGGAAAATATTGGTAAAAAATACAAAAAGGGAGATGTTGTTGAAGGAAAAGTCGTTAAATTTAATCCGTTTGGGGCTTTTGTCCAACTTTCCGCCAGAATTCAAGGACTCATTCATGTTTCTGAATTCGGCTCACAGCAAGCTATGGAAAGTATTATAAAGACCGGCAAAAAGTATAAATTCAAAATACTCACAATTGAACCGAGTAATTATAAAATGACCCTTCAAATGGCAAAATAAGCTTTTTAACTCTATTCTTAATCTTTAAAAACCCATATTTTTATGGGTTTTTATGAAACTTTCAATATATTTACTCCTTGAATTTTCATCAAATTATGATATATTGACTGTAATATATTAATTAGATAAGCACTTATTCGCTGCATTCGCGAAATTTTGATTCGCTTATGCTAAATATTTAATTTTGGATTATGAAAAAAGATATAAAAAGTTTATTTAAAAACCTTGCTTTCGTTTTGTTGATTTTCTTAGCTATCACTGCTGTTTTTACTCTCTTCGGACAACCTTTTGACAAAATAGAAGAATATTCATTAACAAAATTAGCGGAAGAGATCAATCAGGAAAAGATTAAAACAATAGTAATCAGCGCGAATGACCTGTCTGTTACAACAACAGACGGGAAAGAAATAAAGTCCAAAAAAGAAACTGAAGCATCTCTTTCTGAATCTCTTCTTAATTATGGCGTTAGTAAGGAAAAACTTCAAAAAGTGGATATTACTTTAAAAGAAGAAAAAGGCTTTTTATACTGGATTGGACCCATCTCAATCTTTATCCTTCCGCTTTTGTTTATAGGCCTGTTTTTTTGGATGATCTTCCGCCAAGCCAAAACGGGAGCTATGCAAGCTTTAAATTTTTCAAAGGCAAAAGTGCGTCTCTTTGGGGCGGAAGGTAAAACAAAAGAGAAAATAGCCTTTAAAGATGTTGCCGGGCTTGTTGAAGCCAAAGAAGAATTGGAAGAAATTGTTGGTTTTTTAAAAAATCCTAAAAAATTTTTAGATATGGGAGCGCGAATTCCAAGAGGAGTTCTATTGGTAGGCTCTCCGGGAACCGGAAAAACATTACTTGCAAGAGCTGTGGCGGGAGAAAGCAATGTCCCTTTCTTTCATATTTCCGGTTCGGAATTTGTAGAAATGTTTGTCGGAGTCGGAGCAAGCAGAGTGAGAGATTTGTTTGCCACTGCCAAGAAAAATTCTCCTTGTATTTTATTTATTGATGAACTTGACGCAGTAGGTCGTCAAAGAGGAGCCGGTCTTGGAGGAGGACATGATGAAAGAGAGCAAACACTAAATCAAATTTTAGTGGAAATGGACGGTTTTGAAAGAAATACCAAGGTTATAGTTATGTCGGCCACTAATCGTCCCGATGTTCTTGATGCGGCATTGCTGCGACCGGGAAGATTTGACAGGAGAATAGTTTTAGACTTGCCGGATATAAACGATCGTGAGCAAATTCTTAAAATCCACTCCAAAGATAAGCCCCTTGCAACAGATGTTAATTTGAGAGAAATAGCCGAGAGAACGCCCGGTTTCTCGGGGGCGGACTTGGCAAATTTGATTAATGAAGCGGCTATACTGGCAACCAGACGCAATAAAACCAAGGTATATCAAGAAGAAATCCTGGAATCAATAGAAAGGGTTTTATTGGGCCCCGAAAGAAAAAGTCATATTTTATCTAAGCAAGAGAAAAAAATAACCGCTTATCATGAAGCCGGGCACGCTTTAGTCGCCAGTCTGCTTCCTAACGCTGAACCAATAAGAAAAATATCCATTATTGCCAGAGGAAAAGCTGCCGGGTATACATTAAAACTGCCCAGCGAAGAAAGGTATCTTAAGACCTATTCGTCTTTTATGGACGAATTGGCAGTTCTTTTGGGAGGATACGTCGCAGAAAAACTAGTTTTCAAAGAGCTTACAACCGGAGCTTCCAATGATTTGACACGAGCTTCAGACTTAGCCAGAAAGATTGTTAAAGAATATGGTATGTCAAAAAAATTGGGACCTGTTGCCTTTGGGAAAAAAGAAGAAATGGTTTTCCTTGGCAAAGAATTGGGCGGACAAAGAAATTACTCTGAAGAAGTAGCGGCTCAAATTGACAAAGAGGTGGCCAGTTTTATCAAGCAAGCCCAACAAACTGCCCAAAAAATCTTGAAAAATAACAGAAAGCTATTAAATAAAATCGCCGAAGTATTGATAAAGAAAGAATCTATTGAACGAAACGAATTTGAATCGCTTATGGCGCCAAAAAAAAAGAAAAAGGCAAAACAAATCATAAAAAAAAGAAAGGTTAAGAAATTGTAATTATATTAAATTAATTTCTGCGCGTGTAGCTCAGCTGGTTAGAGCGCGACTCTTATAAAGTCGAGGTCGATGGTTCAAGTCCATCCACGCGCACAAGCTCAGCTTTTGCCAAAGAATGCGGGTCTCCCGCCTCCGGAGCAAATTTTAGGTTAAAGCTATAGCTGATAATAGAAATTATATTTAATTTTACAGTTTAATTTATTTTGGGGCGGTTAGCTCAGTTGGCTAGAGCGCATACTTGACGTGTATGAGGCCACAGGTTCAAGTCCTGTACCGCCCACCATACGAAAACAACATAATGCCAAAAGAAATATTGAATATTATTTACGAAGACGAAAACATTTTAGTTGCCGACAAGCCGGCAGGAATGGTTGTTTATTCTGATGATCCATCCGAAAAAACTTTAATAAAGGAACTTTTGGAGAAATACCCTTTATTGAGAGAAGCCGGTGTTCCGCCGCGATACGGAATAGTGCATCGCCTAGACAAAGACACCTCCGGTATCATTTTGATAGCTAAAAACAATAAATCTTTGACATTTTTACAAAAAGAGTTTAAGTTGGGGAAAGTAGAAAAAAAATATTTAGCTCTTGCAGTTGGACAACTTAAAAACAAAAAAGGCTCAATTGAAACTTTAATAGGACGAGAAAATAAAAATAGAAAGAAGCAAAAGGCATATCTTTCTCTTTCTCCCCAAGCAAAGAAAGAGGGATTAAGAAAAGCCATTACCCATTATTGTGTCCAAAACGAATATATTGGCTTTAGTCTTCTGGATATTACGCTTCAAACGGGAAGAAAACACCAAATTAGAGCCCATTTAGCTTATTTAAACCATCCAATAGCGGGAGATAAAATATACGGATTCAAAAACCAGCCCTGTCCAAAAAACCTGAATCGGCAATTTCTCCATTCCAAATATTTAAAGATTAAACTGCCCAACGGCAAAATCCGAGAGTTTCAATCATCATTACCTGAAAATTTGCAAAAAATATTGGAAAATTTAAAGTTTGAAAAATAAATATTAATTAGCCGCAAAAATAAATTATGCTTATTAAAAAAGAACAGCTTAAGAAGGACCTGCCGGACATAAGGCCCGGAGACATAGTTAAGGTTCATCAAAAAATAAAAGAGGGAGATAAAACAAGAATCCAGATTTTTGAAGGATTAACCATTGCCAGAAAACACGGCAAAGGGATAGAGGCCACCATTACCGTTCGTAGAACAACCGGCAGCGTTGGAGTGGAAAGAATTTTTCCCATTCACTCCCCCGCTATTGAGAAGATGGAAATCGTGGAAAGAAGAAAAGCCCGAAGATCCAAGCTTTATTATCTGCGTAAAACTAAAAAGAGAAAGATCCGGTTAAAGAGAAAAGAATTGCCGGAACAAACAAAAAAACCAAAACAAGATAATAAAGGCAAGATTGAGAATAAAGACAAAGAAAAAGCCAAATAAAAGATTTTGATTGAGGGCGAGTGCTGGAATTGGTAGACAGGCATGGTTGAGGGCCATGTGAGCATCTGCTCGTGAGGGTTCAAGTCCCTCCTCGCTCACCAATATCACTTTGGGGACGATTAGCTCAGTTGGCTAGAGCGCCTCGTTTACACCGAGGAGGTCACAGGTTCGAGTCCTGTATCGTCCACAAAACATTGTTAATATTTGTTAGTTTTTATAAAATATTGTAAACTAAACATTGTAGATATGCCGCGGTAGCTCAGTGGTAGAGCGCTTCTCTGAAAAAGAAGAGGTCGTGAGTTCAATTCTCACCCGCGGCACTGTTTTTTTAAAAGAAAAAAATAATTAACAATTGAGAAATGGACGCGGGTGTAGTTTAGTGGCAAAACATTTCCTTGCCAAGGAAAAGAGCGTGGGTTCGACCCCCATCACCCGCTCAGAATTAAAATTTGACAATATCCCCCAAAAGTGGCAAAACGGCTTGACAATTGTTTCAAAATAGACTAATATGTCTAATATTAACAAACCCTCCTTGGAGGGTTTTTGAATTAAAAAAATATGTATAACAATATCAAAAAATTCACTGTTTTGGGTTTTGCGGGATTTTTAATAGCCGCATCTCCTATTCCTGAATTAAACAAACCCGAGGCGGAAGCCGAAGGTGATGAACCTCCGAGTATTGTTTGGGAAAAATTAATCCCGGACAAAGACAGTATTGACAAAGTATTAACTATTGAAGATAACACTTTGTTACCGGTTTCCGATATCCAAACCCCAAAAGAAACTGTAGTTGCTTCATGCACAAACAAAGTCGTTATCACGGCTTACTCCTCTTCTCCCGATGAGACTTGGGGAAATCCGTTTATTACAGCTTCCGGTAATTGGGTCAGAGACGGCATAGTAGCAGCAAATTTTCTGCCTATGGGAACTAAAATTAAAATTCCCTCAATCTATAATGATAAAATCTTTGTTGTAGAAGACAGAATGCACCCTAGAAAAAAATGGCATGTGGATATTTGGTTCCCATCTAAGCAAGAAGCTCTTGATTTCGGCGTCCAATACACCACAATAGAAGTATTCAATAAAAAATAAGTAAACAATAGAACAAAAACTACCCGTATACGGGTAGTTTTTGTTTGCGTATTGCTAAATTATATATATAAGGTTCGCTTCCAATATACCGGTGCACTATATTGAAGATAGTTCGAACATTTTTCGCCGCTTTCGGCGGCGATGAAGCCCCCAAAAATTCAAAGCGGCTTCGCCGCGTTCTTTAACAATTTCAAGTTTTTCTAATGAGTTAATTATAACTCATTGCAGTAAATTTTTCAAACAAAATTTTCTGATTTGGCGGCAAATTCTCACTAAAAAACCGCTAATGGAGTTTTCCCGATAGCGGTTTGTAGTGAACACTTGTGAAAGAACAATTTTATTCGCTGTTAGATGGGATCGGTAGACCCGAACAAGCGTTAGCGAGTGAGAGTGCGAGCAAAAGGCAAAATTACTTTTTAAACTTTTTCTTTAATTTCTCCAAATCTTTTTCGTTTAGATATAATTCAATATGACCGCAATCTAAACAAACTTGTGCCTCTACTCTTTTATTAATCAATTCCCATCTTTCACCAATACCTGTATCAAGTCCTTTAAGCAAACATCTATAAAGATTTTTACCCCCGCATTTTAAACATTTCTTATTTGTCATATTTCTACTTTATTTTATAATATACTTCAATAAACTATAACAAATAAAAGTAATAACAGCCGCCAACAATCCTGTAAGTGTCCAATGTAATTCCGTCGTGGTTCCTATTAAAGCTCCTAAAAATCCGCCGAGTCCCGCCGCAACTCCGACTATAATTGGTATTTTGTTCGTTTTGTTATCTTGCTCCATATTTTTATTTTAAAACTTTAAACATTTTGCCCGTAGCGAGCATTTCGTCCAAAGAGTTTTAAATGAATTTGTTAATTTCGACCTTTATTATAATAAGGTTAAGACTTTAAATTAAAAAATTTTCTTTTACAAAATGTGATTCGGAGCCGATATTTTTTACGGGTTCTTTGGCAGTTTTTAATAAAGAACGCGGCGAGGCGACCCACCAATCGTTGACTTTTTCTCGGTGGTGCCCGGGGAGGGAGTCGAACCCTCACGGGTTTTCACCCAGCGGATTTTAAGTCCACCTTGTCTACCAGTTCCAACACCCGGGCATTGTTATATTCATTTTTGAGGCCACGGTGGGAATCGAACCCACGCATATTAGTTTTGCAGACTAACGCCTTACCGCTTGGCTACGTGGCCAAATATTACTGTTTTTTAATTTTTTCCAAAAGTTTTTCTATCTTGTCAGCTTCCCTGGTCTCTTTTTCTTCTATAAAACTAATCTTCGGTATCGGCCTCATATTTAATCTTTTATTGAGTTTTTGCTGAAAACCATAAATATCTCTATTCAAGGCCAGCATTGTTTCTTTAATCTTCTTTTCTGGCATAACGCTAACATATACCTTGGCCTGCTGCAAATTGGGAGAAGCGCTCACACGAGTGATAGTTACCAAAACACCGGGAGAAAGATCAACTCCCTGTAAAATAATACTCCCCAACTCCCTTCTAATTAATTCGTTTATTTTATTAATTCGTGAAGTCAAAATAGCAAAAATTTATTTTGTTTATAAGGCTCTATTGCATGATTATAGTGTTGCAATGGAGCCTTGAAGCCAAGTACTATAAATCTCCTTTCTTTGTTTCTTTTTGATAAACAATTAAAATATCTCCCTCCTGTACCTTAGCATCTCCTTCGTAGAGTATCCCGCATTGCCCTCCTTTCGCAAGCTTATCTACGTTCTTTTCGTTTATTTGCAGATTTACTATCTTACCCTTGCCTATGATCTGCTCTTCTTCCCCCACTATTCTCTGCACTTCAATTAAGGCTCCTTTCTTTATTTCTCCCTCAATTATTTTTGCGCCAACTATTTGGCGATTTTTTTCTGTCCTAAAGATAGCCAGGGCTTTTGCCTTGCCCAAATCATTACGAACAGTTTTTGCCTCAAGACTTTTTTCCATTAATTGCCGAATTTTTTGGACTAACTCATAAATAACTTCGAAATTCATTGCCTTTATTTTTTCTCTGGTAATCAAAGAATCTGCTAATTTATTGGTCTTTACTCTAAAGCCTATGATTTTGGCATTAGAAGAAATCCCCAATCTTACATCAGATTCGTTAATCTCCCCTACTTCGCTTTTTAGAATTCTTAATACAATATTTTCCTGCGGCAAATCCGATAACACCCCTTCAACGGCCTCTAAAGACCCTAAAACATCTGCTTTTAATATTAAGTTTAGAACTTTTTTTCCAGGCTCAATAGTAGAAATTATCTTCGGCTCTTTATTGATTTTTTCTTTATCAATATATTCTTTAGCTGATTTGGCAGAAGTAAAACATTTCCAATTTTCTCCTATTCGCGGCACACTGTCAAAACCAATAACCGTAACCGGCGCGGAAAGACCGGCTTCATCTATCGGCCCTCCTTTAAAATCTTCCAGAACTTTAACTTTTCCAAAAGTAGAGGGAGTAGCCACTATATCGTCTTTTTTCAATACCCCTCCTCTTATTAATAAAGTAGCCGTAGAGCCGCGCTGAGGATCCATTCGGGTTTCTATCACTACGCCTTCGGCGGGGCCATCAATAACTCCTTTAATCCCTTCCATTTCCGCTATTAATAAAATTAACTCCAGCAGATCGTCAATATTCTTTCCTGTTTTAGCTGAAACTTCCACTGAAGGCACTTCTCCACCCATTGATTCTATTTTTACATCATTCTGTAATAATTCTCTCTTCACTTTTTCAACATCTATAATAGGTAAATCCATTTTATTAATGGCAACAATAAATGGAAGCTTAGCTTTATTTATGTGTTTTATGGCTTCTTTTGTCTGATTTTTAACACCATCGTCGGCTGCTACCACCAAAATGGCTATATCCGCCACTTTCGCCCCACGAGCCCTCATAGCCCCAAAAGCTTCATGCCCCGGCGTATCAATGAAAGTGATCTTTTTGGCGTTATATTCTATCCCATACGCTCCAATATGTTGAGTAATCCCTCCTGCTTCCTTTTCTACAATGTTACTTTCTCTAATATAGTCTAATATCGACGATTTTCCGTGATCAACATGCCCTAAAACCACCACTACCGGTGGCTTCTGTTGAATATTTATTTGTTTTTCGCCAGATTTTTGAGACATTGCTGCAGATAATAACAAAACTATAAATTATATTTGATCAATGGCTTTCCGCAATACTTCTTTTTCTTCGTTTGACAAGGAATAGCGAGAAGTCCCTCTTTCAACGGGTTTTGTATAAACCCTATTGTTTTCTCTCCCATAAAGACTGGTGAGAACAAAGCCGTTATTGTCTGAATCAAGAAGTGCTATGGAAAAACTCTGATCGCCTCCTGCCTCCTTGAAGGGATTAAACCTTAATATACCTATTTTTTGGAAACTCTTTTTGGTTGTTATTTTTAAATAATCCAGTTCTTGAAATATTTTTCTAATATCTTTACCTTGGTCACTGGTAAGTTCTAATTGGTTAACTAATGTTTTTTCTATATTCTTCCCTTTTGCATCAAAAAACACATCTATTCTTTTTTTTAGTTTGAATAAATAAAAGAACAAAAAAAAGTTTAAAATTAATAGAATGCTAAAAAGTCCTAAAAAAATGTAGTCATTCATACGCTATCGGTTTTTTAATGATTATACAGTAAACAACAGCCGTCAGACTGTATTAAAATCCGCCTTCGCGAGCTTC
>CBDVAW010000014.1:0-17738 GCA_965372095.1 uncultured bacterium
GACCAGTAAGAACCGGAAGATTTTTTCACTGTTTTGTTGATGGTAAGATTCGGATTGCCTGAACTGCCGGACAAAACAGCTTCAAAAACAGCATGCCCTTGGTATTCCCAGCATCCCTTTATGTCTCCAATATTTATCTCAACACTATTTGAAGTTCTCGCAACGGTTTTTGATGTGCCAACCGAACTTTGATTGGGATACCAAAGAGCCGTATCGTCAAAAATTAATTGCTCGGAACCGTTAACATTTATCGCCGCTGCGTCATTAACAGTAGCCGCATTGCTGGCACGGACATAAGCAGTGGAAATTATTTGGCTTTTTTTATAAGTAGGATAAACAATTTTCAAATTGGTGTTATTGGCGACTGAACAATTCACTCCATTATGATAGTAGACATCAAAAGCAATCCTGTCTCCGGGATCAGCCGATATGGATTCTTGCCAAACCGTATCACCCTTGGTTCTGTTTTTTAATCTTAAGGTTTCTTTATCTTCCGGCTTAAAATTAAATTTTGGTTGAGGGTCAGAAAGTGTACCTTCAAAAACCAAATGCCCTTGGGAAGACCAACCACCGGCAATGTTTCCGATATCCACCAATATACTGTTGCTTTGGAGAAAGGTCACTGATTTTTGATATGCGGTTACTCCCTGATTGGGATACCAAAAAGCCCTATTATCAAAAGTAAATTCCAATCCTTCGCTGCAATCCACATAAACATACCCTTCACCTGTAACATAATCGGCATTATCGGCATAAAGATAGGCCTTGAAAGTAAGTTTGGAATTTTGATTATCTATAAAATCCAACCTTATCTTAGTGTTCTCGGCAATGGTGCCTTCCATTATATTATGGTAATAAACATCAAAAGCAATTCTGTCTCCGGGATTAGCGGACACGGAAGTTTTCCAAACATCGTCATTTTGAGTTTTGTTTTTTAATCTTAAGGTAGACAAGTCTTGAGGGCAGTCATTGAAAACAGGGTAAACTCCCGCAAAAACAGAATCAACCATAAATAACCCTTGGCCTAAAAAAGCAAAAGCGACTACAGAGACAACAATTTTCTTTAATTTATGTTTTATCATAAAGGTTTTAAAATTATTTAAAATATTTTCTTATTCAATTGGAAAGTATTATATAATAAGAATTTAACTTTGTCAACACTAAATAAAAAGGGGAATCACATGGATTCCCCTTTTTGAAGTTCTTATATAGGATCTGGTCCGGGGTTACCCGAATCGCAATCCGTTGTTGGAGGAGGAGGAGGTAAGGGAGGTTTGATAATGGGTTTTCCAACTGGCTCATATATAGGAGGACAGTCGCAATAGCATGGAAAAGTGCAAACACAAGGATGTTCACAAACACAGGAAGAAGAACATTCTATATTTTCTACACATTCAATGTTTTCTACACATTCAACATTTTCTATATTTTCTACATTCTCTACGTTTTCAATGTTTTCTACATTCTCTACGTTTTCTATATTTTCTACATTCTCTACATTCTCAATGTTTTCTACACATTCAACATTTTCTATATTTTCTACATTCTCTACATTCTCAATGTTTTCTACATTCTCTACGTTTTCTATATTTTCAATGTTTTCTACGTTTTCTACATTCTCTACATTCTCAATGTTTTCTACGTTTTCTACTTTGTGAACCACTTCTATCTTATCCGTTTCGCGAATAACCTCAACTTTGTCAATCTTTTCAACGGTTTTTATTTCTTTAACTGTTTCTACCTTGTCTGTTTTTTTAATCACTTCCACTTCATGAACAGTCTTCATTTTTTCTGTTTCTTTGACTTCTCCTACTTTTTCAATGATACCCACTTCTTTAATTGTCTCTATTTTGACGTCCCCAATATCTACTGATAAAGGTTGAGAATCTGTGTAGATTACATACACCAACATACCGACAATCACCAAGTATAAAAATATCAACAGTCCAATCATTCTGTTGCGAGAGTTTACCAGCCCTAAGAACTTTTTGTTTATTTTAGGCATATGTTATAGCGCATATAGCGACCCAATGAGCCGCTATATGCTTAAATTAATGAATAAAATATATTACTAATTAAAAACACAAGTGGCTTGTTGAATTGCCCGCGCTAAAAGCCTTTTTTAATGTACCGTTTTATAATAAAAAATTAATTTACCTGTTCGGCCTCAATCACTATTCTTTGATATAATTTCCCCGGAGGCCAACAACTTAGTAAGAATAACACATAATTAGAATTTGTCAACGAAGAAGAGCTAAGCTCTGTCCCCGGCTCAACAAATAACTTCCCGATTACTTTATATTGGTATTTCTTATTTTTAAAATAAATAATAACTTCGTCGTCTTTTTTGAGTTCGTTCAATCTGTTAAAAATATGATGATATTTTATTTCAGGCCATCCGGTCGGAGCACTGTGCCCCAGAATAACAACCTTTCCTTTTTCTCCGGGCAACGCAGAACCGGGATAATGCGCGACTCCCCTGTCCAAAGCTTCTTCAATATCTTCCATAGATTCGCCGTAGCCGAAAACGAGCGGCGCCTCAACCTGAATTCCGGGGATATTAATACCATCTTCTCTGTCATAAAATTCTTCTGAGACGATTAAATTCTCGGCCTGCTTCTTATTAAGCTCGTTATGTGGCAATAATTCAGGCAAAGTATAAAAGAGAGCCTTATGATTGAAAATCCAAGAAACATTCTCCCAATTAAAAAGAAAAAAAGCAATAACAAAAAATACCGCTAAAGGCTTTAAAAGAACCTTTACTTTCCTATCAGGATTTTTGCCTGAATTTTTTTTCGGGTCGTCCATAGTATTTAGCCGATAATCAAACGACGGGAAATTAAGTTAATTAATATCTCTTTATCTATCAAGATAAATAAAATAAAAATAATAATAAAAAAGGCCGACTTAGCTAATAAGGTTTTAGATTGAATATTTATTTTGATAAAAATCGCCAGAAAAAGAGCAACAACCACTAATACTAAAGAATACGAGATGAGTCTTTTCACCAAGTCATAATAGTTGGCAAATACAGATTTGAAAAATCCTATTGCATAATGTTCCCCTGTTGCCGCTGTTCCCTCATAACTTGCATATTCTTCTTTTATGCTCTTTTCCTCCTGTACTATTTTTTGATCCTTATTTGTTTCGGTTTTTTCTGTAGCATCTTTTATTTTTTCCTTATGATCTTCCTGAATATTGTCTTGTATTCCTCCACTCAAGACCTCTGTGTCGGTTTTTTGTTCAACAACACTATAGTCTTTTATCCCTTGAACCTGTGTTTCTTGAGCCTGCGCGTCTTTAACCAGTGAAAAAGAGCTGGCCTTCACACCGAAAAGTTGGACAACTATTGTTACCGGCTGCCCTTGAAAATCTCCTCTTAGAACAGCCATTCCGATATCTTTATATTGTGGATTAATAATGTTATCCCTGTGAAGAGGAGAAGTCTCCCATGCATTAAAAACTTCTTCCGCGTCTAAAAATCCTATTGCCAAATTTTCACCGGCCTCATTGTAGCTATATCCTGCTTTCTTAATCCAGTACCACGGTTTTATTCCTTTAGGGCTTTCATGACTAAAATAATCCAAATCTAGCATATTCTGAGCTTTTTCAAGAGCAGCTTCACTTAATAAAGGGTCTTCTTGCAGCTCATTGAGCCCTAAAGATTGCCTTTCTTCATTAGTAAGTTCTATTAAAGCGTCTTTTGTTAAGCTGGCGAAAAAAGAAGTTTGAGGCAAATAAAGAAAAAACGGCACGGTTATAATCTTTAAAATAAGCAAAAACACCAGATAGTAGAATAAGAAATTACTATCCAAAAATATTGGACAATATTTATTTTCCGCGCACGGAATAAAGATATATTTTATTTTAAACACTATATTTTTCAACATAGATTAAACCATATTATACCAATAAAATAGATTTGTGTCAAAACATCTTTAATATTTAGAGAGAAATTGATATAATAAAACTATGAACAGAAAAACGATTATACTGCTTATAATCATTATTGGCATAGCTGCTTTTTTCAGGTTCGCGCAATTAGATTCACTGCCTCCAGGCCTTTATCCGGATGAAGCTATTAATGGGAACCAAGCGTTAACAGACCCCGGGAAAATTTTTTACGCTGAAAATAATGGCCGGGAAGGATTGTATGTAATATTATTGTCTTTTTCTTTTTATTTATTTGGCGCGAGCATCGCTTCAATGAAGTTGGTTTCAGCTCTTTTCGGCATTTTTACAGTTCTTGGAGTATATTTTTTAACTAAAGAATTATTTCATTATGAATCTTCCTCAAGCCAAAAAGCAAACATTATTGCGATTATAGCTTCTTTTTTTATAGCCGCAAGCTTTTGGCACACTCTTTTTTCCAGAATGGGCTTTAGGGCTATTATGGTTCCGTTTGCCATAGTATGGGGAGTTTTCTTTCTTCTTAAGGCCTTGCGGACCGGCAAGACGAAAGATTTTATTTTCTCCGGAATTTTTTGGGGCTTTGGTTGCCATTCTTATATAGCCTTCCGACTGACCCCCCTTATTTTAATTGTTGTCTTATCTGCAACTTTTATTAATTATCTAAGAAAAAACAAACTGCCAAATATTAAATCAAAATGGAATTGGCGGCAATGTCTATCCTATAAAAACTGTTGGAAAATAAGTATTTTAATTTTAACGGCTCTTTTAGTAGCCGCGCCTTTAATAGCTTATTTTTTCTGCGAACCGCAGGATTTTATGGGTCGCGCGGGAGGAGTAAGTGTTTTTGCCCAAGAAAACTCAATTAAAGCTTTGGGCGAAAGCACAATCAAACATTTGGGAATGTTCAACTTTTACGGCGACGCCAATTGGCGACATAATTATTCAGGAAGACCAATGTTGCCATGGGCAATAGGTATCTTATTTTTAACAGGACTTGCCATATCTTTTAAGGAGCTCGTTCGTTCCTTTTTGAAAAAAAGCTATTCCGCCTTCACCGCGTATTCTTTATTGATAGGCTGGTTCTTTACAATGCTTCTGCCGGGGATATTGACTGCGGAAGGGCTTCCGCACGCTCTAAGGGTTATCGGGGTTATCCCGGTTGTCTATATTTTTGCGGCAATAGGATCATATTGGATATGGGAAATGGCAAAAAAACAATTCTTAAGGAAGACTGTCACGCGTTATATTTTTGTCGCAACGGCTATCGTTCTGCTACTAATTTCCGCCGGCCTTGAATTCCATAAATATTTTTTGGACTGGGCAGTTAGAACAGAAACAGCAAACGCTTTTTCCAGAGACTATGTTAATATTGGTCATTATTTAAATACTGTGCCGGAATCGGTTCAAAAATATGTAATTGTCAATCAAGGAGGAGTCCTAATCCACGGTATCCCAATGCCTGCTCAAACAGTAATGTTTATAGAAAATACTAAAATAGGAAGAAAAAATACTATATATATTTTACCCGAGGATATAGACCGGATTCAGACAAGACGAGACGCTGTAATCGTGCCGATGCATCATGACGATCAATTATCCAATAGACTTTTGACAAATATTCCTCACATTAAAATACAAGATAAGGAAGGATTTCAAGTATACAAAATTAAACATTAAAAGGCACATCTTGAAAGATTTTAAAAACTCACTATTGGAGGAGAGTTAAAAATGGTAAAATTAAAGAATAAAATTAAAGAATTAGGAAAATAAAAAAATAATATTAAATATTATGTCTAATCGCACAACCAACATTATCGCCGCAATTCTGTTAGTAATAATGTTTGTAGTAGCTTTAACCAGTTCTATCGGAGATTCTCCGACAATGGACGAACTGGCTCATATCCCGGCCGGCTATTCTTATTTAACCGAGCAGGACTACCGTATTAACCCCGAACACCCTCCTCTTATTAAAGATATATCTTCTTTCCCTTTATTATTTTTGGATTTAAACTTCCCCACCGACCACTCTTCTTGGATGGAAGATATCAACGGTCAATGGGAATTGGGTCGCCAATTTTTATATAGCTATGGCAATAATGCCGATCAAATCTTGTTCTGGTCAAGACTGCCAATGATACTATCGTTAATATTCTTGGGTTGGTTTATTTTTTATTGGGCAAAACAATTAACAGATAGAAAAACAGCTCTTTTAGTCCTCACACTATTCGCGTTTTCCCCGACTTTTATAGCGCATGGGAGATTGGTTACCACTGATATAGGAGCTACTATCGGAGTGGTATTGGCTACTTATTTTTGGTTAAGATTTTTAAAAAATCCCGTTAAGAAAAATGTTATTGCGGCAGGATTGGCTTTTGGAGCAGCTATGCTCTTAAAATTCTCGCTGGCATTATTAATTCCTTTCTTTTTAATCGTTACCGTTACGGCCTGCTTATTAAAATATCAAGGGGAAGGTGTTAAGAAAAATCTATTGGGCCTCCTTAAATATGCCGGGATGTCTTTGGTCGCGGGAATAATAGCCGCTATGCTTATATGGCCCGTTTATCAGTTTCACCTCATTAATTATGCTCCGGAAAGACAAGTTAATGATATTTCCGTTACTCTTGAATCTAGCGGTATGAAACCTCTGGTAAACTTAACCGTTTGGATGGCTGACAAGCCGGGGCTAAGGCCTTACTCCCAATATATGCTGGGGTTGTTAATGGCCACACAAAGAACTGTCGGAGGCAATACTACATATTTTCTCGGGATGGTAACTGCTTCGGCTTTTTGGTTTTACTTCCCGGTAATTTATTTTCTAAAAGTCCCTTTGTCTTTCCACTTCCTAACTCTTATGTCACTGCTATCTATTGGATGGCTTATTAAAAAACCTTTCTGGCATAATACATTAAAAAGAATGAAAGATTGGTTATGGAACCATTTTGTAGAATTTTCAATGATAGTTTTTTTAATTATTTATTGGACTGTTTCCATAAGGGGCAATTTAAATATCGGCGTCAGACATATTCTGCCAACATTCCCATTTATCTACATTTTAGTTTCTATTGGCGTAATAAGAGGAATCAAATGCATTAAAACTGTTTTATTGAGAAAAACCGCAACAGCGACCGTCTTCCTTTTGATAGGCTGGTATGTATTTTCTTCCGTATCAATTTGGCCTTTTTATATCACATATTTCAATGAAATCGCGCACGGCTCTGAAAATGGACATAAATATGCCGTTGATTCCAACTTGGACTGGGGTCAAGACTTAAAACGATTAAATAATTGGATTGAAGATTATAATCGCTGCGCTCTGATAAAGTGCGATCCCGCCTCAGGTTTTGGATGCCCATCTTATTGTTACACAATAGCAAATCCTCCTCCAAAACATGGGGAGACTATTGATAAAATTTATATTGAATATTTTGGAGGAAGCGACACCTCATATTATCTCAAAGAAAGATACAATTCATGGTGGAGATCAAGGCCTTCGGAAGAGTTCCCTAAAGGAAATTTCTTGGCGATCTCGGCTACCCGCCTTCAAGAAGGAAGAGCCGTTGCCACAGAAGGATATGATCAGCCCACCGATGAGTATTGTTGGCTTAACAATCATAAATTGGTGACGGTTATAGGTAATTCTATTTTTGTTTATTATATAGAATGATTATCTGTATTTAGGGAAAACTCTGTCTCCAAACCTTAGCTCAATATATTCCAAATTTCTCCTTTTATCGGAAGGGATTTCCTTTTCCAAGGACAATCCCAGCTTTGTTAATTGCCAGTTAATATCTTCCTTAAGGCTAAAATAAATTTCCCACCCTTCTTCTGTTTTAACATTTAGCCTTTTAGATGGAAAAATAATAAACTCTTTTGTTTCTAAATATGGGCTTTTTCCTAATTCCTTATAGATAGTAATGATTGAGCTTAATATTTCCGGTTCTATGATCTTTTCGCCGAGTAGCGTAAAATCACGCTCTTCGGAATATTTTATTATTAAGCCGCTTTTATTGTCATTTTTATTAAATACTATTCCCTCTTTATCAATACTGAAACAATCCTCGTCAAAACACCATACGCCGACAGGCTCTCTTTCGTTAACTTCCACCTCTATAATATTGGGTAATGTTTTTTTTAATGTTATTCCGGCAATTTGAATTTTTGATTTTAATATTTCATCCGTAATCCGATCTGTATCGGCTAAAAAAATACTCTTGGAAGAAAAAAATATTATTCTTCTCTCCAGTTGAAGCCATACTGTCTTTTTAATGTCAGAAGAGTCTATCTTGTGATTGCCGGAAACCCTAACCTCTTTAACTTGAAAAAAAGATAAAAAGATAAAAAGATAAAAAATTGCGGTTCCGGCAACAAAAATAAGAATACCTATCCAGAAAAACTTGTTTTTCAATATGGATTTTTTGGTTGTTATCCTATAAGGTTTTTTAAAAGCTTTTGCCATTCTACAGCCTTCTTTTAATTTTTCTTATTTTCTCTATTAGGTAGTTCTGCCAATAATAAAAATTAAGCGGCAGATCTTGCGTTTTGATATATTCTTTCTCTTGGCCGCTAAAACCTTTTTTAAACAATGTTAATCCCGCCCAGGGATGATTGGGCTTATTGGCCGGAGCAAGCCCCCAAAAATTATAATATTGGCATCCCCTTTTTTTAGCCTCTTTAATGGCTTCCCATTGTAGAAGGTAAGTAATGGGGATCTTGGCATATTTCATAGAAGACGCTCCATGATGGTAAAAAGCTCTTTTTTGCCAAAAAACAATTATAGCGGCGGCAACAAGCTCTCCCTTATACAGTCCTGAAAAAACAAGGATATTATCATCATCTTTAAAGGCATTTATTTCATTTTTTAAATAGTCTAACGAGAAAGGAGTAAAATGATGTCTTAGGGCCACTTCTTTATATAACTCGTTAAAACTTTTTGCTTTCTCCGAATCACAGCTTTTTATTATATTAATTTCTTTGTTTTTTATGCCTTGGCGAATCAGATAGCGCGTGGTTTTGCGCATATTTTTAAGTAATTCTTCTTCCGGCGACCGAATGTCCAATTCCCAGGTCAATTCAGGATTAATGTGAAGAGGAGCAGTCATAAAGCCCATACGCTTGAACATCTCTAAGTTTTCTTGATTTCTCGGCCACAATGGACTTATTTTTATAAAGCTGACCCCCTCTGTTTTTGCAATATTTTTTAACTCATTTAATAATATTTTTAATACTTTTAATTTTTCGCTTTGGATAGCTGATTTGATAACGGGTCCATGCGGACAAAATAAAAAAGTTCCTCTTCTGGCTTTTATTTTAATAATCAAAGCAACACATTCCAATTTTTCACCATAGACTCCAAAACGCCAAATCTTGTGGCTTATGTTTTTATTGAATTCTCCCCACTGCCAGGAGTTAAGAAAAGTTTTCTCTTCACAGCCGCAAAGAAAATCTTCCCAAATATTTTTTTCTTTAATTTCCCGGATTTCCATAGTTCTTTAAAAGATTAATGATTTTTTGAGCTTTTCTTGTAGAAATATTAATATGCGTAGGAAGGTTAATGATGGATTGCGCGATTTTTTCAGCCCGAGGGCAACTATTTAAGATATAACCCATTTTATGCTGATTGGTATCCATTGGGACAATAGAAGTTTTTCTCCAGCCATCGTCTAATAATATTCCTTGCTTTCTCGCCAACCGCAAAAAAATACTTGTGTCATATTTTTTTAACAAGACCGAATATCTCATATACACCCTGCCGACGGTTTCTCGCGGTAAAATAAACATTGAGTCTTGCAAGTTTTTTTCATATAGCCCGGCAATTTTTTTTTGATGAGCCAAGAATTTATTAAGTTTTTTAAATTGGTTTAGCGCCAATATTTCTAAAGCCATTGGCATTTTTAAAGGAAAATAAATAGGTCGTTTGCCTTGTTTTTCTTTTTTTTGGACAGCTTTTGACAAAATCTTTATCTTTTGCAAAAAAAGCAAAAAATATTTTCCGAGTCCGAAAAAACCGTAAAGCGGAAGCACTAAACAGTTTATTACAATCGGGTGCAAAAGCTGCTGAAAGATCCAAAAAGAAGATGGAAAAGCGCAATTGCGTTGAAAAATTTCTATTTTTTCAGCCAGCTTCAGATTATTAGTAACAACCATCCCGCCATAAATTGAAGATATTATTTTGTCTCTGCCAAAACTAAAAAAAGCTGCATCTCCAAAAGTTCCAACCTTACTATCTTTATATTCCGCGCCTAAAGAATGGGCGCAATCTTCAATTAAGATCAGATTATTACGGCGGCATATCTCTATGATTTTATCAATCTCCGCCGGCAAGCCAAAAGTATGCTGGATGATCACAGCTCTGCTCTTTGAAGTAATCTTCTTTTCTAAATCTTCCGCGCTCATATTCAGAGTTTCTTCATCGCAATCCACATAAACGGGAGCTAAATTTTTCCATAGAATAGGATTGGGAACAGCGTTACAAGTAAAAGCCTGAATTAAAACTTCGTCTTTGGGGTCCAAATTAAGACTATCTAAAATGGCCAGCAAGCCGGATCTTCCGCTATTAAATGCAAAAGCGTATTTTATATTTAAATATCTCTTGAATTCTTTTTCTAATATGCCATCTCCTGTTTTCTTGGATTTTAATTTCCACAACCAAGGTTTAATTATTAGATTCAACGCCAATAAAATATCATCTCTCTCTGTATTCGGTGATAAAGAAATTGTAATTATGTTTGCCATATTTTTCTTTTAATATAAGATAATCTCCTTTGACAAAAATTATAAAGTATTGTATGGTAGTAAGTGCATTTTAAAAATTAAATAATACTAGAAAGGAAGGTAAAATATGAACATTTCTCAAGCAGATAGACCATTTATCTGGGCCGTTATAATTGGATTAATAGCGGCAGCTCTCTCACTGCTTTTCTTCTATAATTTCCCTCTAATCGCATTCTGGCTGACAATTATTGCGTTAGCATTATTTATAGGACTTGCTGTTTTCTGCGCAGTTATATGGATATCGCATTGTAGGGAAAAGAGCAGCGATTAGGATCAGGGTGTATAATGACAAAACTGCCTTGGAAAAATATACATAAAGTTTTGTTTTAAACATTCTATCAAAGATAATTTCCTATCTGCCAAAGCATCGCTCAAGCGATGCTTTTATTTTGCGACAAAAAATCTTATTAATTCTTTACTTGTTCTGTTTTCCAATAAAATAACATTTTCCGGATCATTAGACTGTTTAAGCAAACAGAAAGTTTTAATTTTATCAAAAATAGCTTTGGGGTTTTCCATAAAAACAATATTTTTTCTATCCATTCCCGCGACAATCGCTCCTTTTTGGATATCCTCCAGCCTTTCTTTGGAAGTGATAATAGCCAAATCTACCGTCCGCGCAATTTTTTCACCTATTTTTTGGTGAATTATTTTGGAAGCGCTGCCTAATTCTATCAAACACGGCATTACGAGTATCTTTTTCCCGGACCAATTCTGCAAATATTCCAAATGAGCAATTACCCCGGTAGGATTTGAAGAATAAGTAGCGTCAATAATATTTAAGCCGATTACTTCTTTATTGGCAGTCAGATAATATTTTTTAAGATTAATGCCCGGAAACTTGTTTTTAATTTTTTTTACTCCGTTACAAATTTCTTCTTCTGTCATCCCGAGTTCTCTAGCAACAGCTTTTGCCCCTTCAATATTTTCTAAGCCGGCTATTTCAACATTTTCTCCGTAGAGAACTTTTTTAATCCTATCTGTTTTTTCATAAAGACGAAAAGAATGCTTGTTTTTTGCGTTAAAAAAAGCTACTCCATCATCCGGCAAGCACTCTACTAATTCTATGCCGCCCTCTGCTGAAAGTAAGTTATTCATTGACCCAAATACAGCTAAATGCTGTTCATTCGCCCCACAAATAATTCCTATTTTAGGTTTGGCAATTTTACAAAGTAATTTTATCCCGCCTTTATTATAAGCGCCCATTTCGCAGACAAAGTATTTATGTTCTTGTTTTAAGTCGTTTAAAATACAGCGAGCAATTCCCATTTCACTATTTTGATGTTCTTTGGTTTTTAAAACATTGAATTTTGAAGATAAAATGGATGCCAAAAATTCTTTAGTTGAAGTCTTGCCGTAACTTCCTGTGATCCCTATTACTAAAATATCTTTAAATCCAGCTCTCTTCTTTCTCGCTCGCTCAAGAATTTTATTCCGCTTAAAAACCGTTAATGGTTGAAACAAAAGAACAATTACTGAAACGATTACCGGTGTAAAAATATCAAAAGCCAATAACCAAAAAACGACATCGCGAAGATTTTTGCCTGCCAAGAGTAAAAGAAGCAGAAATAAAATAGCTGACGACAAGCTTGCCATAACAAGCAGTATAGTTTTTTTTGTGATAACCGGTTTCTTTATTTTTCTTCGCAAAAAGTCGTCAATGGTTTTTGCCGACTCTATAAAATAAATCAGCGTAACCGCAATAATCACCCAAAAAACATAACTGCCGTTAAAGCTTAAGAAGTAAAGTAGAAAGATTTTTGTGAATAGAAGTTCGTTGAATAAAAGATTTTTTCCTTTGGTGGTTCTAAAATGATCTTTAAACCGTCCAATATGATATTCTTTCAGTTGCCAAAGATAAAGCCAAAACAGCATATTTTTAACCGTTCTAATAAACCAGAAAGGACTTAAAAAATAAAGCATATATTTAACTTTGTTTCTTAAAGAATATTAGAACGGCTTTAGCCAGCTGTTCCGGCTCCTGAAGTTGAATACTATGGCCGATTTTAGGAATAACGATCAATTCTGATTTTATAATTTCTTTTTTCATTATGTAAGCATCGCTTAAAGGAGTTATTGCGTCATTTTCTCCCCAAACAATCAGAGTGGGAACTTTAATTTGGCCAAGGTACGGTCTCAAATCATCTGATACGACTTTTTTAAAAGTTTCTCTCATTATTCCTTTTACATTTCGGCAATCACTTGGCCCAAAAATGCCATAGATAATACTTCTTGCTTTTTTGAACGGAATAATATATTTTCCCGCCTTGGCTAAAAAGAAATATGCTTTTTGTTTCGCGTTGGGAGTTTTTTTAATCCCTGCCGCGGCACATAAGATCAGCCCTTTTAGTCTGTGAGAATAAGCCGCGGATAGTTGGATCCCTATTCTACCGCCAAAAGAATGGCCAAGCAAAAAAAACTTTCCCAGTTTTAAACCATCAGTAACTTTAAGCGTAAAATGGACGTAGTCGCTTACGCTCCATGCTTGAGGAGGATTATCACTTTTCCCAAATCCCGGCAAGTCCAAAATATACGTTTTATAGCCTTGGTCAGATAAAAAATTCTGGAGTTTTTCCCAAGTGACGGAAGAAGACCCCCAACCATGGAGAATTAAACACACCGGACCCTGCCCGGCACATTTATAATTAACTTTTATTCCGTTAATTGATATTTGTTTTTCCTCCGTTTTAGCCATTATTTTTTTTATAACCAATCACATCGGTTTCTAAATAACCTTGGAGAACTTTAGGAATTTTAATACTACCGTCTTTTTGCTGATAGTTTTCCATAATAGCGATGAGTATTCTCCCAATGGCGATTCCGGTAGCGTTTAACATATGAACATACCCCGATTTCCCGTCTTTGTTTCTATACTGGCAGCCTATTCCCCTTGCCTGATAATCGGTAGTATTGGAACAAGAATGTGTTTCTCTATATTTTCCTTGTGTTGGAATCCAGGTTTCAATATCATATTGTTTAGCGTCAACAAACCCCATATCTCCCGTACAAACTTCAACTACTTGATATGGCAACTCTAACCCTTTCATTAATTTTTCCTGCATTGAAAGTAAAAATTTATGTTCTTTTTTTGAATTCTCCGGCGTTGTGAAAGAAAACATTTCCAATTTATCAAATTGATGAGACCTTAATATCCCCTTTACATCTTTTCCATAAGAGCCGGCCTCTCTGCGGAAACAAGTGGAAAAACCAATGTAGCGCAAAGGCATATCTTTCTCTTCCAAAAATTCATTCATATGCAAAGGCCCGATAGTATGCTCGGCGCTTCCAATCAAATAAATATTATCCCTTTCAATATAATATTTTTCATCCTCTTCGCCGGGAGCCAATCTTCCCATTGCCCTATATGGCGCTTCTTTAATCATCGCCGGAGGAATGATGGGAGTAAATTTTTCAGGCATTAAAGTTTTAAAAACATAGGAAATTAAAGCAAATTCCAAAAGCACCGCTTCGTTTTTTAAATAATAAAACCTGCTGCCGGAAACCTGGCTGGCTTTTCTAAGGTTAATGATATCCAAATCAATACCTATCTCTATGTGGTCTTTTGGTGAAAAATCAAATTTGACAATTTCACCGACCTTACTTAAGACAACATTATCATCTTCATTTTTACCGACCAGGACATCCTCAAATGGCAAATTGGGAGTTTTAAACATTAATTTATCCAGTTCGTTGTTGAATTTCCCGAAATTTTGTTCTTCTGACTTTATTGCCTCTCTCAATTTTCTGGATTCCTTTTTTTCTTCGTCACTAACCTCTTTGCCTTTTTTACTGATTCTATTTCGTTCAGTTAATAATAATTGAATTTTTGTGTGAGATTGTTTTTTCTTTTTATCTAATTGTAAAATCTTATCAATATCAATTTTTACTTGCTTTTTAGCGCAACCTTCCTTAGCCAATATTGGATTTTTCCTGATAATGTTTATATCTAACATACTATTTCTTAATTTCTTATTTTTTATTCTTCATAGCCGGAAACAATATTGCCTCTCGCAAGCTATGAGAATTGGTAAGTAGCGCAACTAATCTGTCTATCCCCATCCCGAAACCGGCGGCCGGAGGCATCCCATATTCCAAAGCCTCAATAAAATCTTTGTCCATTCTTTGCGCTTCTTCAAGTCCGGCTTTAAAGAATTTTTCCTGTTCTGAAAATCTCTTTTTCTGTTCTATAGAGTCATTAAGTTCGGAAAAAGCGTTAACCAACTCGCAGCCAGCAACTATTAATTGAAAATTTGCAAGCTTGTCGGGGCTATTTTTAAGAGATTTTGCCAATGGCTGAAAACCTAAGGGGTGATGAATCAAAAAAGTTGGCTGCGTAATTTTTGGCCGACAATATTTTTTATAAATTTCATCGGCAATCTCCGCCTTTGGCAGTCCTTCTTTTATGGGCACTTTTAATTCTTCCGCTTTTTTAGCTAAACCGTCTCTATTGATATTATCTAAATCTATTTTTGTATATTTTCTCAATACTTGAGAAAATTCTATTCTTTCCCACGGTGGTTTAAATACTATTTTTTCCCCTTCGTATTCCACTTCCAGTTTGCCAACAATTTTTTTAATGAAATATCCAAACATCCTCTCTGTCAGCTTCATCATATCTTTATAATCGGCATAGGCCCAATAGAATTCAAGCATTGTAAAATCAGGATTATGCTGTTTGTCTATTCCTTCATTGCGAAAACATTTTCCTATTTCATACACCTTTTCAAACCCGCCGATCAGGAGCCTTTTCAAATAAAGCTCCGGGGAAATCCTTAAATAAAAATCCATATCCATGGCATTTGAATAGGTTTTAAAAGGTCTTGCTCTCGCGCCGCCATAAATCGGTTGCAGAATAGGAGTTTCCACTTCCAAAAATTCTTCCTTTTCTAAAAACTCTCTTATATATGATACAATTTTTGATCTGATCCTAAATTTTTCCTTTATCTCGGAATTGAAGATCAAGTCCAAATAACGCTTGCGATACCTTTCTTCAACATCTTGAAGCCCATGCCATTTTTCAGGCAGAGGTAAAAGAGACTTGCTCAACATCTTATAATCGGCAACTTCAAGTGTCTTTTCTTTTCTCTTGGTTTTAAATAAAAAACCTCTGGCTTCTATAAAATCTCCTATATCAAAATATTTTAAAAAGAATTGGTAGCTTTTTTCACCTAAATGGTCTTTCTTTAAATATGCCTGTATAAAACCTGTGCCGTCTTCAATATCTAAAAAAGCAGAACCTCCGTGCTGTCTTAATGAACGGATTCTCCCGGCTATGACTATTTCTTTTTTGGTGCGCGATAATTTTGAAAAATCACTTAAAGCCCGTTTATTTGTAATGCTTCTTTTAGTTTCTCCCGGATACGCCAAAAACCCGGCTTTTTCTATAGCCTCTTTTTTCTTTATGCGAATATCGCGAATTTTTTCTATTCCTTCCATAAAAACTACTTTTATTCTAACTAATTTTGATGTTTTGGTCAAAAAAAAAGGGGGCTAATATCCTTAGTCCCCTTATGATTATTCGTCTGAAAATCTGTTTAAATTCTTCGCTATTCTTTTACTATTTTCAATATCAAATATATAAGTTTCCAGCCCATAGGACGAATTCATTACCGAAACAATATTATTATCTTCTATATCTTTGGCTCCGAATATGTGTCCAAGCTCATGTAAAATTACATTGCTTGGTTTTTCGCATATTCCCACCAATGCGTAAGGATCGCCTAAATCATAACTCTTCCCCAATGCTCTCATACTATCAACTCCAAAAACTTTTCCGGTAAATCCAATTACTATATCGGCGTCTTTTTTCACCTTTGCCGTAAAATCTTCAAAAATGGAATCAATTATGATTCTGTCCAAATAACTTGACAGATAATAAAACTGATACCTTTTGGATTTCCCTGTCAAGTTTTGAATCATTCTTTTCCTCTTAAATTTAGAGCAAGCAAGGGGAATTTTCAAAAAATCTTTTACATATTCAAACACTTTTGAAACAAGAACTTCTTCCGATTCCACTCTTGATATCTTATAGTTTAAGCTGTGCGGAAAACTTATTAATTCGGGCGACCCGACAGAACTCCATTTTTTAACCGACCTGATGCCGATATCTATTCCGAAACGCTTAGTGAATTCATAAGTAGCTTTTGTTAGTTCATTCCGGATATTGTAATGCCAGAAAGAATTTTCAAAAACTTCATCACATACGGGCCTGATTGAAATCATTTTTTCGCCTTTGTTTTTTTTAAACAAATTAGACTTGTTAGACATAATTTTTAATGAGCTATCGTAATCCCTTAACGGGACTAAAAATAGCTTCTTTATTAAAATTAAGGAGTATTTTTAGTTTTGCCCCAAAAAAAGATTACCAAAATATAGATTACCGCTTCCAGACGGTAAACATTTCAAATAAAACAAGTAATTTTATTATAATATAGTTTTTTACTTCCGTCAACTAAAAACCCACCGAGTGGCGGGACTTATAATGGTCTAAAAATCAATTATTCAACTTTCAGTATCTTATATTGTTTATTACCTGTTGGAGTTTTGATCTCTACATTTTCCCCCTCTTCTTTGTTCATAAATGCCATCCCCAAGGGAGAATCCGGTGAAATTTTTCCCTCCATAGGGTCAACCTCTATTGCTCCAACTATTTTAAACCTCTCTTGCTTTCCTTGGTAACTGACCAAGATAACAGATCCTACTATTATTTGGCTGGAAGAAGGGTAATCGGAAATAATTACCGCCTGCCTTAAAAGACCTCGTAATTCTAAAATCTTTCTTTCTAACATTTCTTTAGCTTCTTTAGCTTCATGATACTCTGCGTTTTCGGACAAATCACCATACGCTATGGATTTTTTTAGCTTTTGGCTTACATCTTTTCTGCCGGTTGTCTCTAATATTTCCAACTCCTTTTTAATTTTTTCCAGACCTTCTTTGGTCAAATATTGTTTAGACATATCTTAAACAAGTATAATGGAATGAATAGTATTGTCAAGATTGTCGCAGTAAATCATCTAAAATCTAACCGAACGAGTACTGGTTAAATCATTTAAAAT
>CBDVAW010000015.1:0-16599 GCA_965372095.1 uncultured bacterium
ATTTAGAAATAATAAAAGCGGGGATAATGTGCGGCCCCGCTCTTATTAACTCTAACCTATTCTCCTTTTGCGAGGATAAATCACGACCATCGCGATTGTGGATAATCACGATAGTCGAGATTAAGCTTCCACGCTTTAATTTTACCAAGCTTAATAGCTTCGTCAAGTAATATTTAAACTTATTTGTGGATAACTTTAATCAACGGTTTCTTAGCTGTTTTGGTTGAGTCAAAATATATGACAGATTGACGAAAATATCGCTTGCCGGCATATTGACGACTTTGCCTAATATTCCCGCTTTTCGTCAATGCCATATACTGCCCCGCTCATCCAAATAATTGGGTTCACGCCACGGCATATTGACCAGCAATATTATCATACCCCCAAACACCAAAATATGCTTTTAAAAATTATCAGAACAGTCCTTACTCCAATATAAAAAAATGGGGAAAGCTTTTTTTATAATTATTTAAAGATCGGTTCCGGATCTGTTGATATAATTAAACTAACCGGCAATTAAAAGCACCTTTAAATGCGGCGTGAATATATTTATTCTTTTAGCGCGCTCTTGACAGAAAAATAAAATAAAATAAAATAAAACTATAGAAACTTTATAAAACATTAATAAGTATATTAATAAACCTTAATACACTTTATCAAAATATCCTCGGATTAACAACAAAATGAACAAAAAATATCTTACAATCAAAGAAGTGTCGGGGCTGTTAGGGGTAACTCCTTTGACCTTGCGAAATTGGGATAAGTCGGGGAAGCTCAAAGCGTATCGCAACCCTATAAATAATTATCGGATGTATAAAAAAGAGGAGATAGATCTTTTCATAAGACGCATTGAATCAAATAAAAAACTTATCTTTGGATAAATAAGATTATTATTATTTATCCGATACACAAAACGCCCGTTAAATCGGGCGTTTTTATTGTAAAATATATGCTGTATATTATTTTTTTAAAAGAATGGGGAATCCGAAATTTTCAATGGCTTGCTTTCTTAATTTTTCAGCCGCCGGGATATAATAACGAACTATTTTAGCGGTATCCCGGTCGGTAACAATGGGATAGCTTAAGTCGGTATCCCATATTTCAATTGAGATATCTGCCAGCAAAAGCGAAATATCTATTTGTTCATTACTTGCAAAAAAAGTAATAACTGAAAATAGATCTGGACTATCTTTACCTCTGTCAATAAAATATATATTTTTAAAACTTTGTCTTATGGTGTTCGCCACCATATGGTCAAGCCCATATTCATCTCCACTTCTGAAAACATTTAAGTTCGCGATTAAAATACCGTCCTTTGTTTTTAATTTTGATTTAATCAATTGGAAAGATTCTTGGGTCCACAAATGAGCATTTGAATCAAAGATATCGCAAAGATCCAACATAATGACATCGTATTTTTTATTTGTTGTTTGTAGAAAGTGGCGGCCGTCATCAACGACAATTTTGTAATCAAGATCTTTTGGCAACACAAAATATTTTTTTGCCGCCTCTGCCACTTTTGGATTAATTTCAACGACATCTATTTTTAAATCACTACCCTCCAACTCTTTAAGCATCGTTCCCCCGCCCATACCTATCACCAGAATATCTTTAATATCTTTTAGATAATTTTTTAAAAAAACATTGGTATCGTGAGTATGGGTTGAGGCGGATTTATTTTTAAAATCCCATACCCCTTGCATTGTTCCGTCAATCATTAAAACTCTATAAAAATCCGCGTAATCAAAAACCGTAATCTCGCCGTACAAACTTGGTCCTTGATATATCACTTTCGCTTCCAGAGATCCTTCTGAATAAAAAAGCGGGGGGTATTGAGGCATATTAAAATTTTCTTCTCCGGCCTCCGACACTAAAGAAAGTTCGGATTGCCGCCGGTGGGATTCAATGGAATCTTTTAATAAAAAAATCGCTATTATTATCGCCACAGCCGCTAAAAAAAGTTTTTTGTGATTTCTCATTGTTGGCCTTTCTTTAAAAAAATTAAAATTTGATGTAATAAAAATAAAAATAAAAGGCTGAAACTAAGCAGACTTATTATGATGCTGATGGAAAAATTCGGGACAAGATAGAAACCGGCCAATAGCCCTCCCGCCAAGGAGCCTAAAGTAGCTACAGCATAAAGATTGCCGGCGCTGGAACCAAGACAGTTTAATTCCTTTGTATATATTTTTACGGCAAAAGGAGAAATCGTCCCTAAAAGAAAAAGAGAAGGGGCAAAAATAACAAAAGCCGCCGCCAAGGGACCATAGCGAAAACCAATGCCATCGGTCCAAAGTAAAACCAAATTATCATAAATTGGGATAAACAAAAAAATTATCCCGGCATTAAAAATAATCCAATAAACCAAATACGCTATCCCCCCCCCCCCCCCCCCGCGGATGGGTTTTGTCGGCCAATTTTCCTCCCAGCCAATATCCCAAAGCCAGAAAAGCCAAAGTAACCGTTATAAGCGAAGACCAAACATAAATAGTAGATCCGTAAAACGGCATCAATATTTTAGTCCCTAAAATTTCAATCACTAAAACAGCCGCTCCGGAAACAAAGACAGTTAAAAAAAGAAAATAGTTTTTTAATTTTTCCATTCTATTTTAATTCTAATTTAAAAACAGATTATTTTCAACTAAAAAGCGTCCCGTTTAGCGGGACGCTTTTTAGTTATTAGTCTCTTAGAGTTATCTCGAAGGCCGATCTTTAAGGTTCTCCGGCCAACACCCCAAAATTAATTTAAGAATTCTCATAAATCAATTTTGCTCGACACTTAAACTACTTTTTAAAAAAAAGTAGTATAAGGAGGTGATCCACGGACAGCTTCCGCTACCCGTGCCTTGTTACGACTTCACCCTTCTCACTGAATTCACCTTAGGCCCCGGCAATCCGGAGACTTCGGGTGCTCCCAGCTCGCTTGGCGTGACGGGCGGTGAGTACAAGACTCAGGAACATATTCATCGCCACATAGCTGATTGGCGATTACTAGCGATTCCAGCTTCATGAGGTCGAGTTTCAGACCTCAATCCGAACTGAGACCGGTTTTGATGGGATTAGCTCCACCTTACGGTTTGGCAACCCATTGTACCGGCCATTGTATCATGTGTGCAGCCCAGAACATCAAAGGGTCATGCTGATTTGGCGTCATCCTCACCTTCCTCCCAATTATCTCGGGCAGTCCCCCATGACAAGTAAAACATAGGGTAAGGGTTGCGCTCGTTAGCCGACTTAACGGAACATCTCAAGACACGAGCTGACGACAACCATGCAACACCTGCTCTAATGTCCTTGTGAGAAAGCCATCCTTTCGGACGGTGTTCATTAGAGTGTCAAGTCCTGGTAAGGTTCCTCGTTTAGTGTCGAATTAAGCCACATGATCCACCGCTTGTGTGAGTCCCCGTCTATTTCTTTGAGTTTTAGCCTTGCGGCCGTAGTTCCCAGGCGGGACACTTAACGCGTTAGCTTCGCCACTTGAAGGGTCGAGACTTCAAATAGCTAGTGTCCATCGTTTACGGCGTGGACTACAAGGGTATCTAATCCTTTTCGCTACCCACGCTTTCGTCTCTCAGCGTCAGGGTCGCCCCAGCTGAATGCCTTCGCTTTTGGTGTTCCTCACGATATCAACGGATTTCACCCCTCCTCCGTGAGTTCCATCAGCCTCTAACGCCCTCTAGTTAAATAGTATCTTCGGCATCTCCAAGGTTGAGCCCTGAATGTTTAACCAAAGACTTTTCTAACCGCCTACAGACTCTTTACGCCCAGTAAATCCGGATAACACTTGGGGGTCACGTATTACCGCTGCTGCTGGCACGTGATTAGCACCCCCTTATTCCTAAGGTACCGTCAAACCCGATAAATCGGGACTTCTTCCCTTAGAAAAGAGCTTTACACTCCGAAGAGCTTCTTCGCTCACGCGGCGTCGCTGCGTCAGGCTTTCGCCCATTGCGCAAGGTTCTTGACTGCTGCCTCCCGTAGGAGTATGGCCCGTGTCTCAGTGCCATTGTTGGGGAACACACTCTCATGCCCCCTACCCGTCATAGCCTTGGTAAGCCATTACCTTACCAACAAGCTGATAGGCCGCAGACCGATCCTAAAGCGGTTACAAAGCTTCCGTTTACCCCGCACACAATATATGCGCGGGGACTATCGGGAATTAGCCCGCCTTTCAGCGGGTTATGCCCGTCTTTAGGGTTCGTTATCTACGTGTTACTAACCCGTTCGCCACTGTCCCGATAAATCGGAACCGTTTGACTTGCATGCCTTATCCACGCCGCCAGCGTTCATCCTGAGCCAGAATCAAACTCTCAAAAAGAAGAATCTATAGTTTATCCAACAGAGTCTCCGCCAAAGGCGGGTCATCTCTTGAATTAAAATTCTCAAAAAAATATTCGAGATAACTCTAAAAAACTAATGTTTTATTTTTTAAAGATCTTATCGGAAAATAAAACCAGAGAGACATCTCCTGGTAATTTTAAGCCTTCCATATAATCCTTTGCAAGCTGTTTTTGGTTTTAATCCCTCTTTATTCTTATATATTCTATTCTCTTAAAAGAGTTTTGTCAAGTTTCCGGAGTAATATGAGCCGCCTCGCGGATTTGAACCGCGAACCTACAGTTTACAAAACTGTTGCTCTGCCAATTGAGCTAAGGCGGCATAAAGATATTTACCCTGCTTACCGGCAAACATATTGTCCGGTTACTCGCCGGAGATAATAGAACTCACAAATCAAATTAAAGCGGCAAATATTCAGCAGATTGAATTATCTTTATTTAATATCTTGATCCTGCCCGCTTTTCTTTTTTGCAATTTTTTTTAAAAAAGGTTTTTCTACTCCTTTTAGTTTTTGCCAATAATGGTCTGAAAAATTTCCGTGAAGGACTGTCTCTTGTTTTTGGCTATCTGTTTCATCACGAT
Source organism: uncultured bacterium (assembly GCA_965372095.1). Taxonomy (GTDB): domain Bacteria; phylum Patescibacteriota; class Minisyncoccia; order Minisyncoccales; family CBDVAW01; genus CBDVAW01. Next base: position 4,921 of record CBDVAW010000015.1, read on the forward strand.
CTGTTTTGTTTAAAGATATATTGGAATATATCCTTTTAAAAAAGCTCTTCTTTGTAAAAGGAGTTTTTGGAAAAGATATTTTTTGACCATCATCTTCTATCCCAAAAGAACCTTTTTCCTCCTCAACCGACAACTCCTGCAATGATAAATCCAATAACATTGGTATTTTGTAAAATAAAATCGCGCCGATACCGGCAAGGCTAAACGCTAAAACAATAATGGCAATGGCAATTAACATTTTAAAGCTATATTTGGTATCTTATAAACCTTTTTATTATAATATTTTCTCCCAGACAAGACACGCCTTCATTGATTATATCTTGCACTGTTTTATCCGGATTTTTAACAAAAGGTTGTGATAAAAGGGATACTTCTTTTTTATATTTATTCAACTTCCCCTCAACCATCTTGTCAATAAGCTCTTTGGGTTTGCCTGTTTTGGCAAACTGTTCATAATAAATATCTTTTTCACTGTTTAACACTTCTCCGGGTATATCTTCAGCGCTGATATAATGAGGATCCACCCCGGCAATATGCAATACCAAATTGCGGACTAACGCCTGAAAATCTTCGGACCTCGTTACGAAATCAGTTTCACATCTGATATCAAGAAGGACTCCGACTTTCTTATTTGGGTGAATGTAGCTTTCAATGACACCTTCTTTGGTTTCTTTGGACGAGACTTTGTCAGCTAAATCCTTGCCCCATTTTCTTAAATATTCTTTGGCCTTTTTTAAATCATCTCCTGCTTCTTTAAGAGCCTTTTGACATTCGCTTATAGAAACATTTGTTTCTTCTCTTAGTTGCTTAACTTGATCAAAATTAACCATGCTATTAATTAACACTAACTAATAAATCATTTTTTAACGACGGACTGTTTTTCGTCCGATTCTTTTTGCTTTTTTTGGGCTTCTTTAATTACTTCTGCTACTTTTTCCAGAATATATCTAACAGAAGAAATCGCATCATCGTTGCCCGGTATAAAATAGTCAGCCAATCCGGGGTTAACGCTGGTATCGGCGATAGCTATAACTTTAGCGTTTGTCTTCTTGGCCTCTCTGACAGCTAAAATATCTTTTCCCAAGTCAACAACAAAAATTGCATCGGGGATTTTAGTCACATTTTTTAAGCCTTCAAATTTTACCTTGAGTTTTTGCAGTTCCTTCTCTGCTTTAGCGCGATCTTTCTTAGTGTATTTTTCAAATTCTCCTTCCGCTTTCTTTTTTTCAATATCTTTGAAATGCTCTATTCTCTTTAATATGACGGAAAAATTAGTCATTGTTCCCCCAAGCCATCTGTCATTAACATATGGACAATTACATTCCTTAGCTATGTCCTCAATCAATGCTTTCGTTTGAACCTTGGTTCCCACAAAAAGTATTATTTTCCCGTTACTTACAAATTCTTCTATAAATAAAAGTGCTTCTTCAAGTTTTTCTTGAGTCGCCTGTAAATCAATAATGTGAATTTTATCTTTGGTTCCTTGGATATACGGCTTCATCTTAGGATGAACACGTGAAGTTTTGTGGCCAAAATGAAGACCGACCTTAGCCATTTCTTCTAAAACGGCATCCGGCTTTGTTTTGGATTTTTCTTGTTTTTCCTTTTTGTCGGTCATAAATATTATATTTAAAAAGATAAAAAATCTCTTTAATAATTATAAAATCAACAATATTAAATACGCGATAGCAGTACTAATAATCTTACTTAAAATAATATAACACATCTAACCTCTAAAAACAAGCGCCATTGTCTATATAATATGTCTCGCGTCAACGAGACCCGGCCTTGGTAATGCGCGTTGAAAACGTTGAAGATGCGTCAACGAGACCCGGCCTCATTGGCAACGAGAGTCAACGACATCAACGAGACCCGGCCTCGTTGAAGAGGCCCGGGTCTCATTGGCAGCCTTGATTTTTAACAAGCGTTTTGATAGTATGAATATTATGAAAAAAGACATACATCCAAAATATTATCCAAAGGCAACGGTTCAATGCGCCTGCGGGAATAAATTTATCATTGGCTCAACTCAAGAATTTACAGAAACAGAAGTATGTTCCAAGTGCCATCCTTTTTACACCGGAAAAGAAAAGATCATTGACACATTGGGGAGAGTGGAAAAATTTAAAAAGAAATTAGCTCAAAAGAAAGATTTGAAGAGTAAAAGGGATAAGAGAAGAGAAAAAGACAAAAAACGCCAAAAGAAAAATTGAGTATTCTCTTAATTGAGTGCCCGATATAGATAAAATAAAAAAAGAATATAAAGAAAATCTAAATCAACTCAGTAATTCTGAGTTGATTTGCGATGCGGAAGAAACAAAAGAACTTCTAAAACGAAATGAGCAACTGAAAGAAGCTATGGAAGCCCAAGAAGAGTTGGAAAATGTAGAAAAAAGAATTAAAGAAAACGAAAAAATACTAAACTCCAAAGAAGATGCCGATATCGCATCTCTGGCGCAAGAAGAGATAGTTGACCTGCAAAAAAGACGGCAGTATTTGGAAAAAGAAATAAAAGACGCTTCGCGCAAAGAGAACGGCAACAAAAAACCCAAGTCAACAATCGTAGAGATCCGGGCCGGAGTAGGAGGAGAAGAGGCAGCTCTGTTTGTGGCGGATCTTTTTAAAATGTATAGCCGTTATATGGAAAACAGAGGTTGGGACACGAAAACCCTCCACACAAGTTCAACTGAAATGGGCGGTTTTAGGGAAATAATATTTGAAATTAAAAATAAGGAAGCGTGGTCCTGTATGCAGTATGAAGGAGGAGTCCACCGTGTTCAACGAATTCCGACAACTGAAAAAAGCGGAAGAATTCACACTTCCACCGTTTCTGTCGCTGTCTTGCCTAAACCTACAAAAACTCAACTGGATATAAGGCCCGATGAATTAAAAATAGACCACTTTAGATCTTCGGGACCGGGCGGACAAAATGTCAATAAAAGAGAAACTGCCGTAAGAATCACCCATCTAAAAACAGGCATCGTGGTAGCTTCTCAAAAAGAAAGAAATCAGCTGCAGAACAAAGAAAATGCCATGGCCATATTGTCAGCGCGCCTTCTGGAAAAGTCAGAATCAGAAGGTGTGGAAAAAATCCAAGGAAAAAGAAAAGCCCAGGTCGGCCAGGCTAAAAGAACAGAGAAGATTAGAACCTATAATTTTCCTCAAAATAGAATAACGGATCATCGCATTAAAAAAAGCTGGCATGATCTGGAGAAAATTATGGGAGGAAGGATGGATCCTATTATAAAAACTCTTAGAAAAAATCTCTCTGAATCTTCAAAAGATTAATTATTCAACTCAAGTTGATCAATATCCTTTTGAAACGCCGTCGCTTTTTTCATAACGCTATCAGCATAAAATCTGAATTTAAGATTCACTCCTCCTGAAAAATAGATCAGGGATGATCTCCACTCTTTATTATAATCTTGAGAGGCTGCTCCATAATCCGTTAAATAAAGCCCCGACGCAAGAAAAGCATCTTGGATACTCCACGGATCAGCGGGTCTGCCAAGCATTTTGGACAGCTCCCCTCTATATGACGACCATGTAGAAGGAATAAATTGAGCCGGTCCCATAGCGCCACCCCAACCAAAAGACATTGGACAGGAAACCAGTGTTTTGTAAGGATCACGACCCAATTCTTCAGTAACTTTAATAAATACGGCAACATCGTTTCTTTTTGAATAAGGAGGACCGGGAGCCATTACTTTATTTAATGTTCTGCCCGTTTTAACCACCACTCCTGCTCCTGTTTTAGGGTTTGTAAGATAACATTGCCCAACATTCTTACCGATGTTAGATTCTTGCGCCAGCACAGCCAATAAAAAGGCAGGGCGTATCCCCACCATACTTTCCACATATTTAGCTATCTCATAAGCCTCTCCAAATGTAGGAGCTTTTGACACGCCGACTAAACTAAAAATTCTTGCTCTTATTTCAGCCGCTTTTTTCTCGGCTTCTTTGAGATGTTGCTGATATAAAGTCTCTTGGCCTTTGGTCTTCGTCAATATCCAGGATTGTTCTTGTTTTGTTTCTTCTTGGTCTTGTTGTTGAAGAGTTTTGATTTTTACCAAATTCTCTAACCCCTGCTTTTCTTCGCCAATGGCGGCCATCTGATCTTCCAATTGAAACTTTAAAGCTTTAATATTCTTAAGCAACTCTTGATTTTTTAAATTAATGGCTTCCAGCCCCGCTAAATTGTCAAAAAAATCGGACAGCTTGTCTCCATTTAATAATATCTCCACCATTGATTTTTGATCCTCTTCATAAAGTAGTCTTAAAATCTCTGTTAACTTTTTTTGAGAATCTTCTATATTCAAACAGGTTTGCTCAATAGAAGACTCTGTATCCTCTACTTGCAGATTAAGATCTTTGATTAAAAGATTGCTTTGATCTATTTGAAGGCCTGTTTTGGATATTTTTTTTCTTAGAACATAAATCTTGTTTTCCAAATTTTTCTTTTCTGCCTGCGTTTTTGTAATATCATCCTGATATTGTGAAATTTCTTTTTCCAGTTCTTTAAGTTCTTGTTCTAAGACTTCTTTCTCTTCGGACTTATTAATTTCTTCTTGGGCGGCAAGAGGAGCGGACAAGCACAATACAGCTAACGTCAAAAGTGAAGTTAATATAAAAAATTTTTGAGAAACACGAATAAACATAAGAATTAGAACACAAAATAAAGAATATAATGGCTGTTCGTTGCGCGATGTGTTAAGGGATTATACGAATCAATGCAGTCATTGCGCGAAATGAATCAAAGCGACATCCCGCGCAAAACATATTATATGTTATATATTTTAAATTTTATGATTCTTTTACTGCCCCCCCACATCCTCTTTTTCTTCCTCCTCTCCTTCTTTCTTCTCTCCTTCTTTTTCCGGTTCTTTTTCTTCAACGGGTTTTTCCAGCTCTTCTTCCACTTTTTGTGGCGGAATAACGGAAGCCACTACTTCGTCCGGTTCTCGTAAAATTTCTACGGCTTCGCCGACGACTAAATCTTTAACAAGGATGCTGTCTTCAAAAGTTTTTAATATTTCTATATTGATTTTAATCGCAGGAGGCAAATCTTTAGAAAGAGCTCTTATTCCTATCTCATTGATGTTTTTAATAAGTGTTCCCTCTAAATCCTTAACGGCCAATGACTCCCCTTCAAATATTAGAGCGACATTTGTTTCTACCTTTTTGCTCATAGAAACCGCGTAAAAATCTACATGGACAATATTATTATCTAAAGGGTCGTTTTGGATGTCACGAACTAAGACCGGACATTTTTTCTCTTGCCCTTTAATGTTTAAATAGATTAAAGAACTTTCTCCCGCCTCTTTATATATTTGTGCAAATTCCTTAAGATCAACCTCCAGAAGTAACATTTCACTCCCCGGACCATACAAAACAGCAGGCAAAAGACCTTTTTTTCTTAAGTTTTTGACTTTTTTCCCAACATCTTTGCGAATTTTAACTGAAAGATCAAACATAGCTATTTCCTCTTTTAAAATATTATTATATCTGTTAGATAATTATATTAAACGCAAAACGCAAAAAAATCAATACCTATAGATATCAAGAAGCGGAATTCAAGCCAGATCCTTTTATTGATAAATAACAAATTCTTCGGAATAAATTCTCGCGTTCTCTTTAAATTTTTGCTGAGGACTGCAACCCCTGCACACAGAAATAACGAGCCTGTGAATTCCCTTGTCGGCATCAGCCAAACTGAGCTCAAAACCTCCGGATTCTCCTCCTTCAATGCATTTATCGCTCAAATCATATTCCTGACAATCTTCATAATTATAAACCATCCATATATCCTGTTTCTTTTCCATATAATATGGATAGCAAGAGGAAAAACATATATTTTCCATTAAATTATTTTTGATTGTTATCCTCATCATATCTTGCTTGCTGTAACCTTTTTTTTCAAATATAATATCCACCGCCTTTGCAGTTGTTGTCCGGATATACCGGTCTCTTATCAGCCACCCTCCGGCCAAAATAATAACCACCGCTAAGACTCCTATTAATATTTTTTCTTTTTTGTTCATAATAATAAATTTCTTTTAATTTTTCCCGCTATAAATAAAACCTTTATATCGCTAAAAATTAAATATTGCATATGCCACAATATACCCACGGTCATATTTTATTTTTTATCTCTGATAATGAATTTTTCGTCCAAGGCTTTAAGTGTCTCCACTATTCCACCATATTCAAGCTCGCTGTATGGCAACATTGCGGGACCAAAAAATCCGCCTCTTCTGATTTCTACCGCCTTGCGTGAAACATTAGAACGAACTTCATCCCAGAAAGGATGGTCAAAAACATCCGCCGGTTCCGTAAGTTTTCCATTTTTAACGCAAAAGGCCGAACAACTTACCACAGGAGGACCGTCAAAAAAAGAAATGGAAGAGTTTTCTTTTACCGGCATTAAAGGACCGTTATGAGAACCTCTCATAAAACCGGCCACATAATGTCCTATTGCATAAGGAGAAAGAATTTCTCCCGTGGCGGGAAAATTCTTCTGGGTTCTTATTAACATTACAGGATCATCCTTCCCGGTATATTTACCTGCTATATTATGCAGTCTGGTAGTGCTCATAACCGCTACTTGCTCGCCGGAAGCTCTGGACCAGACAGACTCAACAATAAACCTTTCTTGATCCCTTAAAAGAGCCGCTATATCATAAATATCTTCGGGAGCGTTCAATTCAATTATTCTGTCAGCTTCAGTATGGGAAACATCCATAATAATAAATTTAAACCCTTGCTTAACCGCGGGAGAAAGCATAAAGCCCGCATTGTGCATTGGATCCGTAAATGACAAGTATACCGGAAGATTATAAGCCCCCGGATCCGTTTTGTCAGCCGCGAAGAAAAGGAACGGTTCGGCCTCGCGCTCATCAATCTCCAATTCCGCTATTGCGGGACCCATTCCCTTAACATTCCCTGAAAAACTGTCTTTTAATAGATCTTGTCCGGCTCCATAAAGCCCTTGCGATTTTGCCATATTGGTTCCCGCGATAAAAGCGTCCCAACACAACTTATGGATCGGTTCGGCCAAAGCTCCCATACGATGAGTCGTTAAAATAGCAATATCGTCACCCGTATGGCTAATGTAAAAATCAATTACCTTGCCTCTTCCTTTCTTTTTTATATGATTTTTTACCGTTTCTATTAATTTTTGACTGGGCTTAATGTGTCCGCCGATACTCCCAATATCCGCTTTGATAATGCTTAAAGTAATTTTTGCCATATTTTATGCACAATATTAATAATAATACGAGTATTTACAATTATACCATTACGGCTTTTTTTTAGAAAGGCTTAAAATGGTTTTTATTACCGTGCCGGGATTTAACGAGATGCTTTCAATTCCTTCTTTTATTAAGAATTCGGAAAATTCTAAAAAATCGCTGGGCGCCTGCCCGCAAATTCCACAATATTTCTTTTTCTTGCGGCAACTTTTAATTGCTTTCCCGATTAACTCTTTCACGGCCCGGTTTCTTTCATCGCTGATATAGGCAATTTTAGCATTATCTCTATCAATCCCCAGCGTTAATTGTGTTAAATCATTGGAACCTATGCTCATCCCGTCAAAAATTTCCAGAAAATCTTCTGCTAAAATCACATTTGAAGGGATTTCACACATAACATATACTTTTAGTCTTTTGGCGCCTGTTATATTACGGTTTATCGCGTTATTAAGGCCAAAATTTTTAATTAACTCCATTACTTTCTTTCCTTCATCCACGGTTCGGCAAAAAGGAACCATCACATTAATATTCTCCAGCCCAAAACATTCATAAACTTTTTTAATGGCCGCGCATTCCATTCTAAAAGCAGGTTGGAATTCTTTATCAAGATACCGTGAGGCGCCTCTAAAACCCATCATAGGGTTATATTCTGTTTGTTCAAAAAGCTCCCCCCCGATCAAGTTGCGATATTCGTTGGTTTTAAAATCCGAAAACCTGACTATAACCTCTTTCGGATAAAAAGCAGCCGCTATCTGCGCTATCCCTTCCGCGAGCTTATTGATGAAATATTCTTTTTTATCTTTATATCCGGCCGTGATAAATTCTATTTTTTGCTTTAACTTTTTGTCTTTTATTTTTGAAAAATTACAAAGAGCCAGTGGATGAATTCTAATTTTCTCGGCAATGATAAATTCTTCTCTCGCCAATCCGACACCGTCATTGGGTAAAAAAGAAGTCCTGAAGGCGATATCGGGAGCTCCGATATTTATCATTATTTTAGTTTTTGGTTTTAAAATTTTCCCAAGATTATATTTTTTAACATCAAATTCCACCTTGCCGGAATAAATCCTGCCATCCAAACCTTGTGTGCAGTCAACGGTAATGACAGAGCCGTTCTTTATAACCTTGGTTGCTTTGTGAGAACCTACGATCGTTGGTATCCCCAGTTCTCTGGCGATAATAGCCGCGTGGCAAGCCTTTCCGCCTTCGTCGGTGACAATAGCTGATGCCAGTCTCATTATGGGCACCCAATCCGGATCCGTCATCTTGGTTACCAATACCTCCCCCTTTTTGAACCGGCTTATGCCCGCAACATCAAAAATAATTCTTGCTTTCCCGATGCCTATCTTATCCCCAACCGCTATTCCTTTTAATATGGGAGATTTCTTTGTTTTAATATGATATTCTTTGTAAGTATTTATTTCTTTTGAAATATGGACGGTTTCAGGCCTTGATTGAACAATAAAAAGCTGACCTGACTTTCCGTCTTTCGCCCACTCAATATCTTGCGGAGTACCGTAATGCTTTTCTATAAGACATCCCCATTTTGCAAGAGTTAAAATTTCTTTATCGGTTATTGAAAATTTCAATTGGCATTTCGGGTCTACCTTAACTTCTTTTAAGCCGCCTTTTGTTCTATAAATATATTTTTTATTTTTCCTACCCAGGTCTTTCGTAATAATAGAGTTATACCCTTTTTCCAGCGTCGGCTTAAAAACATAAAATTCATCGGGAGTAATCTTCCCCTTAACAATCATTTCTCCTATGCCCCAAATGGAATTTATCAATACCACATTGGGGAAACCCGTCTCCGTGTCAATGGTAAACATTATACCGGAAGACGCCAGATCAGACCTAACCATTTTTTGCACGCCAACCGACAGGGCAATCGTCAAATGAGGAAACCCTTTTTCTTCACGATAAGCAATCACTCTGTCGCTAAACATTGACGCCATACATTTTCTAACCGCCTTGAGCAACATTTCTTCCCCAATTACATTAAGATAAGTTTCATGCTGGCCGGCAAAAGAAGCTGTTTTCAAATCCTCTGCGGTCCCGGAAGATCTGGCGGCAACACCTATATTTTTTTCTTTATATTTTTCGGAAAGCTTTTTATAATTTTTTACAATTTCCGATTTTAAATCTTTTGGGAAGCAAGCTTTCAGAATAAGATTTCTCGCCCGACTGCCTGTATTTTTTAAACTTTGTAAGTCGTTGGGATCAAACTCCGCAAATATATTGCTCAATTTTTCATCAATATTATTGGCTTTTAAAAAATATCTATAAGCTTCTGAAGTTACCACAAAACCATCCGGAATATTAATTCCTTTTTTCGTTAATTGAGAATACATTTCACCCAAAGAAGAATTCTTTCCTCCCACCAACTCCACATCAATATGCCTGATTTCATTGAACCATAGGATAAGTTTTTTAGATTCTGCCTTCATAGTACGGTTGATTTAAGACTAAATATTAATAAGGATTGGATTTAATAATAGATTTTAACCGTTCAACACTGTCAGGATTAGCCAGCGTGGAAAGATCCCCAAGATCTTCACCTGTGAATAGTTTTCTCAAAATCCTGCGCATAATTTTACCGCTGCGGGTTTTCGGCAAATCCTTGACAAGATACACTTTTTTAGGAGAAGCGATCGGGCCGATCTCCTTTCTAATTTGCCCAACTACATCTTTCGCAATTTCTTCAGCCGGTTTATCGGTCTTTGACACCGCGAACACAATAGGTGTTTCCCCTTTTATTTCGTCGGGAATCCCGATTACGGCGCATTCCGTAATATCTTTATGCAGAGCAATTGCGCTTTCCATCCCTCCCGTAGCTAAACGATGACCCGCCACCTTAATAACATCATCCATTCTTCCAATTACTCTTATCAGTCCTTTTTTGTCTTTATACGCGGCGTCGCTTGTAAAATATATTTTCTCGCCGTATTGACTCCAATAAGTTTTAAGATATTTTTTAGGATTTTTATAAACACCACGCAACAGTCCGGGCGCAAACGGAGGCAATAAGACCAAGCTTCCTTCTTCCCCGGCAGAAAGAGACTTCCCGTTATCATCTAAAATATCAATATTAAAACCCGGGAAGGGCAATCCCGCGAACATGGGCCTAAGAGGCCCGATGCCCGGCAAAGATGTAATTAAAACACCTCCTGTTTCAGTCTGCCACCACGTGTCAACCAAGGGGCATTTCTCTTTCCCGATTTCCCGAAAGTACCACTTCCAAGCCGCTTCATCAATAGGTTCTCCAACAGACCCCAAAAGTTGCAAAGTATCAAAATTATATTTTTTAAGAACATCTTTGCCATATTTTTCAAACATTCTAACAGCGGTAGGGGCGGTATAAAACGTGGTAACACCGTATTTTTCAATAATTTGAGCCCACCTGTCGGGACTTGGAAAGTTAGGAGCTCCTTCGTAAATAACAAAAGTGGCTCCATTAAGAAGAGGACCGTAACAACTGTATGTGTGTCCGGTTATCCAGCCAACATCGGCCATACACCAGAAAATATCATCATCTTTAATATCAAATATCCATTTAGTGGTCCAATAGGCTTGAACCGTATAGCCTCCGGTAATATGCAGGCAGCCCTTGGGCTTTCCCGTGCTGCCGGAGGTATATAATATAAATAAAGGATCTTCGCTATCCATCTCCATTGGCTTGCATACCGGCTCTTCTTTGCTGATACATTCATCCCACCAACAATCTTTTCGTTTGTCTAATCGGACCGGGTTGCCGGCTCTTTTTACTATCACCACTTTTTCTATTTTCGTTCCTTGAATTCCTTTATCGGCATTTATTTTTAAATCTATCAGTTTGCCTTTTCTGTAATAACCGTCCGCCGTAATAAGAACTTTCGCCCCGGAATCCACAAGACGAGTTTTGAGAGCGGAAGAACTGAAAGCGGAAAAAACAACGGTATGGACCGCCCCGATCCGCGCGCAGGCGAGCATAGCGATTATTACTTCCGGGATCATCGGTAAATAGACACCGACCCTGTCGCCTTTTTTAACTCCCATACTCTTTAAAGCGTTCGCCGTCCTGTTAACCTCTCTGTAAAGATCATAATAAGTATAATGCCTTGGTTTTTCATCTAACGATTCCGGCTCCCAAATCAACGCTACTTTATTTCTTCTTGTTTCCAAATTTTTATCAAGAGCATTGTATGTAATGTTTATTTTTCCGCCTACAAACCATTTAAAATACGGCGGGTTATGCGCAAAACCCTTTTTCCATAATTTAAACCATTCTAATTCTCCGGCTAAACGTTCCCAAAATTTTACAGGATCTTTGCGCGCTTCTTTATAAATAGAATTACTGTTTAACCAAGCTCTTTTCTTGAAATCTTTTCCCGGAAAATAATATTCTCCTTTTTTAATCATTTTTGGATTCAGCTTCATAAGGCTATTTTTT
>CBDVAW010000016.1:0-16278 GCA_965372095.1 uncultured bacterium
CAATAACGAAATAACGAATAGCCGCCTTGAGAGATCAATTCTTACACAAAACAAAAGCGCCCCCGTCACGGGGGCGCTTTTACGTATAAATGTTATGCTCTTTTAACATTGACAGCATTAAGTCCTTTTGGACCTTCTGCTACTTCAAATGTCACTTTGTCGCCTTCGCGAAGATCATTGAACTGTACATCTTTGAGCTCGTTTGAATGAAAGAAAATATCTTTTTCTTCATTTTCACGGCTGATGAATCCAAATCCTCGGTCAGTAAGTCGAGCTATTGTGCCTTCTATCATTGCGATAATTGAATTAACTTGAATAAAAAATCAAACGCAGAATACTGTAGAACCAAACCCGACCTCGTTTTTCTTGCAGCTCTGGATTGACTAAACTAATATTACATAAATAAAATAAAATGTCAATAGCTCCGACTTATATAATATACTTTGAAACATTATAATTGTGCGTATTAATGAGACCTGGCCTCTTCAACGAGATATTCAACGAGACCCGGCCTCGTTGATGGAATTTATAAAAAAACATATTTACTTAAGATAATTGCCATTATCACGCCACAGGTAATCCCCGCCATTATTTCAAAATATGTATGGCCGCTGATATCTAATAATTTTCCGTCTTTAAATATTTTATTTGCGAAAGTGTTGCCGTTTTCTTTCCAGCGCTTTTCTACAATTTCCTGTTTCTTCTTGTCTTCCACCAAATTATATATGACTGTTAGCGACACAACCACGCAAAAAGCGAAAACAGAATCAAAACCGTTATTTTCGCCGACCAAATATAGAGCACTTGCCAGCATCGCCGAATGCGTGCTTGGTGTCCCCCCCGCCCATTGATAGACCCAGGAAAATGATCTTAAAGAAGGTTCTTTTTCCACAATAAGACGAATTATAAACTTAATTGACTGGCTTAGAAAACAGACAATCAGAGGAATTAGAATAAATTTCATAATGTTAATACTACCACAAATAAAAGTTTAAAAGAACAAGTCCTCAAATCTTTATAATTATTGCTTTAATAATGACATTGGATTTTTAATAAGCATCATTCTTAGTTCTCTTTCCGCAAGCCCCTCTCTCTTTAATAAAGGCAAAAATTCCAACAAGGCTTCGCTGGGGCTCTTACTGAAAGTCTGCCTGACATCTGAAAGACAAAATACATCTTTCCGCGTCTACACTCTTAATTTGACCGGCTATTTTCTTAACAGATATATTATCAATTGAATACATAGAAAAACAATGCTCAATAAAAGCGCCTGACTCCGCCAATTTTTTCTGTGTTCCCAGCGGCATTGCTATTTTTTTATAAATCGGATGAGTAACAATTATCTTCTTTAGCCCGATCTCTTGAACGACGACATTAACCAATGCTTGCGACTCTCGCCACGAAATATGCCCCGTAGGCAAAATAGCCCCGCATTTTTTGATCACTCTCAATACATTTTTGACATCTTTTTTTATTTTCTTATTACTGCTAAAAATTGAAAATCCTTTGAAATTTTTATCAAATTCTTTAAAGTTTTTAGACAAAGAATTGTAGCGCTTCCGGCAAGAAGTTGTTTAATTTATTTAACGCGGCAACGAGCAATAAAAAGTTGTTCCTTTGTTCTTTTGTGATTCAAACCGAATATTGCCTCCGCAAAAATCTACAAGGCTCTTAACAATGGAGAGCCCTAAACCGGCGCCCGTAGGAGTGTTTTCAACAACATTGCTCCCACGAAAAAATTTCTTAAACACACTTTTCTGTTCTTGCTCCGGAATACCGCAACCGTTATCTGAAATTTTTAATAAGATGTCTTTTTTAAAAGTTTCTACGGAAATTTCTATCTTCCCTCCGCAAGGAGCATATTTTACGGCATTAGAAAAAAGAATTTCAATGATCTGACTGAATATTAGCGGATCAATATTAACTTTTGCCATATTGTCTTTAATGAAATGAACTTCCTGCTGTTTTTCTTTTATTGTTTTTTTATGCGTTGAAATTACTTTTTCAATCAATTCGGATAAATCTGTGAACTTGGCAGAATATTTTATTTTCCCGGCTTCAATTTTACTAAGCTGCAGAAATTCTCTAATCAAATAAACGGCTTTTTCTATTCCGCTATGAGCCTGCATTAAAAAATGTTTTTGTTTTTTTGTAATTCCTCTTATTTTGTCCCTATACAACATTTCCAGAGAAAATTTTGCGGCAACAAGAGGACCTAACAGTTGATGACTCAATAAAGAGATAATCGTTTCTTTTGTCTCCAGAGTCTTCCCGCTTTCAAACAACTTACAACTTGTCTCTTTTTCGGAATTACTGACAAGCCCTACTAAATATGAAACAACTATGAAAAAAAATATTCTTAATAAATTTTCCGAGAGACTTGAGCCTCCGACATAAAGATAAGAAGCGAAAAGAGCGGCTCCTAAAAGTACTGCCACTAAGATCGCCCAATATCCCCACCAAATACCGACAACTATTATGGGGATATAGAAGAAATGGGTGAAAACAACCTCTACTTCAAGAATAAAATGACAATATAAGATCAGGCTCAAAGAAAAAGCCAATAAAAAAGAAGTGATTAGGAATCGTTTATTCTCCACGGGCAAATAATTTATTTTTTCGCTGTGATTTTTATGAAACAACAAATTATTGAATATTTACTTTTAAAACTGATATTTAATCAAGTATATCAGACTTTCAATGATAAGAAAATGAAATGAAACTAATAAATACCGACACAGCCGTTGTGCTCCCCTCCTAAAAAGAAACTGGTATAATTGTAGAATAAAACAGACCGATGTTAAAATTGCAAACGCGCTATGCAAAAAAGGAAATAAAGATCATTTAATGATCTTCATAGCCTCCCGCCATACCAAGTCATTTATTTTTTCCCGCGGCATTATTCGCCGGTTTTCGGAGCACTCAATCAAAACAAAATCGGAAAAAACATCCGCTATTTCCAAATAGGTTCTTTCGGCTTCTTCCAAATGCGTTAAGCTGTCCTCGTGGATATCGTTGGTTTTTTTATGCCACTCTTTTTTTGCTCTTTGCTGCGACAGTTCCTGCGCCGTGACAGCGTTAATATGTAAAATTATGTTTAGATCCGGACGAGGAATTTTAAATATATTATATTCAAGATCATACAGCCATCCCAAATATTTTTTTCTTTCTTCATCGTCTTTAATCTTACAGCCTTGGTGAGCCATATTGGCGCCGACATAACGATTGGAAACAACAATTTTGCCCGATACCAGCCACTCTTTGATTTTAAAACTTGCGTCATATCTGTCCGCCGCATAAAAAATAGAGGACGCATAAGGCCCGACCTCTTGAACTCCACCGTATTTGCCATCCAAATATTCCTCAACTAAGCCGGCTGACTTGGTATTATATTGGGGAAAATCCGCCACTTCCGCCTGATAGCCAAATTTATTGAGCCGTTTGATCAGAAGATCTGCCTGTGTCGCCTTGCCGGAACTGTCTATGCCGTCTATTGTGATGAGTTTTCCTTTCATTTTATTATGACGTTTATTTTTTAATTTTTCGGATCGTGAAAATAATATTCTTTGCGCTGTTTTTCGTTTTTATTGTACTACAAATAAAAAATTGGCGCTAATATTGAGTTTTTAAATTTTTAAAAATGCTCATTTATGTGTTTCCGTTGCGCCGGCATCCTTGTTTGACAAAATAGAAATATAATGTATAGTAATACCACTCGGCATAAGCTCGAGGAGAATAAAAGAAATTAATTAATTAATTTCTTTTTTATTGAACTCCTCGGTTTGCCCGAAATGTTCTTTAAAAAAGAGAAAAAATAAAATATGATGTTAAACGCTTTTGACCTATTTTTAGGTTCTCGACAAGAGAAAAAAGAAATGATATCCGATAGAGTCATTAAAGATTTGGATATGGAAACTTTTGTCCGCTTCTTCTTTTTTCCCTTAACGGTTTCTTTAAACAAAGAAAGCGAAAAAAGTCTTGCCAAATATATGGCTGACGAATTGGTATCCTTAAAGCAAGGGACAATATTAAAAGACAGAATCAGCTTGGTGAAAGAATTAAAGTGGAAGCCCGGGTCTAAAGACATTGTGGTAAAATTTGTTAAAGAAGGGTTTAAATTAAACGGTCTTCTGTGCAAAAGGCGAGAAATGTTGGGAGAACTTGACTGGGCAAGAGAAATGATCTTCCTTGATGAAAAAGATACAAAAAAGTTTATCAAGATCAATTATAAGATACTGCAATCTTATATTTCTCTGACAAATACTGTGAAGAAAATGGACAGCCAAACCGAATTTCTGCGAGAACTTTCAATATTGGGGTCACGAGTAAGCCGTTCAAAATATTATGCTTTCGCAAAAGAAACAACGAAGAGCTTGCACGATTTTGGAGAGGCCAAATTATTGATACACTATGATTATTTTGACGAGGTAAAAGAAACTTTAAGCTTGCGGTTTTCGCCGAAAGAAAAAAAGATAAGAGAAGTGTTCAACTGGTTGTGGAGACAAGGCTTTAAGAAAGATAAGAGCTTCTGGGGCACTCCTTCAGAAAAGACTGTTTTCTTCGCCAAGGCTTTAAACTTTTTGGTGGAAAAAAATCTCCCACAAATAGAAACATTCCTGTCTTATGTGAACAAACTGGAATTTTTCTTGGGAGGATTAAGATATATGGAAAAAGCTGAAAAAGCCAAAATGAACCTCTCCTTCCCTGTTTTCAGAAAAGACAACGGTTTTTCAATCAAGAAACTCTGCAACCCTTGCCTGCTTTTCAGGCCATGGCAGATTATTGTCGCAAATGATGCAAAGTTTGATCCCGAAAAAAACGTAGCGGTTATTACCGGCCCTAACAATTCCGGCAAAACCGTCTATATAAAGTCAATCGGCATTGCTTTCGCCATTGCTCAAAATGGCTTCCCTATCCCCGCGCAAAGCGCTCATATTCCGGAGATGAAGAATATCATCACTCATTTTGTTTCACCGGGAGATATAGCCAGGGGAGAAGGAATGTTTCTGGACGAATTAAACAGAATCAAAGAGTTATTCAGTGAAGCTGATGAAACAAGCCTGATAATCATAGACGAACCCGTAAGAGGAAGCTCATTTGAGGATTCCGAAGAAATAACTTTGAGATGCATTGAAGGTTTAATAGCCCTAAAAGCACCCACTTTCCTTACCACTCATCTTCACACGGTAGCTGAAAAGACTGAAAAATGGAAAAAAACAATAAACCTTAAAACGGAAATCAGTAAAAAGAGCATTGAAATTGATTTTAAGGCTTTTACGTTCAAGATTGTCCCCGGCCGGGAAAAGAGCTACGGCATCAATACCGCTGATAAATTAGGACTTACCAAAGAAGGTATTTTGAAACTGATTAATCAGAAAAGCAAAAGAACTGTCACATAGACAGTTCTTTTTTATTGGCACTGCGCATTTCTTATTGGAAAAGCACGCAATTCTCATAATAAAAAACTCTTTAAATAATACTCTTCAAACATTTTTGCCGGCAACAAAACCCGTACTCCAACAAAGCTGCAAAGAATAACCTCCTGACGGACGATTTGCACTAATAAGATCTCCCGTGAGATAAAGATTTCTGTAAAGTCGCGAGCGCATGGTTTTCGTATCCACTTCTTTAAGAACAACTCCACCGTCCGACACTATCGCGCGATCCATCCCCATTAAGCCCTTTATAGCGACAGGAAAGCTCTTCATAAGCCGCGCAATGGCTTTGCGTTCTTCTTTTGAAATACTGTGCACTTTGGTTAGCGCGTCGGGAATTATGCTAAATCCGATAAGCGTGTCTGCCATTCCGTCCGGAGCAATTTCTTTCACAATATTCCTATAGGCTTTATTTTTGTTTGTGTTGAATATTTTAAGTATTCGCTTTTCAAAAGCGCCGAGACTGGTGTCGGGAAAAGCGTCAATCTCCGCGGTTACAACTCCGGCGCGCAACAAATCCGCAACGCGATGAGCGCTATTCAGAATAAGCGGTCCGGATAAGCCAAAATGCGTAAACAATATCTTCCCTGTTTTTGAAAACGCCTTTTCGCCGTTTAAATAAAAAGTGATTTTCATAAACGATAAAGAAACACCGGAAAGATCTTTCACCCATTTATCCTTAACGCTAAGCGGAACAATATTTGGATTTGGAGATTCAACACAATGGCCGATCCCTTTAAGCCATTTAAAACCATCACCTGTTGAGCCGGTCTTAGGATAGGCCGTTCCCCCGGTCGCAAGCACATAGCTGTCAGCCGTATATGTTGCTTCTTTTGTCACGACACAGGTGATGAGACCATCTTTTGCCATAATCTTTTTCACCGGACTGTTCTTGCGTATAGTCACATTCTTATTGCTTATATATTTTTCCATAACACGCAATACATCATACGCTTTCTGCGACTTTGGAAAAGCGCGTTTATGCGTTTCTATTACAAGCGGCAAATTGCGCGACTCAAAAAATTCAAAAGTATCTTTTGCGCTAAATTGTGAAAAGGTGGAATATAAAAACTGTTCCGCCTTGCCAAAATGTTTGAGAATTTTTTTAATATCATATTCCGCGTTTGTGATGTTACACCTTCCTCCTCCGGTAAGTTTGAGTTTTTCTCCCAAGTCTTTATTTTTTTCAAGCAAAAGAACTCGCTTGCCGCGCTGCGCCGCGCATCCGGCCGCCATCATGCCGGACGGACCGCCTCCAATCACAATCACATCAAAATGTCTGCGATTAATCATATAATGAGTTAAACTTTAATGTTCGTTAATTTAAGATTATATGTTTGTTCTTTAAATAATCAAGGCTCAATAAGCTTAGCCTTTTATTTTTATTGCTTTCCCTTCAACCAAAGCTTCTGTTATTTTTTTGCGAGCCATTGCTAAAATTCGCCCCAAAGTGCTTTGAGAAATTTCCATTTTCTTAGCCGCTTTAATCTGACTCAAACCCTTTAAATCACACAGCCGTAGAGCTTCCAGTTCGTCCACCCCCAGATCTGTTTCTTTTAACAGGGAAAGAGGCACTGCACGAGGTTTAAAATAAGTAACATTCGGGTCAAATACAACCCTTCTCGGTTTTATTGGTCTTGCCATTGTTTATTAAGATTTTGAAAAATCTTTTTAATTTCGCTTTTAGCTTTTAAATTGGTTTCCAAAATTGGCGTTAAGCCGCTGATGGCTTTAAATATTTCTTTGTCATAAGATATCTTTCCTAAAAACTTTCTGCCGGCCCATTTTTCTATTTTGCGGCTTAATATTTTATAGATATCCCATTTATTGATCACTACGCCATAAGGAATCCTAAAATGATCCACTACTTCTAAAACTCTTTTTAAATCGGCAAATCCGGAAAGCGTCGGCTCGGTGATTAAAATAACAAATGTTGAATCCTGTAAAGAAGCAATCACAGGACAGCCGGTTCCCGGAGCTGAATCAATTAACATTATTTCATAATTGATTTTTTCCGCTCTTTTTTTGATTTCGGCCACCACTTTACCGGAGCCCGATTCTCCGGGGAGAAGCTGCCCGGAAACCAGAAAAAAGCCGTATTTCGTTTTTTTAATTTGAAGCTTCCCATTTTGGATCGGATTGATCTTAATTGCTTTTTGGGGACATATAAGTTTGCAAGCCCCACAACCCTCGCATAAAAATGGATTTACTTCGGGCTTTCTGCCTGACATTTTTATTGCTTCAAAGCGGCATTTTTCAGCGCATAAACCACAGCCATCGCATTTTTTGAGATCAATTTGCGCCTTGGCCGAGGTAACTATCGGCGAAGTTTTGTCCCATCTTTTTACCCCGCCAAGCCAAATAGCCAAATTAGGAGCATCAACATCGCAATCTACCGCTACCACCTTTCGGCTTTCATTAAAAAGCATTGCCAGAGCTGAAGTTAACATTGACTTCCCGACACCGCCTTTCCCGGAAGCTATAGTTAGTTTTATTAAAGGCTTGTCGGATTTTTGCCCAAACTCCCGGTAAACTTTTTTAACACGTTCCGCATCTCCGCCTGTTTTTAGAGAAGAAATATTGACCATAATATTATATTAAATTGAAGTCTGATAATCGGCCTTTTGAATAAGCTTCCGCTAATTTTTTTGAATAAGAAATCTCTTTTTTAATTATGGTTTTAAATTTTTTGGCAATTTTCTTGATTTCCGTTTTAGTCCCCAGGTCGGCTTGATTTAAGATTATCTCAGCCGGCACTCCAAGTTTTTTGCATAAATCTAAAATCAACATCAAATCATAAGCGCCCATTGGAGTGGGTTCGGTGACCGCATAAGACAGGTCACAACCTAAAAGAGCGGAAATTACCGGGCAATGAGTGCCGGCAGCCGTATCAAATAAAATAAAGTCCGGCTTAATTTTTTCCGCCAAACTAAAAGTAAATTTCTTGGTTTGGGTTACCACGGGACCTGTTTCCTCAAGACCCGGATTAGCAACACCGGTTACCAGCCAGTAGTTCTGGCCAGTCTTATTTAAAAAAATTTGCCCGACTTCTTCCTTTTCCAATTGAATGGCATCATACGGACACGCTATCTGGCAAGCGCCGCAAGCCGAACATAAATCTTTAATGAATATGGGGTTTTCACCCGGAGCTTGGAATATGGCGTTGTTATAACAAACGCTGACACATAGTCCGCACTTTTGGCATTTTTTCTTATTTAACTTTGGGAATTCAGCCGTTATTTTTTGTTCGGGCTTTTTTAATTTCCGCCCTAAAAGCAAATAATCATTCGGGCATTCAACATCGCAATCGCAAAGAATGACTTTCTTCCCGGCGCTTACTAATTTATTGGCCATTAAAACGGAAACTGTTGATTTCCCTGTGCCTCCTTTGCCTCCGGTGATAGCAATCTTTTTAATCTTGTCCTTCATTTTTTTCTTTAATTTCTTCTAAAATATTATCAAGCGTTTTTTCTGAAGAAATTATCTCAGCTCTAATGCCAAAATTTTCTAAATTTTGTTTGGCATTAAAACCAATCTGCCGCGTCAAAACTTTATCCGCCCTTGTTGCTTTGGCAAATCTTGCGCCATGGGGAGATTCTTTTTCAAAGTAGGGATTTTTAATAATCTCTTTTGTCAAAATATTTCCATTTTTTCTGTCTATGATCAAATATTCTTTTGCGCCGAAAAGAGAGCTGACTTCTCTCTTATCAAGAGGAATAATAATTCTTTTTCCCAATTTCTCCGGACCTATTTGCTCAAAACCTTCAAGTTCTCCTATTTTTCTGCCTATCTTTGGCAATATAACGGTTCTTGCCAATTGATAAGCTTCAATGGAAATGACTATATGTTTTAATTCCGGAATGTTTTTAAGCAATCTTTCCTCCAAGGTATCTGTTATTTTTTGAACATTTTCAACTTTTAACTTTGGTGGAAGTTTGATTTTAATCTCGGAAAAATTAGCCGCTCCGATTTTTCTGGTTCTTAATTGAGAGATTTCTATATTATGAGAATAACAAATCTTTTTAATCCTCTCTTCTATGTCTTTATTGGCTACATCTAACAAGGAATCTGTGATCTCTCTCCCTACCCGGAACGCCTGATAAAGAATGTAAACACCGATAAACAAAGCTATCACTGCATCGGCTGAATTGAAATATTGGATCAAAATAAGACCTGCTAAAACGCCAACCGAAGAAATGGCATCAGCCCTTGAATGTTCGGCATCGGCCACTAAAGCCAGACTTTGGTGTTTCTTGCCATAATAAAATTTTAACCTCGCCAAACATTCGGTAATTAAAATGGAAATAATAACTACCACTATCGCTCCCATACTAAGTTTGACTGTCTTTTCTCCCGAAAATCTCATAACCGCTTCATACAAGATCCAGATACCGGACACCGCCAATAATATGGCTACAAGAAAACCGGCTAAACTTTCCGCTTTCCAGTGCCCGTATGGATGTTTTTCATCAACCGGTTTTTTGGCTATTTCCAATCCTAAAAAAGTAATAAACGAAGAAATAACGTCCAAGCTGGAATGCACTCCGTCCGCCATTAATGCTACA
Source organism: uncultured bacterium (assembly GCA_965372095.1). GTDB lineage: Bacteria > Patescibacteriota > Minisyncoccia > Minisyncoccales > CBDVAW01 > CBDVAW01. Next base: position 10,001 of record CBDVAW010000016.1, read on the forward strand.
CTGCCGGTTAAGAAGCCGAAAAACAGTTTAGATATCCCTAATCCAAGATTAACGAGTGTGCTGATTATTGAAACAGATTGAGGGTTCATAAACAGTTAAAAATGATTTTATTTTCTTCCGCGGCCTCCGCCTCTGAAATTTCTCCATCTCTGCCCAAGACCAAGCCCCGCTCCATAACCGGGACCGCAAGGAACTACCTCTGTCATCTCTTTAAATTCTCCCTTTTGATATTTTTGAAAAACATCTTGCACGCTCGCCCCCGAACTGCCGATGAAAATCTTTGCTCCGGAGCCGCGCAAAACCGTAAAAGCATTAGGTCCGATATTCCCGGTAATTATTATATCAACTTTTTCTTCGGCTATAATTTGGGCGGCCGCGACACCGGCGCCTCGCATTGCCTCCGCCCCGGTATTCTTAATCGCCTTGATCAGCTCCCCTTCATCGTCAACGATCAAAAAGTAAATTGCGCGTCCAAATCTAAGATCCAAGGCCGCGTCTAAATTATCGCCATTAGCGGTAATACAATATTTCATAATATTTATTAGCTCCGGTTATTATTTAATTACGCTTGGAGCTTTATATTATGATTATAAACCCATAACATATCTTGTCAACCCCGATTTACCCACGGCCATAAAAAACCAAAGAAAATAAGCGCGCTTGTTGCGCGCTTATTCATTTTATGCTAATTTTTATCAAAATCTGATTGATTGGTCAAAGGTTAATCTTTCAATATTTAATTGTTCTTTCAAAACATAAATACTTCTTTGCCATTATGAGCAGAAAGGAGAAACAGCTATGCCATATATTATGTGGTTATTTCTTATTTTCGGCGTACTTATTCATATCATATTTTCGTCCTTTTCTATTTATTATTATCTGCGCTGGATAGATGTGCCAATGCATTTTTTAGGAGGCCTTTGGCTCGGACTTGCCGGAATTTACATCTGCGACAGAATGCTCCCGCAAATATTCCGTAAAAAGGAAAATCTATCCATTGTTGCGGTCGCGCTGTTAACGGCGTTAATTGCCGGAAGCTTATGGGAAATAATAGAATTAAGATTATTCCCCATATTGAAGATAACACTTATAAACTACGAAGACACGCCAAGCGATATTTTCTATAATCTTCTCGGATCATCTGCCGGAGCAATATATTTTATATCGCAAAGAAGAAAACATCACAAATAAAACCCCGCTTGAAAAACACGCGGGGTTTCTTTTTTCAATATTATATATTAATGTTTTTCGGATTCGGCATTTAATAAGTTGAATCTCTGCGCCGGCATTTCCAAGATATTTATCCATTTGTTGATGATCTTTATCGCCTGTTGTTTCGATAAAATGTTATTATGTCCGGGAAGAACTATATCAAAATCCAGTTTCTTAATATAATTTAAAGAATTGATAAATTTTTTTTCGTCAGAGTTAATAAGGCTCGCGTAAATTTCTCCATCATACAAAACATCCCCTGTTATCAAAAGCTTATCTTTCTTGCTATAAAATACGGTTGAATCGTCTGTATGCCCGGGAAGAGAAATAATATTAAATCCGAAGATATTATCTTGTTTATAGGGCTTTATATCTCCAAATTTTTCTCCATCGCCGACATCCTTTCTAATTTTCTCAAAAGGCAGACTTTTTAACAGTTCTTTGCTAAAATATTCTTCTTTTAAATGTTCAATCCCCATATATTTTCTATTCTTTAAATTGCGCAAGATTTTTTCGTTGGCAATTATTTTTTCTGGACAGAAATGAACAGCTCCGCCACAATGGTCAAAATGAGAATGAGTCAGCATTACGGCATCAATACCGAAACCAAGCCGGTTTAAAAAAGCTTTTAAGTTAAATAACCCCAGTCCGCAATCAAAAAGCAAGGTTGAATCCTCTTTTTTTATCAGATAAAAATTAGCGTATTCGTCAAACCAAGGTTCGGATAATAAATAAATATTTTTGCTGATCTTTTTTATTTTATAAAATTCTTTCAACATATAATCATAATAACATAATGATTATGGCGGGGAGCGAATTTTTTTCCGCTCCCGCGCCTTTTGTTTAGTTCTATACTGTTTATGGCTCTAATATCCTTTAAATGGATTTTTATAAAGAACCCAGCAACCGGCGTTCAAAGACTCGTCGTCTTCCATTGAAAACTTCACCGGCTTGATTATCTCTGCTCCCATTCTTTTATGGAACCGCAGAACGGGATCATAAGGCAAACCGTCTCCCCTGCGCAAATAGCAGTACTCTTCAACGGTAAGATCGGGTTTTTTGTGGTAAAAAGGAATCCTGGCATTTGCAATAACCAATGTAACCCCTGAACCATTATTGTTGACCGAGAACAGATTATCAAGAGTAAGAGCGATAAGAAGCTCTGATATCTTGTATCCCCCTGGCCACCGCAAGCCATGTTCCACCTTTATACCTCTGAATTCCGGGACAACTCCCACGCCAACCAGAAAACCCGTATTTCCCTTCGGATTATGGGCTTTATTTGTCCAGCCGAAACAAGTATGGCCATCCCATGAACCTAATCCGCCGATATCATTATCCCAATTAAACCGAAAAGCATATTGGCTGCCGGCCGCCTTGCCATTGGCAATAGCCAAAACAGCGCTCTGGTTACTGTGGCCATCAGAAAGCCTGACCAATATTTTTTCACGGCTGGCTAAGATATTTTCCCCTTCCGCCAACCAGGCCAGTTTTTCCACCTCTACCAAATGATTAATAAATTGCTTCCCTGTCTCCTTAATAAATTCTACTCTCATTTTCCCCCCTTTCAATTAGAGATTTTAAACAGTTAAAGAACTAAATAACCTCAAGATTTATTACTTGAGGTTATTTGGTAGAGTTCAATGCTATAAAATTTTAAGCGCTATTAAACAACCTCAAGTAAAAACTTGCTCTAATGCGTCGTGTTCTTATTGTGGTTGCTTGTTTGAATAACATATCCTTAAATAAAAAAACTCGTCTCTATATGGGAATATATAATTTCCATACAGGGACGAGTCTTGTCTCGCGGTACCACCCTGTTTCCTCTCGTTAAGATTAAACAAAAGGCGCTCATTGGGCTGTTCTTTGCGCGGTAACTATCCGCCGATTCCTACTTGCGCTATGGCTTTCTTCGGATCGCAATCTCCAAGGCTCGTTCAAAAATCCTTTTGCCATCGGGCTTCCACCACCCCCGACTCGCTATAACAAGTAATTTTTTACTATTCCTTTTCTTTGATTGGCTAATATATTAACTGTTAAAAGAATATACCATAAATAACTCTATGTCAATGTTCGCCCAATATACCCGCATACGAAAAAAGACAGTTTTGAGCAATTATCTTTTTTAATCAGTGTTATTGTTGAGTCTCCGATTCAATAATATCATCTTCCAGTTTTCGGAATAGAGGCGCCACTTTATCCAAAGATTTCCCCTCAAGAATGGTCTGTAACTTCCAATCGGTATCATCTGCTCCTAAAATAGAGCGAATTCTTTCACTTGTTTTGGGAAGAAAAGGCCTAATAAGCACCCTTAAATTATTGATCAATTGGACGCAAATACTTAAATCCTCCCCGGCCTTATCTTTATTTGTTTTAATTGTCTTCCAAGGCTCTTTTTTGTCTAAGAAACAATTCCCTTCCTGCGCCAAACTAAAAATAATTTGAAGCGCTTCTCTTGATTTGGCCTTTTCAATTAAACCTCCTATTCTCTCAAAAGAGTCTTCGGCTGATTTTAATAATGCTTTTCCGTCAGCATCAGGCTTAATTTTCGGTATTTGCCCTTCAAAGTTTTGGTTAATAAAACTTAGAACTCTATGAACAAAATTACCGAGAGTATCCACCAGTTCGGTATTGTTTTTGGCTTGAAAGGTTTTCCATGAAAAATTACTATCAGAGGTCTCCGGACCATTGGAGATAAGATAATATCTTAAGCTGTCCGAATCAAACTTTTTCAAAAAATCCGGGAGCCAAACAGCCCACTTTCTGCTCTTAGAAAACTGTTTCCCTTCAAGATTCAAATATTCCGAGGATACTATCTGATTAGGCAAATTCAATCCTCCGCGGCTCATTAAAATTGAAGGCCAGATTATAGTATGAAAAAGAATATTATCTTTGCCATGCACATAATAGTGATAACATTCTTTCTGCCAAAAATCTTTCCATTTATCCGGACTGTCTTTCAGCTCGGCCCATTCTATGCTTGCCGACAAATAGCCACACAACGCTTCAAACCATACATAGATGGACTTTTCTTCGTAACCTGCCAGAGGAATCTTTACTCCCCATTCAGTGTCGCGAGTAATAGCTCTGTCTTTCAGTCCTTCTCCGAGAAAACCCAAGGAAAAGTTTTTAGCGTTCGGACGCCAAGAAGACTGTTTTTCTATCCATTGTTTAAGCGAATCGGAAAAAGCGGACAACTTTAAAAAGAAATGTTCTGACTCTTTGAACACTGGCTTGGTTTTACATATCTTGCAAGCCGCATTTTTCAACTCTTCCGGACTAAGAAGATTACCGCACTCGTCGCACTGATCACCTCGCGCGCCCTCAAAGCCACAGTCCGGGCATATCCCCTCCACATATCTGTCTGGAAGAAATCTTTTGCATTTTTCGCAATACGGCAATTCTTGAATCTTTGGATAAATGTCTCCTTTTTTATGAAGAAATAGAAAAAGGTCCTGTGCAACTTTAGCGTGAGTTTCGCTGGTAGTGCACGAATATATATCGTAAGAAAAAGAAAGACCGTTAATAAGCGTCTCTTTGAATTCTTTGTGATATTTTTCGGCAATTTCTGACGGATGAATTCCTTGCGCCTCCGCCTCTACCGCGATAGGAGTACCGTAACAATCGCTCCCGGAGACAAACAAAACTTCATCCCCCTTCTGTCGGTGGTATCTTGCCAGAACATCCGCGTTTATCATTCCAACCACATGCCCGAGATGCAATGAAAAATTCGCGTATGGCCAAGCGGATCCGATAAATATTCTTTTATTCATAAATATAATATTCTTTCCGTTATTATTACGAAGCTATAAATAATATTATTATATCTTCCATCCTATGCTACCACGAAATTGAAAAACTATAATGCCGCCAACTAAAAAAACCATCTAAATAGACAGCTTTCATTCATTTTCCCAAATTTAGAATAAACTTAAAAAATCGCCACCATATATTTATTCTACCGTAAATCGCTTCTTGTAAACTTCTTCTAACATTTTCAGCGACGCTTGAACTGATGGATTGCCGGTATTTTTTAACACTAATCGCTTCCCAAAATTATTGAGCAAAAAACCTAAAAACTCATCTCCCCACGATGGCGTAAATGTCACTACTCCTTCAAAATCGACGACAACTTCTTCGTCTTTATCTATTTCTGTCAAAGACGGCTTAAAAGCGGCTAAGGCTTCCCTGCCAAATTGCCGACTATTTAATGTTGAACCGAATTTTTTGAGATATATTATCATAATGTTTGTTTTACACGCAAAAGATTATTTCACAAAATATTATATTAAAATTTAATTAATGACAAACATCCTTGTAAGTAAATATTTGATTTATTAATTTTCAAATTCGCATTATTTTTTTGAATTTCAAGTATCGCGTCGCCCGTATAAAATATTAATTTTATTTCATTTGTTTCAACAACCTCTTTAACAAACTTTAATCCGTTGCCCCTGTACTCCGGCGCGCGGCCGGAAACAATTTCGGTAAAAGCGACCCTTAGCGCTTCTTGATGATTCGAAAGTTTCGGTTTTGCTTTTTTCAAAGTTTTTAAAATACCTTGACCCCTGTCCGCTAAAACAATCTGTTTTTTAATTAAATCGCAAGCGAAAAATATGCCCGGCATATCGGGCCAATTGCCCAAATTATGATCAAACGAATTGTTGCCAATCTCGCCAGTAATAGCGGTAATCAATGGAAATATTTTATTCAATCTTTTGACTTCACCCAAATCATTTTCTAATCTTGACAACCGTGCCTGAAAAACAGAAATATTTTGGCAATAAAAAAAAGATGGTATTTCATTTTCTGATTTACTGACAGCCCATTTTTTGGCTAATTTGAATAAGTCCCTGACATTGTCTCTGACAAATTCTTCTACAACTCTTTTTTCATAACATCTATGACCCGCCTCTCCCCGACGGACAGAAGATAGTCTGCCTGATTCGTCCCAACGGCGCAAGGTCTGGATAGAGACCCCTATCATACTTGCCGCCTGACTTATTGTTAATAATTTCACTTTCATAAATATCGTATCTAATTTTCTACGAATTTATATAAATTAT
>CBDVAW010000017.1:0-15777 GCA_965372095.1 uncultured bacterium
CTTTATCATCGTCATCATCTTTATCATCGTCATCTTCGTCGTCATCATCTTCGTCATCATCTTTTTCATTAATTGTTTCATCACTACCTTCTTCTTTAATATCACCACCTTCTTCAACGTCACCTTCTTTAACATCACCTTCTTCAACGTCACCTTCTTCTTTAACGTCACCTTCTTCTTTAACGTCATCGTCAACTTCTTCACACAGAAGTTGGATATTTTTTTCGTAAATCATAATTATATTTTATTTTAATTATTCCTAATATTTTTTGTCTTCTCTATAGAGAAGAGAACGCGACCTTTGTTCCTATAAAAAAAAGGGTTAAACACCCTTTGCCATACTATATGCCCATAAAGATATTTGTCAAGAGTTAATTGTAAAAATAAAATTATTTTAAGGCGCAACAAGCAGCTATTGCTAAGGCATCGGCTGCGTCGTCCGGTTTAGGAATATCTTCAAGATTAAATAAGTATTTTACCATTTTTTGGATTTGTTTTTTATCGGCTCTTCCGTATCCTGTTATAGCCATTTTGACTTCTAATGGAGAAATCTCTTTAACAGGCACTCCTTTTTGAGCGGCGGCCAATAAGACTACTCCCTTAGCTTGAGACACGGGCATAGCCGTTGTGTTATTTTTAAAAAAGAAAAGTTTTTCTATAGCCAAAATCTCGGGTTGGTACTCTTTAATTATTTTAATAACTTCTGCGTGGATTTTTTTTAAGCGTTTCTCCGGAGTTTCGGACGGCAGGGTGGATATAATCCCATAATTTACGCACTGGAAAAACGGCGGGCGGTTTTTATTTGCCCGCCCTTTTTGGTTAAGAGTTTTTTTTGTTTTTATTATCCCGTAGCCAGTAGTAGCTGTGCCCGGGTCAATACCAAGAATTATCATAAAATATTAAACACGAAACATATAACAGATAATATAGTCTTCCTTAAAGCTTTAAATTATATACTCTATGTTTCAAGATTGGAATAAATCTCTTGGACATCTTCATTTTCGTCTAAGGCCTCAAAAAGTTTTTGAAGAGATTTTTGTTTTTCGGGATCTATGTTTATAGGCTCTTTCGCTATCCATTCCAGGCTAGTTGATCCAATATTGATATTGTTGTTTTTTAAACCCTTCTTAACATCTTCCAATTCATTAGGTTTAGCATAAACATATAAAAGATCATTGTCCCAAAAAATATCTTCCGCGTTTGCTTCAATGGCGGCCAACTCCAATGTTTCTTTATTCTTATAATCGGCAGGCTGTAGTTTAGAATCTATTAAGATTATACCCTTTCTATTAAAGAGCCACCGGACCGATCCTTCTTCTGCCAGTTTCCCATTTTTTTTACTTAATATATTTTTAATTTCACCAAGAGTTCTGTTTTTATTGTCAGTAATAACTTCAATAATTATAGCTACCTTCTCCGGCCCATACACTTCAAAGGTTGCTTTTTCCAGCTTTACTCCGTCAAGTTCTCCAGCCCCCTTTTTGATGGCTCTCATAATATTGTCTTTCGGCATATTAAAAGACTTAGCCTTCTCAACAGCTATTCTTAGGGCGGGGTTAGTTTCTATATCACTGCCTTTTCCCCGGGTGGCCACGGAAATATTCTTAGATAGCTTGGAAAACATTTCCCCCTTTTTTTCATCAGCTACCCCTTTTTTGTGTTTTATACTAGACCAATGGCTGTGTCCTGACATATTTTTATTTTAACATAAATAGTTAGCTTGTTTCTCGGATATTAATCTTTCTCGTTTTTTGGTTAATAAATTGGAAATCAAGCATTATTAGTTTTTTAGGCAAAACTTCCTTTATTTTGCCAATCCATTCAATAACAACAATATTGTCGGGGGTTGTTATTATTTTTTTAAAATTAAGACTTGCAACTTCTTGAGCTTTGTTTATCCGATAGCAATCAAAGTGGTAGAGATGTTTAAAATTTTTTTGGCCCGGGATATTGAACCGTTTCATAATAATAAAAGTCGGGCTTAATATTTTTTCTTTAACCCCCAAACCACGGGCAAATCCTTGCAAAAAAGTGGTTTTCCCTCCGCCTAAGTCTCCGACCAGTCCGATGACTATCGCTTTTTTCAGAACAGGAGCGTCCAAAAGTTTTTTAGCGAAAGCTTTCCCCAAGTTCTTGGTTTGAAGCGGACTTGTCGTAAAATATTCCGAGTCTGCAGTTTTTTTATAACAAAACATTGTATTTAAAAATATAAAAATTAGGTTTGTTTTAAGCGTTTTTCTCTAAAACAGAAATACCCAAAAAAGAATTATTATGTAATATCCCAAGAATGTTTTCCTTTAAAAGCTCATTTACCGTATTTTATAGAAGCTTGATTCATTGCAGGAAATAAGCTAAATTGAAATAGTCAAGACAAGATAATGAATCAAGTTTTATTAGCTAAGGATTATATAGGCGAGGCGAGGAATATTTCTATTTTTCTTCCGGAAAATAGTGAGGAAAGCGACCTAAGCGGCGCTATGGCTCTTTTTTATACTTTAAAAAAAATAGGGAAGAATGTAAACCTTGCTATAGAAAAAATATCTCCAAAGTTGGATTTTCTAACCTGTGCTTCCGATACTTGCCAAACAACCGTTTCCATTGATACCACAAGGAGAAATATATTAGAAATGCGTTACGAAAAAAATGAGAACAGATTAAAAATCATTTTATTAACTAAAGGGGGACAAATAGGGGAAGAAGAAATCTCACTAGACCACCAATTTATTACAAGTGATAAGGAAAAAAATATTATAGAACAATTTTCCTCGGAGAATCAGCCGGATCTCTTAATAGTCTTAAAGGCGAGGAATATAAAAAATTTAAGCTTGTTATGCGAAAGCGACACCATAGATCTTGAAAATATTCCCATTATCAATATTAACACCGAGCAACCGGACGAAATGTTTGGCAATGTTAATATTATAGGAGACAATGCTTTGTTGGGAGGAGTCTTGATAGGAGTCATAGAGACCGTGAAAGATAATATTTTTGACGAAGAAATCGCCAATTGCCTTTTGGCCAGTATTGTTTTAGAAACTGATAATTTGCATTATTCCCGGGTGTCTCCCAATATTTTTGGAGCAATCTCTTTTTTGATTAAAGAAGGAGCCGATTATTCTAAGATCGTTGAATATTTATATCAAGAAGAGCCGTGCCCTCGCATTAAGCTTTTAGAAAAAGCTCTGGAAAAACTGATATTTCAAAAACAAAATAATTTATATTATATTTCCTTATCATCAGACGATTTTAAAGACGCTCAGGCCGACCACAAGGATTTGGTTTTTGTCGCAGAGAGGTTGAAGCGGCATATTCTTCAAGCCTCTTCATTATTACTATTATGGGAGAATCGCAAGATAACTTTCTTTACTCAAGGGATGATATGGTCAGAAGATAAAAGGTTGGCGGATGATATTTCTAAAAAATTTCAAGGGGTTACCAAAAAGGAAGGATTTTTATTTTCTGCCAAAGAAAAAAATATTACAGCTGTCCAAAAAGACATCTCAATAATATTAAAACAGCAAATAGCAAGAAAATGATTCAAGAACAGCAAAAAATAACAGGAGAAATGGAAATTTCCAAAGAACATTCAGATTCACTCCAAAAAGAAATCAAGACGGTAAAAGACTTAAACAAACACATAGAAAGGGCTTCTACGGGTAATATTACAACTCTGTCAGAAGTTATTTTTGGAGGAGCTATTAGTCTTGGAGCTTCTGACGTTCACCTTGAAACACAAGAAGAGAGGGTTGAGATCAGAGCAAGAATAGACGGAGTATTACAAAGTGTCGCCTCTTTGTCTAAAGAGACATATAATCTTTTTTTATCAAGAATTAAACTTATGTCCGGTATCAAAATCAATATTACCGATCGTCCCCAAGACGGCCGCTTTTCCATTTTGATCGGAGATATTTCTATAGAAATAAGAGCCTCAACCCTTCCCGCCGAATATGGAGAGGCGGTTGTTCTAAGGATTTTAGATCCTAAAAATTTAAAAGAGTTGGACGAGCTTGGTTTGAGAAAAGACTTGAAGGAAATTTTCCACGAAGAAATAAAAAGGCCAAACGGGATAATTATTGTCACGGGACCGACCGGCTCCGGTAAAACAACCACTCTATATGCTTTTTTGAAAAAAATTCAGAAGCCGGAAATTAAAATTATTACCATTGAAGACCCGATAGAATATCATCTGGGCGGAATATCCCAAACTCAAGTAGCTCCTGAAAAAGGATATGATTTTGTAAACGGCTTAAGATCAATAATGAGACAAGACCCCAATGTAATATTGGTCGGGGAGGTAAGAGATATGGAAACGGCTAAAATTTCCCTTCAAGCTGCCCTGACGGGCCATTTGGTTTTTACGACTCTTCATACCAATGATGCTGCAGGGACAATCGCGCGTCTCGTTGACTTAGGAGTAAAACCCGTTTCAGTGGCTCCCGCCATTAATATGGTGGTTGCCCAGCGCTTAGTTAGAAAGGTGTGTAAAAAATGTGGGAAACATGTTAATCCTTCCGCAGAAAAGCTGGGGAAAATTAAAAAAGAATTAAAAGAACTTCCTATGGCGTTAAAAGCTTTTTTGCCGAAGACTATAAAAAATATCCGCGCCAAAGGTTGCAGTTTTTGTAATAATACCGGTTATCGCGATCAAGTTGGAATTTTTGAAGTTTTTCTGGCGGACGACGAGGTTAAGCAATTTATATTAACCTCTCCTTCCACGGTCTCTTTAAAGAAGTTGATTATTAAAAAAGGGATGGTAACGATGCGCCAGGATGGCTTCATAAAAGCAATAAATGGTGTTACTACATTTGAAGAAATAGAAAGAGTTGCTAAATAAATAAAAAAAGCCTCCGGGCTGGGGACAAAACTCAAAGATAAATACTGTGAGCTGAAATTCCTTCGAGGAGTAGTTTCGCCGAAGCCAAACAGTCCGGCTAAAAGAAATTCCAAATAATTTAGGGTAATTATGTCCCCAGCCCGAAGGCCGTTCAATATTCTATTATTAATTATTGTAAGACATTTTCAAAAATATGTCAAGAGCCAAGCCATCAGAAATTGATAATCAATCTCTGCAAAATAAATATTGTGGAGAAGATGAACTTGTTGATTCAACCTTAAGGCCGAAGACATGGAAAGAATATGTAGGTCAAGAGCGAGTGAAGAGGAATATAAAAATCATTATTGAAGCGGCTAAAAAAAGGAATCAATCTCCGGACCACCTGCTTTTATATGGGAGCAGTGGTTTCGGGAAGACCACTTTGGCTTGTTTGGCAGCGGAAGAAATGGGTAGTAATGTTAAAATTACTTCCGGACCGGCCATTGAGAGAATTGGAGATTTGGCGGCGATTTTAACAAATCTTTCAGAAGGGGACATTCTTTTTATAGATGAGATTCATCGTCTTAATAGGCTGGTAGAAGAATATTTATATCCCGCTATGGAAGATTTTAAATTAAACATAATAATGGGCAAAGGTCCTATGGCTAGAACTATGGAGTTGGACATTCCTTCTTTCACGCTGATTGGCGCTACAACTAAATTAGCTCTTCTAAGTTCTCCTTTAAGGGGTCGTTTCGGCGCGACATTCCAACTCAATCTCTACACGATAAAAGATATCCAAAAAATTATTCAGAGATCTGCCAAAATTTTAGGGATAAAAATAAAACAAGAATCAATACAAGTTATTGCCAAAAGTTCCCGCTTCACTCCGAGGGTTGCCAATCGTCTTTTACGGAGAGTAAGAGATTTCGCCCAAGTGCAAGAAAAAGAGATTATTACACATAATATGGCTAGGCAGGCCTTAGACTTTTTAGAAGTTGACGAAAGAGGTCTTGAACCGGGAGATAGAAAAGTCATAGCGGCAATCATCCAAAAATTTAATGGAGGGCCCGTAGGTCTTCAAACGCTTGCGGCTAGTATCTCTGAAGAGATGGATACTATTATGGATATTTATGAGCCTTACTTAATGCAAATAGGCTTTATTGAAAGAACTTCCAAGGGCAGAATAGCCACCAAATCAGCTTACCAGCATTTAAAAGAAGAAGTCAAGAGCTCTCAAAATTTTTTATGTTAAAAATATTGGCTTTCGCAGTTTTTTTATTTTTACCAATATATTCGGCGGTCTATGCAGCCGACCCCTTAGACATAGTCATTAATGAAATTGCATGGATGGGAACTAATATTTCTTATAATGACGAATGGATTGAACTTTATAATATGACTGATGCCCCTGTTGATCTTGAGGGATGGATTCTTAGAGCTGAAGACGGAACGCCGGAAATTAATTTAACAGGAACAATCCTCGCAAAAAGTTTTTATTTATTGGAAAGAACTAATGACGATACGGTTCCGGGGGTTTCGGCAGATTTGATTTATAAAGGGGCTCTTGGCAACAAAGGAGAGGGTATGAAGATTTATAATGGATTAAAAAGCTTAGGCGATGAAGTTAATTGTGTTTCCGGTTGGTTCGCAGGGGACAATTCAACTAAACAAACAATGGAGAGAACAGGTTCCGTGGGTTGGGAAAGCAGCCAACGCCCCGGCGGGACTCCCGGAGCGGAGAATAGCATGCAAGGAACAGAATCATTGCCTATAACCGATTCCTTAACGGATGAGTCTGTAATTTATCCCGCGGGGATTATTTTTAATGAAGTTTTTCCATCTCCCGAAGGATTTGACAGTCAAAAAGAATGGATTGAGCTTTATAATTCCGGCGACAAGCAAATTGACATTTCCGGCTGGTATATGATTGATGAAATAGGACAGCCCAACTCTTACATTTTTCCGGAGAAGACCATTATGGACAGTCATAGTCATTTGGTTTTATCCAGAACTGACACAAAAATTGTTTTAAACAACGACGAAGACCGCATTAATCTTCTTTGGCCAAACGGAACGATCGCAGACGCTATTAATTATTCCAACGCCGTTAAGGGACAATCATATAATAGGGCCGGGGGCGGTTGGGCTTGGAGCGCTTCTTTAACTCCCGGTTCAAATAATATTATTATTCCTTGCCCGGAGGTTGGTTCAAACAAGAAACTTTTACTTAAAGATCCGGAGGTAAAAATACAAAAAGGGTTTGACCCGGCGGTTTCTCACGACAAAGTTTCTATTAACGAATTTTTACCTTCGCCGGAAGGTCCTGATGCCGAAGGAGAATGGGTTGAGCTTTATAATTCCGGTGAAGAAAAGATTAGTCTCTCCGGATGGTCCATCCAAGATATTTATGGCAAAACAAAAAAATACATTTTCCCCGAAAACACTTTTATTGAAAGCGGTGGTTATTTGGTCATAAGCCGCTCCGCTTCTAAAATAACACTTAATAATGATGAAGAGGGAATTTCTCTATACAATCCGTTGGGGGAAATAGATTCAATTATTTATCAAGGAAAATCTTTTCAAGGGCAGTCTTATGCAAAGAAAAATGATGGTACCTGGGGGTGGGCGTTGGCGCCGACTCCCGGAGAAGAGAATATTTTTAACAAAAAGGAATATTTAAGGGATGCTTCTTTGGGAGAAGGCGATACTATCGTCAGTGGGAAAAAATCAGCTTCATTGATCAATTCTTTGAATAATGCGAACAACTCTCTCCTGATTATATTTATCGCAGTATTTATTGCCCTTGCCTCAGGCTTTATTATTTTACTTCTTAAGAAAAAAATGGAATTATTATAATATGACAGAAGAAAAAAAACTCCTTCTTATTATTGACAGCAATGCTTTAATTCATCGCGCTTATCACGCTCTGCCTCCTCTGACCGACAATAAAGGAAATATGGTGAATGCGGTTTATGGTTTTTTGCTGATCTTTTTTAAGGCCATAAAAGAATTGCGGCCGGATTATATAGCGGCTACTTTTGATGTGCCCGCTCCGACTTTCCGTCATGAAAAATTCGCAGGGTATAAGGCTACTCGTCCCAAAGCTCCGGATGATCTTTATTCACAGATCCCGATAACTAAAGAAGTTTTGAATAGCTTCAAGACGGCCATTTTTGAAAAAGCGGGTTTTGAAGCAGATGATCTTATCGGCACCATTGCCAATTTGGTTTTTGAAAAGAAGTCCGTGCCGGGGATAGAAACAATTATTTTGACGGGCGATTCGGACACTTTCCAATTAATTAATTCTCGCACTAAGGTATGTACTCTTAGAAAAGGGCTTAAAGACAGTATTATTTATGACGAAGAGAAGGTTAAGGAGAAATACCAAGGGTTGACCCCCCATCAACTCCTTGATTACAAAGCGTTGAAGGGAGATCCGTCCGACAATATTCCCGGGGTGCCGGGTGTAGGCGAAAAAACCGCCATAAAACTGATACAAGACTTTAGAAATCTAGAAACCTTGTACGAGCTTCTCGAAAAAAACGACAAAAAATGGAAAGAATATTCTCCTCGCATCAGCCAATGTTTGGAAGACAATAAAGATCAAGCGTTTTTTAGTAGAATGTTAGTGGAAATAAAGAGGGATGTGCCTGTTGATTTTAACTTGGAGGAATGTTGTTGGGGGGATTATGACGAAGGAGAGGTAGTCCGACTTTTGGAAGATCTCGGGTTTTACAGTCTTATTAAGCGGCTCCCGGCCATGGGCGGGGGAAAAGAAAATTTTTCTTCTACTGCCAATAATCTTAAATTATGGTAAAATAAAGAAAATATTAAAATATAATGAAAAATAGAAAAGAAGACATTAAAAAAATAATGGAAGTCTCCGGTGAAGTAAGAAGGGTGGTTTTTCAGACAGATGCTGAATATGTGCAGATGGTGGGAGGGAAAGAAGCAGTGCGTCGCTTGCAAGAAGAAACTGGGAAATTAGGGTATCCTATTAACTATAACAATATACAAGCGACAGAATGGGCGCCTATCGGTTTGCGCGTAGTGTCTTTGCTGGCAGCTCAAAACGCGTTTAATTGGGGCGAGAAAGAAATTTATACTATGGGTAAATCCGCGCCCAAACACTCTTTTTTGGCCAAAACAATGATGCGTTATTTTTTCTCCCCCCAACAATCTATTAAAGAAACTCCCAAATATTGGTCAAAACACTACACGGTAGGTGAATTTGAAGTTGTTGAGTTCCACGAAAAAAAGAAATTTTTTATTTTCCGCTTAAAAAACTTTAATATACACCCCATTATGTGCCACTATTTAAAGGGTTATTTTCTGACAGTTTGCGGCTTTATCGTTAAGAGCGAACAAATGGAGATTAACGAAGAAAAGTGCATATTTAGAGGCGATCCTTATCATGAATTTATAGTAAAATGGCAATAAAATGACTGGTAATAAAGATAAAAAAAACAATAACCGTTGCGAGAAGGACAAAGAAGATTTAAAGGATTTAGAAAATTACATCCAAGAATTTTTTAAATTTTTACCTCTTCCTATTTGTGCTGCCAATCCTTTTGGTGTTATTATTAATGTTAATAATGCTTTCTGTAAATTGACCGGCTATAATGAAACAGAAATAGTTGGCGAAAGGGTCAAGAGTTTATTTTTAGATGACGAAAAATTTGGTCTCTTGGAAGAAAAAGTATTAAACGGGAAAATCATACACAATAAAGAGATAGCATTGTCCCCGAAAAACAAGGAGAATATTCCTGTTCAAATCTCTATTTCAACGAGGAAAGATAGAAAAAAAATGTTGGTCGGTTACTTTTTAGCTCTTTCTGATATTAGAAATCTCAAAAAAATTCAAAAGAAATTAGAGAAACAAATTGAAGTATTTGAAAAACTTCAAGAAATAACCGTGGATAGAGAAATAAAAATGGCAAGGTATAAGAATAAGATAAAGGAGCTTACAGAAAATTTTGACCAGGTTGAAAAAAACAAAACCAATAAATAATTCCGCAGATGTCCGATAAAAATATTTCTAAAGAAGAAAAAAATCTAAAAAATGAGACCGTGGACAAAAATTTTCTTAAAAATACAACAAGGGAAAATTTGGGCGAGATAGGAGAGACAGAAGACGTAGAGGAATTAAAAGAAACAAGGACTGCTCTGCTGAATATTTTAGAGGACACCGAAACGGCAAGAAGATTGGCTGAAGAAGAAAAGAATAAAACACAGGCTATTATTACTAATTTCACAGATGGTCTTTTGGTCTTTGATAATGAAAACAGGCTTTCATTGATAAATCCCAAGGCAAGAGAACTTTTGAATGTCCGCGATGAAGAAGTAATAAATAAAGCTTTTAGCAAATTAATATTATTAAGAAATTTTAAGCCGATAATTGAGTTGCTTGAAAAAGAGGCAGAAGAGATTTTTAGAAAAGAGGCCATAATCCAGAAAAATTTTATTTTGGAAATAAGCACGGCTTTTATTGTCAGAGAAGATGAAGTTGTGGGGAAATCAATTATTTTACACGACATTACGAGGGAAAAAAGGATTGAAGAAATGAAAACAGAATTTGTTTCTATCGCAGCCCATCAACTAAGAACCCCTTTGTCGGCCATAAAGTGGACTATGAGGATGTTGTTGGACGGGGATGTCGGCGACTTAAGCGAAGAACAAATAAAATTTATTGAGAGAACTTACAAAAGTAATGAAAGGATGATTGCCTTAATCAATGATCTTCTTAATGTAACGCGAATTGAAGAAGGCAGATATCTCTATGAGCTTAAGCCTGTGGATTTTGTGGCATTGATACAAGGAGTCATAGACTCTTTTGATGAAGAGGCAAAGAAAAGACGGCTTAAGTTGCAATTTAAGAAACCGGCGAAGGGAATACCTCCCCTGACGGTGGATCCGAAAAGAATAGAATTGGCGATTTATAATTTAATTGATAACGCCATAAGATATACCCCCCCGGGAGGGAGTGTGACAATTGTCTTGAAATATGATAAAAAAGGAGTAGAGTTTTCAATTCAAGATACAGGTGTGGGGGTGCCAAAAGACCAGCAAAACAGAATATTCAGTAAATTTTTTCGCGGGGCTAATGTTATGAGAATGGAAACAGAAGGAAATGGCTTAGGCCTTTTTACCACAAGAAATATTATTGAAGCTCACAAAGGGTCAATTTGGTTTAAATCCGAAGAAAATAAAGGAACCGTTTTTTATTTTATCATCCCCTATAAAGGGCTTTCTGAAAAAAATCAAATATCAAATATTAAATAAAAAATAAAAAAATATGGCAAAAAAAATTCTTATAGTTGAAGACGAAGAAATAATGCTTGGTCTTCTAAAAAGAAAATTAGATTATGAAGGGTATGATATCGCCATCGCTGAAGATGGGTTGAAAGGTCTGGAAGAAATAAAAAAGAGCAAGCCGGATTTGATCTTGCTGGATATTATTATGCCTAAGATGGGAGGTTTTGAAATGATGGAAGAGATGCAAAAAGATAAAGATATGCAAAATATCCCCATTATTATCATATCTAATTCAGGGCAACCGATAGAATTGGATAGAGCTAAAAAACTTGGGGCTAAGGACTGGTTGGTTAAAACAGAATTTGACCCAAGAGAAGTTTTAAACAAAGTGTTGAAACAGATAGGAAGATAATTATTAATATTAGGCTATTCCAAATTATTATTAACAAAAAACATTTCAATTAAGTATGGCAAAAAAAATACTTGTCATAGAGGATGACAAATTTTTAAGGGAACTAATCTCTCAAAAACTTAGCCAAGAAGGTTTTGAAACCGTGGAAGCTGTTGATGGAGAAGAGGGCGTAAAAAAGGTTAAAGAAGAAACGCCGGATTTGATTTTGCTTGATCTTATTCTTCCGGGCATTGACGGTTTTGAAGTTTTGGCGCAAATAAAAGCCGAGCCTTCTCTTTCTCCCATTCCGGTAATTATTCTTTCTAATCTTGGACAAAAAGATGACGTAGATAAGGGGATAGGATTGGGGGCGGTTGACTTTTTAGTAAAGGCTCACTTTACCCCGGGAGAGATTATTAAAAAGATAGAAAACGTTTTAAAGATATAATAATGGCGGGACAGTAATTTTCCGCTGTGTCTTTGTTTGTATGCGTTGCCAGAATAAAAAACAGAGATTTATAGATTAAAAAAACAATCCTCGGTCATAAGATCGAGGATTGTTAATTATAGCAGCATTAAGGCTTCTTATTATTAAAACCAAGGATTTAGTTTATTATTATGCTCATTTTTCTTTATGGAGAAGATACATATCGTTCTCGCCAAAAACTTGAAGAAATCATTGTTCGTCATAAAGCAGTCCATAAAAGCGGTCTTAACTTAAAGTATTTTGATCTCCAAAAATCGGGCTGGGGAGACATTAAGAATGTTTTTCAAGTTAGTTCAATGTTTAAAGAAAAAAAACTAATAATTTTAATGAATTCTTTTAGCGATGCCGATTTTAAAGAAATGTTTCTCTCGGAAAGTAAATGTTTTATAGATTCAGAAGATATCATTTTATTTTATGAAGAAGGAATCCCAGATAAAAGGACATCTTTGTTCAAGTTCTTGAAACAGAAGGCTCGCTCCCAAGAATTCCAACCGCTTTCAGGTACGGATCTTAGAAACTGGATAGAGCAAGAATTTCAAAAATACCAAAAAAAAATTGATGACCAAATATGCCAAAAACTCATTGATTTCATAGGCGATGATCTTTGGCGTTTTTCTAATGAAATAAAGAAAATAGTTAATTTCAAAAAAGACAGCGAAATAAAAGAAAAAGATATTCAACTTTTAATAAAACCCAAAATAGAAACAGACGTTTTCAAGACCATTGACGCTCTGGCCTTAAGAGATAAAAGAAAAGCCCTTTTCTTAGTTCATCAACACTTGGAAAAAGGTGATTCAGCTTCATATCTTTTTGCGATGATTAATTATCAATTCAGAAATTTATTAATAATTAAAAGCTTAATAGGGCAAAATATTCCCTATGAAGCTGTTTTAAAAAAGAGCGGTCTTCATCCTTTTGTGGTGAAAAAAAGTCATTGGCAAGCTCAAAAATTTACAGAAGAGGAATTAAAAAAAATCTACCAAAAGATTTTTGAGGTAGATTTAGACATAAAAACCGGTCAATTAACTCCCCAGGCAGCTCTTGACTTGCTGATTGCGGGGATATAGTTTATTTTGAGTCTTCTGTCCGTGGATTGGCGCTTATAAGCTTGGTAACTCGTGATTTTCTTCTATCGGCTGTATTTTTCTTTATTAACCCTGTTTTTGCCACTTTGTCCAGAGTTTTGTAGATTTTAGGCAAAAGTTCTTCAGCTTCTTTTCGTTTTTTTTCTTTTACCAAATCGGCGACTTCTTTCAGAAGTTTTTTCATTTCCTCTTTTTTTCTTATATTTCTAAGCCTTCTTTTTTTACTTTGACGAAGAGCCTTTTTCGCTGATTTTATTATGGGCATACTTTGTTTGAGTGATTTTATTAAAATTAAATGTAAAACTACAGTATCACGCTTTTCAAATCTTTGCAATATTGTAAGACGAGTTAATATGAGATATTATGTAATTAATATATTCTATTTTTTTATGTTTAATAAAACAATATGATAGCCTTTATTAAAGGAAAAATAAGGACTAAAACAGAAAAATCACTGATAATTGAAACAACAGGAGGAGTTGGTTATAGGGTTTTTTGTTCTTCCGAAGCAATTAACAAAATTTTTGGAGAAAAAGCGGAATTATTCACACATCTTGTCATAAGAAGGGAAACAATTGAACTTTATGGATTTTTGACTGCGGAAGAAGCCGAACTTTTTCACATATTAAACGAAATCTCCGGAGTGGGGCCAAGGAGTGCCCTTGCCCTATCTTCTTTTGGCTCATTGGAAAAACTTAAACAAGCCGCCGAATCGCAGGATAAAGATGTATTCACAGGGATAAAAGGCATAGGGACAAAAAGAATGCAAAAAATAATTTTAGAAATAACGGGGAAAATCAAAGAATTAAAAAAAAATACGATTCCTTTAGAAAAAGATGAAGCTCTTGAAGCTTTAATTACCCTTGGTTTTACTCATGATCAGGCTCAACTATCTCTTGAGCGCGTGCCAAAAAGCGTTGTAACGGCGGAAGAAAAAATAAAAGAAGCTCTGAAATATTTGGCAGGGAATTAAAAATGGCAGAACTTAAGAAGAAAATTAAAGATATGGAAGATGGCGCAACAGATATCTAAAAATTTATTAGTCCGTGGTTTATGCTAAAATCTTTTCTCAAAAAAATAGCTCCCAATTTTCTTTTGGATTGGTATCATTTATTTTTGTCTCTATCAGGAGCTTTGCTTTACGGATTTCCTTCAAAAAAAATGATCATAATAGGAGTTACCGGAACAAATGGGAAAACCACGGTAGTTGACTTGATCACAAGAGTCTTACAGGAGGCAGGAAATAAAATAGCTTCTGCCTCTTCTATTAAATTTAAAATCGGAGAGAGTGAAACTCTTAATACTCTTAAAATGACTATGCCGGGACGCTTTAAGCTGCAAAGCTTTTTAAGACGCGCGGTCAATGCCGGGTGTAAGTATGCGGTGGTTGAAGTAACATCTGAAGGGATTCTCCAATATCGTCATAGGTTTATTGACTTTGACATAGCTGTTTTTACCAATTTAAGCCCGGAGCATCTTGAAAGACACGGGAGCTTTGAAAAATATAGACAGGCGAAAGAAAAATTATTTAAAAACCTTAATGGTTCTGCTAAAAAACGCAATGTTAAAAAAGTAATAGTAGCAAACCTGGACGACAAAAATGTTGAATATTTTCTGAATATTCCATCAGATGAAAAATATGGTTATGCGATTTCAGGACATCCGACACATTATACAGAACAGAGTTTGAGTCACAAACTGCAAGCCATAAACTGCGAAACAAACAACAAGGGGAGTGTTTTTACAATAAACGGCCAGAAAATTGAAATACCTTTGTTGGGGAAGTTTAATATTTATAATGCTATGGCGGCAATTTGCGTAGGGTTGAGTCAAGGGATTGATTTAGATCTCTGCAAAAAAGCTTTAAAAAAGGCCGGGAGTATCCCCGGTAGAATGGAGGTAGTTGCGGAAGAACCTTTTAAAGTAATTATTGATTATGCAGTTACTCCCAACGCGCTGGAAGAAGTTTATAAAACCATTCGTCGCATATTTAATCCGGCTAATCTGATTTGTGTTTTTGGTGCATGTGGCGGTGGGAGAGATAAATGGAAACGGCCCGTGTTGGGCAAGATAGCCGCTGGACACTGCAATAAAATAATTATTACCAACGAAGATCCTTACGACGAAAATCCATACCAAATCTTATCTCAAATAAAGTCCGGTATTAACGAGACCCGATTTAAGAGCTCTGACTTATTTGAAGTGCTTGATCGTCGTGAGGCGATTAAAAAAGCGCTTGAGTTGGCAGGGAGTGGTGACGCGGTAATAATTACAGGGAAGGGGCATGAGCCCTGGATATGTTTGGCCGACGGGGAAAGAATGCCTTGGAATGACAGCCGGATAGCTCTTGAAGAATTTCAAAAAGTCGTCAAATTAAAACCTTTGGCGGTTATCAAAAGAGAGTAGAAAATAAAAATTTTCGGGACTTATATGTGGCAGGTGTTTTATTGGGATAAATCCTTATAATCTTAGGCAAATTTTGACTAATCTTATTGAAAATGCTATAAAATATACTCACGAGGAAAATTTTTTATTTAAAACATAGAAGAAATCAGTTTTAATATCACAGTTATTTTTTTTAGTTAATTAATGAGGATTATTGCTTTCGGCAAGAATCTTAATTATTCAAGGTTAAAAATATGACAAAAAAGAAATTGCCTTACGGCGTTCGTAAACATATCCGTCTTCAGAAAGCTAAAATCCGCAGGGAGTTTTTTGATATTAAAAAACGAGAAGAGATGAT
>CBDVAW010000018.1:0-14442 GCA_965372095.1 uncultured bacterium
TTGTAAAACTTTTCCAGATCCGCCTTTCTTTGATTTATTTCTTTATAGGCAAGAGCGTTATTGAAGGCAATTGCCGATTGTGCAGATAGGGTAGATAGAAGTCTAATATCTTGTGCGGTATATATTTCTCCGGACAGTTTATCCCCTAAAATAATAATGCCGACTATTTCTTCCTTGATGAATAATGGTATAAAAACAGATATTCCGATTATGTCCGCTGCTTCCTTTATAGTAAGAAGTTTGACAGCAGTTTCTTCCGTTTTAATCCGCATTTTATCTCCTTGTTCCATTTTTCTCATTCCGTCAACAATATAAGCTATTTCTCCCGAAATCAGAGGCTCTTTTGTGTTTTTTAAATATTGAATCAAGAAACTGTTCTCTTTAAATAGAATGGAAGAAATATCACCTTCTTCAATTTTTATCAAACTTTGCGCGTAAAAACCTCCACCGAGTCGCTTAAGAATAATCCCCACCTTATCCAACTTTAACGCGTCTAACAAGGAACGCAAAATAAGATTTGCGAGCTTATCTAGTTCTATAATCTGGTTAAGTTCTTTGGTCAGTTTTTCAATTGTGCCCTTGAGCCGATAAAAAGTGTAATAGAAGTGTCTACCTGCTATTTTTTCAAAAAAAGTAAAAAAATAAGAAAGTGTTGAAACAACCAACAATAGCATTAAGACTAGAATCACGCTTGGCGGGATTAAGGAGCCGATAAGAGTATTTAAAAACAACAAAAGAAAAGCTATGCCGACAAAAGTAATTGTGCAAAAAATGTAAATCGCCAGTCTGCCCAGTACCAATCTAACATCAAACAACCGATATCTTAGAATCGCGTGAACGGTCAAAGACACCCAAATAACGGAAAGGTAAGCGGTGATATCATAATACGCGCTCTCTCCCGTTATAAGAGGAATTATACTCACGCTTATTATTCCTCCTATCACATAAATAGAAAACCCAACGATGAGATATTTTATTTGCAGCTTTTTAAGGTTATCTTGTGTTCTAAAATATTCTCGTAAAAGATAAAATAGACCATATGCGGTGCAAAAGAAAATATACAACCTCCCTATAAAATCTAAGTTGCCCGCCTCTCCAACAATAAAACCGTTTTTTTGATAAGCGACTTCTATAAGATAAGGCGTGGCCACAGCTAAATAGCCTATAATAAGCGCTCCGGAATACAAAAAGAAAGATTTAATCTTCAAATATTTTATTTTTCGAACAAAACAATACACAAAAGAAAGATAGGCCGGTAAAATAAGAATTCCCAGCCATGTTAATCTATATAAAAATAGTCTGTGATCCGGCGTTATTTCCCAAAAAAAATAAGTTGACCCGCAAAAAAAAGCGTAAAAAGCGGAAAATAAAGCTACCCAGCCCAAATGGAATGCCACTTTATTGCCTTTTCTTTTCCAAAGAAAAAAAGCGAAAAGCAGATTAATCGCCGCGCAAATAAAAAGCGTAATTCCTCTAAAAGTTAAAATATCCATACTTTAATTAATAAATTAATTTTATTTATACTCTTTATCGCTAATTATATTTTAAACAGTTGCTTGGCATTATCAGTGGTCATATTCGCCAATTTAACCGGAGTTATTTTTTTAATTTGGCTGATTTTTTCAATAATATATTTTATGAATAAAGGTTCATTTCTCCTGTTGCTACGGATAGGAGAAAGATATGGAGAATCAGTTTCCATCAAAATTCTTTCTGTTGGTGTTTTCAATATAACTTCATCAAGATCTCTATTAAAAATAATTCCGTTAAAACCAAGATAAAATCCCATTTCTAAAAATTTTTGAGCTTGAATCCAACTACCCGTAAAACAATGGATCACGCCTTTCAATTCCGTATCCCGCCTTTCTCCCAAAATCTCTAATAAATCATCAAAAGCTACGCGGCAATGGATGATAACAGGCAACATTAATTCTGCCGCTAAATCCAGTTGCCGCGAAAATACGCTTTTTTGCTTTTCTTTGAATTCAGCTTTCTTTTGTTTATTCTTAGGCTTATGCCAATAATCCAGACCAACTTCTCCTATAGCTACAACTTTGTCAGACGATACGGCAAGAGTCTTATATTTTTTATAATCAAATTCTTCCGCATGGCTTTTAAAAGGTGTTCCTCCCTCTGTTTCCGGCTCATCTATCTTGGTTTCTTCCAAATGTAAAGGATGCAAGCCAACAGAAGCATAAACGCCTTTTTCATATTTCCGCGCCATATCTATCGCTCTTTTACTAGTATCATATTTAGAGCCGACATTTATCATCCAAATATTATTTTTTAAGGCTCGTTCTATGACTTCGTTAGCATCTTTCTTAAAAGCGCTAAAATTAAGGTGGGCGTGCGTATCAATTATCATTTTAGTCTCTTTTTGTGTTTTATTATAACACTTTTTCAGATTATATATATTATTATTATGAGCTGTTTGTCTTTCCCCCTCTAAATACGACATAACAAGCTCATAACCGCTTTCATGAAAAAATTCACTGCTCTAGAAACAAAAATTCCCGGTTTTGGGGAATATCAAGCCAATTAATAATAGCCGTTTTATCTATTATCCTTCTTAGTCCACCTTTTTAGCAAGCTTCCCGATAATCACTACAAATTCTCCTTTAAAAGAAGAATTTTTTAATTCTTTGATCACCTGCATAAACCCTCCCCTGTAAACGGTTTCATATCTTTTAGTTAATTCACGAAACACTACTATCTCTATCCTTTTATTAGAACCTTGAATAGTCTCCCGGACATCTAAATAAGAATCTTGGCAGAATTCGGAATAATGCTTTGCATATAAAGAATTTAATTTTTCAAGGGTTTTCAAGATACGATGGGTGGATTCATAAAAAATTACAGGATATTTAGAGTTTAATACTTCTTCAAAAAACTTTTGCCTCTTTTTTTTAGCCGGAGGAAATCCCATAAAAACAAATCTATCCATAGGGAACCCCGCAATAGAAGCCGCGCATATCAAGGCAGAAGCCCCCGGCACCGGAATAATTTCTACCGCCAGTTCGTCACTGGCAACAATCTGCTCAATAAGCTTGTTTCCGGGATCGTTCACACCCGGCGTGCCCGCGTCAGAAACCATAGCCAAGTTTCGGCCTTTCCGCAACAAATCAATAATGTGCTCCATCTTTTTAAGTTTGGAGTGTTGATGATAACTTAAGGTGGGAGTATCAACCTTGTAGTAAGTTAAAATCTTTTTAGTTACTCTGGTATCCTCGCATAAAATTAAGTCAACCTCTTTTAAAACACGAAGAGCCCGAAAAGAGAAATCTTCTAAATTACCGATAGGCGTAGCAACAATGTAAAGTGCCGACATATGTATTAATCTTGAATTACGAAATGGGTTTGTAGCGAGGATTTTCCACAGGCGCAAGTTTACTTGAAGGCGAGATTTTTCGCAGCAAAGCTGCCAAAATTGAGCCTGAAAAATGAAATAGCCCCTGCGGAAAAGCCACAGTAAAAGCCGTTTTATAGTTCAAGATAATTAAACCATTACTCCTTTTTCTTCTTTTCTTTTCTTAAGATAGTCTCCTAAAAACTCAAACAAGATGCCGGCTAAAGGTATTACTAAGATAGCCCCCAATATCCCCCAAAGACTCGCTCCTATTGTCAAAGCTATTAAAGACAGAGATGGAGAAATATCCATCATCTTTTTTGCCAGAACGGGCGAGAGAATATTATTTTCCACTTGTTGGATCAAGGTAAAGATGATAATGGCAAACACGGCTTTGGGAAAATTAGTGACAGCCAAAACTAAAAAAACAATCACTCCGGTAATTAATGGGCCAATGAACGGAATAAAGTTAAGAATACCGGCCAAAATGCCAAAACTTAAAGCGTATGGAGCGTCTAAAAGAATAAGACTGATATAAGAAACTACTCCCACAAAAATACAAGCGATGACTCTTGACCCGAACCATGCGCTGACTTTTTTCTGCACCCTCGTTAATAGATTAAGTACAAAAGCTTCTTGTTCCTTCGGGAAAAAAAGAACAAGAACCCTCTCCACGGCTCGTTCTTCAAAAGAAAGCAGAATAGCTAAAGTAATAACAAAAAATGTGATGAAAATCCCTCCGAAAATAATAAATAAAGCATTAAAAATGCTTCCTTTGGCGCTTTCTATTGTTTTGCTAAAAGTTGTGATGAGACTTTCTTGATCTCCCAATAACCCATCAAAAAACGGAGAAACTTTCTCTAAATATTGTGAAAAATTACTTGTAAAATCCTTGATCTCTCCGGCAAACAAGGATCCTGTAGAACCAATAATAAACCCCAGTAACCCGAAGATAACCAAGTAAACCATAATAACCGCTACGGGTCTTGGAATTTTTCTTTTATGCACCCACGAAATAAGGGGATTGAACAAAATAGAAATCGTTAAAGCGAAAATAAACCAAACAATAATATCTTGGATTAAATAAACAACATAAAGAGAGAAACATACCGTGGCAATTTTAAAAATTGTCCCCCATGCGATGTCAAGAGTATTTCTTTGGTTCATAATTCCAAATATTTATTGAACTGCTTTTTATTCTTAAATGGCCCCACAAGAGCAAGATTCAATTTTCCAGGCCGGAAGATATCTTGAGCGGTTTTTTGAATGTCACTAACCGTTACTTTATCAATTTTAGCAAATTTTTCTTTTAATGTCATAATTTTTTCAGTAAATAATTCCTGTTCGGCATAAAAAGACGCTTGAGCATCGGAAGGCTCTAAGAGTAAAGACATTTTCCCTTTTAAATAGTCTTTTGCTTTTTGCAGATCTTCTTTACTGACTTTTTTATTGCTGATTGTTTTATACTCTTTTAATATGGCTTTTATGGCCTGTTCCACTTTGTTATTACATATTCCGGCTTGAGTTACCACACAACCCGTATCGGTCTGGGTATCGGAAAAAGTATGAATATAATATGCTAAACCTTGTTTTTCTCTCACAGAGATAAAAAGTCGCGAACTCATTGATCCTCCCAATATTATAGATAAAAGTGTTTGCGCATATTTCTTAGGATGAAAAACATCATAACCTCGCGCTCCCAAGAGGATATGCGTTTGGTCGGTCTTTTTAAAATAAACAAGACTTTGCGGACTGGTTTGCTCCTCTATGACTTTTAATTTAGACTTTGGGGCGCCTGTTTTGATAGATTTAAAATATTTTTTAACTTTTTTTTCAACAGTTTCTGTTTCCAAGTTGCCCGCCACACAAATTACCGTATTGCCGGCAACATATTGGTTATTGAAATAATCAACAAAATCATTTCTTTTAAATTTAGTTATAACTTCTTTTTCCCCGAATAACTTCCAACCGGCCGGTTGGTCGCCATAAAGCAATTCCGTCCAAAGGTATTGAATATAATGCTGGGGATTATCCAAGCACATATTGATTTCTTCAACAATTACTCTCTTTTCCTTTTCTATTTCCTTGCCCTCAATTTTAGAATTAATAAATATATCTGAAATCCAGTCAAGCGCCAAGTCTAATTGAGTAAAACCCACTTTCGCCCAATAACCGGTATATTCCTCACCGGTGAAAGCATTATATATCCCGCCCACCTTATCAAGGGTTTCTGAAATCTTTAGCGTAGTCGGCCTTTTTTTTGTCCCCTTAAAAAGCATATGCTCTAAAAAATGAGATATCCCGTTATTTTCTTTTGTTTCATATTTAGACCCTGCGCCAACCAACACCAAAACAGTAACCGATTGGGTATTTTTTAAAGGAACCGTAATAATTTTTAACCCGTTTTTTAGAACAGTTTTTTTATACATATCAGTTAATATTATAACCCCGGTATTTATTGAACATCATTAAGCTACTCACCGATTTTGGTATCACCGAAGAATACGGTATTGGATAAAGCTTCTATTGTCATTCCCGTCCATTGGTCTTCTCCGCTAATCTTAGCTCCTTCCACCAGTATTATCGCTTGGTCGCCTTGCTCTTCAGCAAGGGTTAATTCTACTTGAAACGCCAACTCTACATCTCCATTGGTTATTCCCTGCCCGGCTTCCATATCTCCTATTTCCCAAACTATTTCTCTTGTTTTGGAA
This sequence comes from uncultured bacterium, assembly GCA_965372095.1. Classification (GTDB taxonomy): domain Bacteria; phylum Patescibacteriota; class Minisyncoccia; order Minisyncoccales; family CBDVAW01; genus CBDVAW01. The sequence continues at coordinate 6,058 of CBDVAW010000018.1, forward strand.
TCAAAGGTAAAACGAGCTTCTTTGGGCAGTATAGAGCCGGTTAATTCAACCCCTTCGGGCAAAATAGCTTTTACTTTGGTATTATTCACATCATTATAAAAATTTTTAACATTCCAGAAAATGGTATAAGTGGTTTTTTGCCCTACTTTTGGAGGAATCGGCCCGCTGTTGACGAAAGGCGAATCATCAAAAGAACCTTTTTGAGATATTAATAGCTTTGAATTGACTTTGGTCGTAAGATCCTCTCTTGCTTGGAAAAGATTGATCTTATTCTTCAGAACAGGGTTCTTATCTTGATCTCCCGAAAAGTCCCACTCCTCTTTAATATTAATCCAGAATTCAGCTTTCCCTTCTTCTCCGGCTCCTAAAAACCGAAGACCGGGCACTGTTTTCCAATCCCAAATTATTGAATTGTCTCCCTTTTGAAAATCTCCCAGGTCGGACCTCACTGTGTCAAAATCAAAAGCGGGGCTTTCCAGTCTTACCACTAAAAACAAGTTTTCAAATGGTTTTTCGCTTGCGTTTTTAAAGAAAACTTCATAATGCAAGAAATCACCGGAACTGGCAATATAATCAGAAGAACCGTTAATGGATTGGGAAACATATAGCGATGGCAAGGAAAGCTCCACTCCTTTAAATATTTCCTTTAAAATAATAAATTCTCCGTTTTGCCAAAGCCCCAGCCTCGCTTTGAAGATTCTTTTGTCTTTCAGCTCGCCTTCCATTTTTCCTTTTATAACAATTCTTCCTCCTTCAGCTTTGTTTAAAAGCCCTAATTCCCAATCTGTCTGCCCAATGGGTTTCGGTTCACTTTCTATAAATTCAAAACCAATGGGATAATCAGCCTCTACTCTTAAATCACTCATAGGATAATCTATGTTGGAGAAGTAATTCAAAGAAATCTGAAACTCACGCCCTGTTTCCACTCTGGATGGCATATCAAACTCAAAAGTAAAGGGAATAAATTTTATAACTGTCGTAAAAGTTGTTTCAGACTCATAATGAGCCTGTAAATTTTTTGGGCTGTATTTCAAAAGCGCCTTGACTTCTCTTGTTTCATTTTGTTTCCCTAATAATTTCACTTTGAATCTAATTGTTTCTTCTTGCCCCGGATAGATATCATCCAAAGGTATTTCCATTCTTTTCTGTTCAGCCTCCGGCAGGATTGAATAGTCCGGATACTCAAAAAACAGCCTGACTTCTTCCAGTGTGATATTGCCGTTGTTTTTATACTGTACAACATACTCTATTTCTTCCATTGCTTCCGCTTCTCTCGGGCCTAAAATTTCCAATTTTAGAATTTCTTTAGAATAAATATTTTTTTCGTAATATTGGTAATATACAAATCCGGCAATCCCGGCGGCAATAGCCAGGAGAACGAGAGATGCTGTTAGAATTTTGCCAAACCAAGTCATTTTTTAAAAATATACTTTATTTATTTTATTTATAATCACAAAAATATCTCGCTTCGTCTAAAAGTCTTGAAATGAAATTGTCTTTGTGTTTTTTAATATGATCTTATTATATACTATAATGCTATCTATCTAAAATGTAATCCAAACAAGAATAAGAGGTTTTTTGCAGAGACGCTTGATAGAAAGGCTTGATTTTCAACCGAGCCAGCGTCCCCCATTTTTTTTGCAGAATAAGCCTTATGATTTTAATAATATCCGGATTGATTTCTTGTAATTTTTTTCTTGGAAACTCTTTGTTTTTGACACATCCCTCGCAAATTAATCCTCTCGGCGGGCTAAAATAAAGCTTTCCCGGCGCAGGTTTTTTTCGGCACAAAAAACAGTTGTGGAGTTCGGCATTGTAGCCCATGACAGTCAACAAATTCCAAAGAAAATAATAATATAGCAGAAAGAAATGATCAGCTTGCAGGGAAGGAGAATCTATTCTTAAAAAAGTATCCATATAAAGATTCCAGATTTTATTATCTTTTTCCTCTCCTTTTAACAACTCTTCTAAACAATCAGTTATATGATAGGCCGTTTGCAATCTTTCTAAATCCTGTTTTAATATTTTAAAATTATTTATCGGTACGGCATCTATAATGGTTTTATAGGTTTTGCCTTGGACAAATTCAATCTCAGACAAACAAAAAGTACCAAGAGCAGGCCGTAATTTTGACCTTATTTTTCTAATGCCTTTGGCAAATAACTTTAATCTCCCAAAATCATAAGTTAGAACGGTAAAAAAACTGTCCGCTTCTCCAAAATTATTCTCCTTTAAGACAAAACCTCGGGTGCGATAATGGACGATCATAATTGTTTAACGGCTATCTGTAATTCTTCTCCGTCAACTTTAAATTTCTCATTAACATCAAAGGGTCCCTTTACACCTTCGCTCAAAATCTCTGAGCCGGTTTCACTTATAATATGTTTTTTATTCTCCTCTACAACTTTAATTATATCGGAAGATCCGGAATAGCTGATGGAAATTTTGTCTTTGGGAGTAAGACCCGCTGTTTTTCTCATCATCTGAATACGGCGGACAATTTCCCGAATTTGTCCCTCTTCTTTTAATTGAGGAGTAATTTTCGTATCCAGCTCAACTGTTAATTCTCCTGATCCTGCGCCGGCCTTTATGGTTTTAACATTTAATTCATCCTTGATCAAATCAATATATTTGTCTCCCGGTTTATAATTCTTAACTCTTAACTCGGACAATGGCTGTCTCACTTTAATGCCTGCCTCATCTCTCGCAGCCAAAGCTAATTCCACAACTCTTCTCGCCGCATCCATATCTTCCAATAGACTCTCCTCGTCTTTTGTAGCTCCGCCTGTCGCAGCAAAGGAAGGCCATTCTTCAAGATGAACGGATCTGTTTTTGTCTCCAAAATTCCTTCCCGTTATTTTTTGCCAAATCTGTTCGGAAATAAACGGCATAAAAGGCGCGATGATTTTTGACAATTGCAGCAATACATACCCCGTAGTTTTAATGGCTTCTTTGCCTCCGTCTAAAGAAGAATCTTTCAGCCTGTTTCTGCTCCTGCGCAAATACCATGTTGACAAGTCATCAATAAAATAAGCAATCGGCCTGACAGCGCAAGGCAGATTATATTTATCCATACTCCCGGTTACTTCTTTTAATAACTGATCCAGGCGGCATAAAATCCATTGATCTAAAACATTTTTACTTTCAGGCCTTTTATTAATTCCTCGTTTTTCTTGAGCGAACATATCATAAAATTTGCAGACATTCCATAAAAGAATAACATTTTTACGCATAGTATCCTGGATATCCCTTTCAGACAAATTCATATCGTCTCCCGTCATAATAGAGCTGCCCATAAAATAAGCCCTAAGAGCATCGCTTCCGTATTTTTCCAAAACCTCTTTGGGATCCGGATAGTTCCCAAAAGATTTACTCATCTTGCGTCCGTCGGTGCCCGCCAAAACTCCCGTGACAATTACATTCTTAAAAGCCACTGAATCAAATAAAGAATTTGACAAAACATGTAAATAATAAAACCAGCCTCTTAATTGGCCCGTATATTCTACGATAAAATCAGCCGGGAATATCTTATTAAAATCATCTTCTCTTTCAAACGGATAATGCCATTGGGCGTAAGGCATAGAACCGGACTCAAACCAACAATCCAAGACTTCCGGCACACGTTTCATAACACCGCCGCATTTGCCGCAAGAAAAATGCACTGCGTCAATGTCAGGCTTATGCAGATCTGTTATCTTTTGTCCGCTTAATTCTTCAAGTTCCTTTATTGAACCGGCTATTTTCATTTCAGAACATTTGTCGCATCTCCATACGGGGATCGGAGAGCCCCAATATCGTGACCTTGACAAACACCAGTCAGGAGCATTTTTTAAATTATATTCAAATCTTCCTTCTTTGAAATACCCCGGAACCCAACGAATAGACTTGTTTGATTTCAAAAGCTTCTTTCTAATCTTATCAATTCTTAAATACCAGGCTTTTTGCGTTTTATAGATCAAAGAAGTGCCACAACGATAACAAAACGGATACTTATGGCTGACATTAAAGGTTGAAAATAATATTTTGCGCTCTTTTAAGTCCTTTAAAACCTCTTTCCCCGCTTTTTTAAAATAAAAACCTTCCCATTGCCCGGCTCCGTCGGCATAAACACCGTTTTCGTCCATAATATCAGCTATTGGCAGGTCTTTTTCTTTTCCCAGCTCAAAATCATCTTCTCCAAAATTGGGAGCAATATGCACTATGCCTGTTCCTTCTTCCGTGCTGACAAAGTCGGCCGCATACACTTTATAAACACTCTCACTTGTTTTTATTTCTTTATAGTCTAAAGAATATAATGCATCATAACTTAATCCAACCAAGTTTTTGCCCGTCAGCTTTTTGATAATTTTATATTTTTTATCCTTAATAATTTCTTCCAGTCTGTCCTTGGCTAAAATATAAAAACTGCCGTCTATTTCAATTTCCACATAATTAATTTTCTCCCCGACCGCCAATGCCAAATTCCCCGGCAGTGTCCATGGAGTAGTCGTCCACGCCAAAAGATAAGAATTTTTGCGTCCATTGATTTTAAATTTAACAACCACGGATTCTTCTGTTATTTCCTTATAAGAACCCTTATCCATTGTTATTTCAAATTTTGACAACGGGGTCGCGCATCGCGGACAGTGTAAAGAAGATCTAACTCCTTCGTAAATCAACCCTTTTTCGTATAATTTCTTAAAGCTCCATATTACGCTCTCCATAAAATCCAAATCCATTGTCTTATAATCGTTTTTCATATCCACCCATCTGCCAATTCTGTTTATATACCACTCCCACTGTTCGGAACCGACATTAACATAGTCTCGGCAAGCTTTAATAAACTTATCAACTCCCAGCTTTTCAATATCTTTTTTATTCTTTAACCCTAATTGCTCCTCAACCTTGTTTTCGGCAGGTAATCCGTGGCAGTCCCAACCCCATTTTCTCTCAACCCGATACCCTTTCATTGTCCAATAACGCGGCACAACATCCTTAACTATACTTGGCAGCAAACTCCCATAATGTGGCAAACCTGTAACAAAGGGCGGACCGTCATAGAAAACATAATCGCCGTTTGGCACCTCTCTGTCAACTGATTTTTTAAATGTCTGTGACTTCTCCCAAAACCTTAAAACTTCCTTTTCCATTTCTGAAAAAGGATTGGTTTTACCGGGGTCTTTTTTCTCTTTTTGCTTATCAAGACACATATCTATAGCTTGCGCAATTCGCTTGTTTTAATAGTTGAACGGCTCTTCTTCTGCTCCAACAACTCCACATCGCTCAAGTTTCTAACCCATCCTTGCAATAACCACAATGGATCACCGTGGCTGACAATTAAAATCGTTTTGTTTTCGTATTTTTTATCAATCTCTTTTATAAAAGCTGCCATCCTACCCCTCAATTCCGACCAACTTTCTCCTTTCGGAGGAGCTTTAATGAATCTTTCTTTTATGTCCGAATAATAACGATTGGCTTTAGCCAATGGCTGGCATTGGTAAACTCCCCAATTAACTTCTCTTAATCTCTTGTCGTATATTACTTTTAAGCCTAATACTTGGGCCGAGGCTTGAGCTGTTTGTTTGGTTCTTAAAGCGTCTGAAGAATAGATTAGATCAATATTTTTATTTTTTAAGATTTTAGCCGTTTTTTTAACCTGTTGCTTACCATAATCAGTCAGACTGCAAGGAGGACTATCATCCGGCCACCCATAAATTATGCCTCTTTTTTTAGTCTGGTGTATAGTTTGTCCGTGCCTTAAGATAAAATAAGAATTTTTCAGCTTCATACCCCGTAGATTATCATCTTAATTCCTTTTTTTCAAATAAAAAACGAGCAAAGCTCGCAATGCCGTATTTTATATTTTACCAACGAGGCCGGGTTTTGCAGGTGATTTTTACATCTTTTCAGGCGCGCTAACGCCCATTAGATCAAGTGTATTTTTTAAGACTATTTTTGTAGCCGCTATTAGTTTTAATCTGGCCTTTGTTAAGTCTTCGTTTTCCGTTAATACCTTACAGTCGCAATAAAATTTATGGAAAGCCGTGGCCAATTCTATTGCGTATCTCGGCAATCTCTGGACTTGATAATCCCTGGCCGTGTCTTCCACCACTTCCGAAATATTAACTAATTTTTTAATAAGAGCCAGTTCTGAAGAATGATTCAATAATTTTAAATTCTCAAATGTTTCTTTGGATTCTAATGTCCGAATCCCGGATTTTTTAAGAATACTGCAAATTCTGGCATAAGCATATTGAATATAATAAACCGGATTTTTTTCTGATTGTTCTTGAGCTAAAGAAAGATCAAAAGCTAAATGAGTATTAAATGACTTCTGCATAAAGAAAAATCTTGCAACGTCTTTATCCACTTTCTCAAGCAATTCGTCCATAGTAACGTATATTCCTTTTCTTTTTGACATTCTTATCTTTCGGCCTTCCTCTACAAGGGTAACAAACTGAAAAAGAATCACTCTTAATTTGTCTTTGTGCCCAAGAATTTCCATAGCCGCCAAAAGCCCCGGCACATCTCCATGATGATCCGCGCCCCACACCTGAATAACTTTATCCGCTTTTTTTTCATTGAAATAGTATTGATGAAGAGCTATATCTCCCGTTAAATATGTTTTTATCCCATCTTTCTTAATGATAACTCTGTCTCTCTCGTCACCGTATTTTGAAGCCCTTAACCATAGAGCTCCATCTTTTGAGTATGTTTCTCCTTTCTTTTCCAAAAGCTTTATGGCTTTATCCACTGCTTTTGATTTATACAAAGAAGATTCGCGAATCCATTCATCATATTTAATCCCCATCTTTTCAGTGGTTTTAATTATCATTTCATTGATAATAATCTCCGCCGCTTTTTCCCCCGCCTTATATGGATCCTTTTCTTTGTTTTGCTTATTCAGATAATCAATATAACCCCCTCTATATTGAGCTTCTTCATCTTTGAGCACAGAGTGGCCAAGCGCTAAAATTTGCTGGCCGCAATCGTTTATATAATATGATTTTGAAACCTTAAACCCGGCTTTTTCCAAGATATTCCCTAATGTATCGCCGAAAGTGCCGCCTCTGGCGTTAGCAATCGTCAGAGGACCCGTTGGATTCGCCGAAATAAATTCCACTTGAATTTTTTTGTTCTCGCCTATTTTCAGTTCACCGAATTTTCCCCCGCTTTCTAAAATCCCCGCAACCTGCTCCTGAATATACTTTTTAGATAAAAAGAAATTAATGAAAACCGGCATCTTAAACTCAATTTTTTCAAAATATTGTCCAAACTTCACATTTTCTTTAATTTTAGAAGTCAGCTTCTCGTATTCTTCGCGAGAAAAATTGCCTATTATATCTCCCGTCGCTTTACCGGTTAACGAGTCTTTAAGTTTTTCTTTGGCATAACAAACTTTTACAGCATAATCTCCGAACTCTTCTTTTGGCGGTTTCTCAATATAAATTTTTAAATCACTTGAAGAAGCAGACGCAATCTTCAGTTCTTTAAAAGAATCCTCAACCAATTGTCTAATAATTTGTCTAATCATCAGTTTTACTTTACCTTATTTTACTTTTAAATTAAAGGTTTTGATGATAAAGTAAGGCCAATGAAGACTCTTTCAAGTAATAAAAAAGCGTTTTTTGATTATGAAATAAAAGAAAAGCTTGAAGCCGGCATTTCTCTGCTCGGGCAAGAAGTAAAGGCCATTAAGTCGGGAAGAATTGATTTGGCGGGAAGTTATGTGTCTCTAAGAGATATGGAAGCTTATTTGATTAACGCTAACATTCCTCCTTATCAGCCTAACAACACTCCTCCCGATTATGACCCCTACCGTCTTAGAAAACTTTTGTTAAAGAAAACGGAAATTAAATATTTAGCGGACAAAACCCGGCAAAAAGGCTTGACTTTGGTGCCATTAAAGGTATATACTAAAAAAGGAAAAATCAAGATTGAAATAGGAATAGGCCAGGGTAAGAAAAAAACCGACAAGAGAGAATCTATTAAGAAAAAGGAAGTTGAAAGAAGAATCAGAAGAACGCTAAATGAGATGTAGGGGGTGATTAGCATCGACAAAGATCATTGTTAAAATACGCAAATCGAGCATCCTTTAACCTCGTTAAACTTTAAGGGAAACAATAAGTGCCAACTTATTTGCAGGCAATAAGCTTGCTCCCGCTTACGCTTAATAAGCTGTAAGCCGTTTAGTCAGCTGATTCTCGATAAGCGGGCTAGGCGTCATACATCGAGATAAACAGTTATTTCTTCTCGCGTAACTGTTGAATCTAAAGAGAATAAGAATATTAAAGTTTTGTCTGTTTTTCATTTAATATTCCGAAAAACAAAACAGTCTAAATTTGTAGAAGTGTTTTAATAAAATTTTTGGACGAGGGTTCAATCCCCTCCACCTCCACTAAACAC
>CBDVAW010000019.1:0-12138 GCA_965372095.1 uncultured bacterium
CCCGCTTTTTTTAATCTTTTTCTAAAGCTTGAATTAAAAGAAACTAAAACCCGCGCTATCCCATGCCTTACAGCTTCAGCTTGAGCATGTGTGCCTCCTCCTTTAACCCTTGCTGATATCTTAAAACGATCAAGATTTTTCATTTTTTCTAAAGAAGCGCTCGCAACATGTTGAAGCTCAAAAGTTGGAAAATAATCTTTGCAGGATTGATCATTAACTAAAAATTCTTTGTTGCCTTTTGTGAAAAGCCTGACTCTAGCTACAGCTGTTTTTCTTCTGCCAACCGCTTCATAATATTTAACCTCTTTGTCAATGACTTTCTTAGAAGAAACCTTGCCAACCTGTTTCTTTTCAGTATCAACAACTTTCTTAGAAGAAGCCTTGCCAACCTGTTTCTTTCCAGTATCAACAACTTTCTTAGAAGAAGCCTTGCCAATCTGTTTCTTTTCAGTCTTTCGCGCTTTCGGTGCCGCTTTTTTTTCTTTTATTCCTTTTTTGGTTTTAATTTCTTTTGTTTTAGGCATATATTTATAATCTCTCTGCTTTAAGTCTTTTTAACATTCCCGGGCTCAACCTATTTTTAGGAAGCATCCCCTTTGTTGCTCTTCTTAAAACATCTAATGGATTTTTCTGAAATATTTTTTTTAACGGCAAAGTTTTTAATCCTCCCAAATAACCACTGTGCCTGTAGTATTCTTTCTGTTCCAACTTATTGCCTGTCAACTTTATTTTGTCAATATTTTTAATCACCACAAAATCTCCCATATCTTTATACGGCACGAAATCAACTTTATGTTTCCCACGAAGCAAAGCGGCCACCTCAACGGCCAATCTTCCTAAAGGACGACCGGTAGCATCAATTATATGTGTCTGTCTCTTTATTGGCATATTATTATTCAATTAATTCTATTATGGCCATTTTTGCGCTATCAGACTTCCTGGGACCAAGTTTAATTATACGGGTATATCCTCCTTTTCTGTCTTTATATTTCGGACTTATTTCTTTAACTATTTTTTTAACCAATTCCGACGATAAAGATTTTGCCAACATTCTTCTAGCAGCCACATCTCCTTTAAGAGCTTTTGTTATTAATTTTTCCACCTCCGGGCCAAGTTCTTTGGCTTTAGCTTCTGTGGTTTTAATTTTTCCATGCTTAAGCAACGCCCTTGTCAAGCTTTTTAAAAGAGCCTTTCTTTGATCACTTTCTCGCCCAAATTTTCTACCTTGTTTACGTTTGCGCATATTGTCTGTTACACAACTATTCTTTAAGTTCCGAATCTAATTTTTTTAACGATTTTTTTATTTCTTTTATACCCTTGTCCCCTATGCCTTCAAAAGATAATAATTTTTCCTCGGTTTTCTTAACAAGACTTCCGACGGTTTTTATCTTGTTTTGGACAAGAGCATTGGCAACTTTGGCGCTAACGCCCAATTCTTCTATTTTTGTTTTTTCTGTATCTTGTTGACCAGCTGTTTTCTTAAGATTATCGGTTTTTTTATTTTTACCTGACTGCTTTTTAGCAAGTTCAGCGGGTTTTTTATTTAAGGTGTCGCAAAAAAAAGAAAAATGTTTCACCAAGATCCCCGAAGCTTGGGATAAAGCTTCTTCAGGGGTTATTGTTCCATCTGTCTCAATTTCTAATCTTAATCTGTCAAAATCAGTTCTTTCGCCTACTCGCATATTCTCTACTTGAAAATTAACCATTTTCATTGGAGTAAATATTGCATCAAGAGAAATGACTCCAACCTCCAGCTTGCTTTTTTTTCTTTGTTCGGCAGGTATATAGCCTAAACCGTTTTCTACTTGTATCTCTATTTCCAGTTCAGTCTTAGGATTGGTTATTACGGCAATATGAGCATCTTTATTGACTATCTCCACCTGCGCGGGAACACTAAAATCAGAAGCTTTGATTTCTCTCTCTTCCTTTATTTTAAGCTGGATTTTTTGTGGCTCATCACTATAAAGTTTAAATCTTAACTGCTTTAAATTCAGCATTATAGTAACTGTGTCTTCTAAAATCCCGGGGATAGTAGAAAACTCGTGAAGCGCTCCCTTAATTTTCATCTGCGTAACAGCTGCTCCCGGTAAAGAAGAAAATAGAACTCTGCGCAAGCTATTGCCCACTGTTACACCATAGCCCGGGCAGAGAGCTTCTATTTCAAAAATGGCACGATTATCTTTTTTCTCAATAATTTTTGGTTCAAGAGGCAAAGAAATCATATTTATTTTACGCTTTATATTTTATATTTTATTATTTTGTATAAAATTCAAATACCGATGTAATTTCTACCGGAACGGCCGCGTCTTCTATTGACGGTTGCCCTATTACTTTACCCTCCATATTCTTTTTATCAATTTCTAGCCACACCGGAGGTTCATAGTTTTTAAGCCTTACGCTTATTATCTTAAAAAAGTTATTTTTTAAAGATTTGGGACGAACATTAATCTTATCGCCTTTAACCAATTGGCAGGAAGGAATATTAATTTTTTTCCCGTTGACTAAAAAGTGGCCATGGTTAACTAACTGACGAGACTGATTGCGAGAAGTGGCAAGCCCAAGTTTATAAACTACATTATCTAAGCGGCTTTCCAATTTTTGAATCAAATACCCTGAAGCATCGCCTACTTTTTTGCGTTGCCTTAATGTGTCGTCAACATAATTTTTAAACTGCTTTTCCTGTAAATTATACCAATGTCTTAATTTTTGCTTTTCGCGCAATTCTCTTCCATATTCTGAAAGAGGCCTTCTTCTTCTTTTGCCTTGAAGGCCCGGAGGATAAGGTTTTCTAACAATGGCGGATTTTGGACCCAAAGAACGGTCTCCTTTTAGAAACAGTTTTGATCCTAATCTTCTGGAAATTTTTTCTTTTGGTCCTCTCATAATATTTATACTCTTCTTACCTTGCGCGGACGGCATCCGTTATGAGGTATCGGAGTTACATCTTTAACTGATATTAATTCTAATCCTCTGGCAGCTAAAGACCTAAGAGCTGATTCACGGCCGCTGCCAATACCTTTTACGAAAACATCCACCCTTTCTATCCCCAGCTTATCAGCGACCTGGCATAAAGCTTCCGCCACTTTGGAAGCGGCAAAAGGAGTAGCTTTTTTTCTACCCTTAAAACCCAATTGCCCCGCGCTGCCCCATGTTAAAACATTCCCTTGAATATCGGTCAGTGTAACAATTGTATTATTATAAGATGAAGAAATGTAAACCCTCCCCTCTCTAATTTTGGGAGCCTTGGTCTTAAACTCTTTCTTCATTGCCGATTCTAATTTTTCACGCTCTTGAAGAAGTTCTTCTTTGGTTTTTTTAATAACTTTTTTCTTTCCCATATTGTATGATTCTCCCGGAATAAATATGTAATATGATTTTATCCCGAAGGTTTTTGCTAAAGCGAAGTTTTTATATATTTATATTATTTTGGCGATGGAGCTAATTTTTTACCCGAACCAACCGTCCTTCTGGCATTCCCCCTGACAGTCCTACTATTGGTTTTTGTTCTCTGGCCCCTGACCGTCAACTTTTTAGTGTGACGAGACCCCCTCCAACTTCCAATGTCTTTTAATCTTTTAACCTCCAACATTATTTTTCTTTTTAGATTTCCTTCAATCTTATAATTTTTTTCAATAATTTCCTTAAGAAGATTCAGCTCTTCTGTTTTTAGATCAGATGCTTTTCTAAGGGAATCAATTTTCGTTTCGCTTAAAACCTTTTCACTGGAAGAAAGGCCTATACCATAAATATAGGTTAATGCATATTTTATTTGCTTATTGTCCGGGATATTAACTCCTACGATACGAACCATATTAATTCTTATATATTATATAATTAACCTTGACGCTGTTTATGTTTGGGATTTTCGCAAATAACGCAAACACGCCGTTTTCTACGGACTATTTTGCATTTTTTACAAATTTTTTTAACCGAAGCGCGAACTTTCATATTTCTTTTCCTAAGAATTTAGGATCAATCAAATTAAAAAAAACTCTACAAAAGTGTTCTGTTAAACATTTTAGACTGACCTAATATAGGGCTTTAACTAAAGCTTTCGGGATTAATGTTTCGTGAATTCTAAGTGTTAAATGATATACTATTTTATTTCTTTCTTTCACGATACTGTCCACGGTATATTATTCTTCCTCTGCCATCATCATAACCGCTTAATTCCACCGTTACTCTGTCTCCTGGCAAGACTTTGATTCTGTGTATCCTTAATTTCCCGGCCAAATGGGCAAAAATTTCTTTTCCTTCATCTAATTTAACCCGAAAATGAATATTGGGCAAGGCTTCTAATATTATTCCTTCTTTTCTTAAATCGCTTTTATCTGGTTTCATTGACAATTCAATATTCTTTAAAATAAATTATATTATATTTAATTTTAAATATTTCTGTATCCTAAAAAACTAATAATCACTATAACAAAATGTTATATATTAGTCAATTGTCAACAGTATTATCAAATATTATTAATATTTAATTTCATTTTAATGTCCCCCGTGTCAGAAGAAATTTTATTAACCCAGAACGGCCATAATTTTACCTTTACCCGGCCAATGCCCGGCTGGTCTTTTAGGAACGCCTCAACTTCTTCAGGAGTTTTTCCTTTTAATTCTTGTTTTATACTTTCTTTATCTACGCCTGCATAAATAATAGCGGAAAACTTCAAAAGAAAACTCGCGCTCCCTTGGTCCAAATCCTCTATATTCATTCCCCCGGCCGACAAATCAAATTTTAAACTACTTTCTTCAATTTTTCTTCCCGAAGCGCTTTGAGCCAATATAAAACTTTTCATAAAAGAAACGAGGTCTTCTGTCTTGATCGCCAGACATTTAGACTGAAGAGTAGCTTGAAAAACAATATGATCATTGTCTTTGCCTACTCCGGCAACAGAAGATGTAGCAATAATCTCATGAAATAATGTTTCATTTAAAATGCTAAAATCCGACCCGGCTTGATTGAGTAATTTTTTTATATTCTCTGTTTTTAATTTCTCCGTTAGTATTTCACAAGCTTGTCCCAAATCTTCAAGTGTAGGCTGAGCCACTTCACCCTTCCACCCGCCTGACATTGATTCAAAAGATTTTCCATAAAAACCTGTATATCTGGAAGTGCCGGCAAAACCCGGAATGGAAAAATCCGAAGATCCAATATTATAGTCTTCGCCCGCTTCCGCCGCTATCACTTCAATATCAATATGACTTGGGATAAGCTTGCCTTCTTCTTTCTTTGCCCCCGGAATAATTATTCTTTTTACAGAGTAGAATAATTCTCCGGAAGACGCAATGAATCTTGTATCAACCACGAGTGTTTGCGGTTGAACAGAATAAACATTATAAACTCTTATTGTTCCTTTAGCCTTTACCTCTTTGATAATTCTGCCGGAAACGGGGAATTGTTGAGAAATCGTTTCTTTATTATCTATAAAAATTCCCGGAATAGACTTTGTGGAAACATCCACAACAGGATATTCCGTGTTAATTGTTATCCTTTCTTCTAACTCAAGATATTTGACTATTGGCCAAATTTCTATTTCTGCCCGTGATAAATTAAAATAAGAATAGAGCCCGGCGGCAAATAAAACTATTAAAACAAAAAACAAAAACTTTTTAACCTTTTTTTTAGCCGTCGGTAATTCAGAAACGGGGATAAAATCCTGCCCCTCCTTTTTAGGATCGGAAACACGCATATGCGTATGTGATATTTCCTCTTTAACTGCGCGAGGCGGCAAAATATCAAAAATTTTCTTAGACTTGCCCATAACTTAATAAATATGAGTTTATATATTGAGAACTCTCTGTTTTTTTTGTTTTATCTTTGATGCTTGTAGAAAAATCTTTGAGAGAAACCGATTGGATCTTAGGCTGGGAAATCATATTGATATCTTGCCAATCGCCCTCTTCTAAAATTGTTTGGATATTGGGGAGGAGACGCCCACCACCAAAAAGATAGATGTCGCCCGGGAGAAAGGTTTCTGCCATAGACAAACTTTGCTTTAAAGAATTAAACCAAGCCGTGGTGTCTTCAGTAAAAATCTCCTTGATCCTGCTTTGCGATCCTTCGCTTAATTCTTTTTTAGAATATTTCCGCAATAAAATTCTTGCTCTTCTCCGGTTTAATCCTAAAAAATCGGAAAGGGTGTAAATAAACGTTTTTCCTCCTTCCGGAAATTCATTGATAAATTGAAGTTGATTGTTTTTGATTATAAAAACCTGCGTTACTTCTCCCCCGATATCTATAAAAATCCCGCTACCGTATTTCTCCAAGCAAGGTGAAAGAGTTTGAGACAAATGGACTATTTTTTTATTTTTCAGGTTCAAAGACCGAATAATAACATTAATATCTTCCCAATAACCTTTTGGGATGAAAGTGGCCAAAAGGTTAAATATTATTTTTTTCCCTGTGGCACCAACGATGGAAGATACCGCGTAACCGTTGATTTCTGTTCTTAATACGCTTAAATCAACAAAGAAAATTTCTTCCGGTAAAATCCCGATAGTTTCGCTGATCTTTTTAGTGATATTGCTTTTAGCTTTTTGGAAAATACTTTCAAATATCTCTTTTTTTTCCTTTGCGGTAATAGTTTTAGAAGATGCTTTCCTTATAAATGATTGCTCGTAAATTCTTGCTTTGAAAATCCCGGGGGGAAGACTGATAATTGTATGGTTAGGGGAAGAATCAGCTTGACCGACAGCCTCTTTTATAGTCTCGGAAATAGTTCTTTCTAAAACGGCCTTTTCTATATTTTTATTATTAAATAATCCTGAATAATCAAAAGTTTTTAATGATGCTCCCGTTATTATTCTTTTTCCTTTTTCTTTTTTTGAAATCAGGACTTTTACGGCTTCGGTCCCAATATCAAGAACCATAAAAGAATCACTATAAACATTCTTGCCGCGCAAAGAAAAAAATTTTTTCATTGTTTTATTTTAACACAAGAGCCTGACTTTACCAGAACATAATGGTCGGATTTTATTCCATAATGGCTTTTATCCGCCTTACGCCGGCAGAAGAAGATTGCTCTTTTATTATCTTAAAATGCCCTAACTCGCCTGTGCGACCGGCATGGGGCCCTCCGCAAATCTCTTTTGAAAAAATATCGTTATCTTCTCCTATCGTGTAAACTTTAACTTTCTCGCCATATTTTGATTCAAAAACTCCCATAGCTCCTATTTTTTGAGCTTCTTGCAGAGACATTTCTTTAAAAGAAACCTGCAAATCTTTTATTATGGCCTCATTGACCAATATTTCAACATCTTTTATTTGTTGATCAGTAATTTTTTCCGGATGAGAAAAATCAAATCGTAAGCGTTCAGAAGTAATATTAGATCCTTTTTGTTTTATATGATCACCTAAAGTCCTGCGCAAGGCCGCTAAAAGAAGATGCGCAGCGGTATGTAATTTTTTTGTTTTCTCACTTGTATCCGCCAAACCGCCTTTAAATTTGCCTTCTGAAGCCGTGCGGGAAAGTTTTTGATGCTCAACAAGAGCTTGCGCAAACTCTGCTTCCTTAATAATTTTTTTTCCTTTTTTCCCAATTTCTTCCTTTGTCATTTCAATAGGAAAACCATAGGTCTGATACAAATCAAAAGCCATGTTGCCAGTAATCTCTTTCTCCATAGAACTATATTTTTCCAATATTTTTAATCCTTTTTCCAGTGTTTTAATGAATTTTTTCTCTTCTTTTTCTAAATTTTCGGATATAAAATCAAGGTTTCTACTCAACTCCGGATAAACATCTGCGTAATCACTTACAACAATGTTCGCCACCTCTTCAATCCATGCGCCTTTTCTAATATCCAACTGTTTACCATGGCGTATCGCCCTTCTGATCAAACGGCGCGCTATATAGCCTTGATCAACATTGGAAGGAGCTATCCCCTTGTCGTCGCCCATAATAAAAACTGCTGCCTTGAGATGGTCGGCTATAACCTCAAAAGATTGTATATTCTCTCTGTATTTTTTCCCGGATAATTCTTCTATTTTATTTATTATGTTTATAAAAAGATCTGTTTCAAAGATATTATCCTTATTTTGGACAATCATTGTTATCCGTTCCAACCCACCGCCAAAATCAACATTTTTATTTTTCAACGGCTTCCAGCCAGATTCGGTTTTCTGATATTGCATAAAAACAGAATTGCCTATTTCTATAAATCTGCCGCATTCGCAATTCGGATGGCAATGTTTGCCAAACGCAGGATTATGTTCTTTACCGGTATCATAAAACGTTTCCGAATCAGGCCCTCCCAACTCGCCGACAGCATCTCCCCTTTTCCACCAGTTTTCATTACAATAGGCAAAAATCCTATATTTATTAAAATCAACTTCCTCTCTAAAGCCCGGTTGATCTGCCTCTTTTGTTTCAGGCCCTTCTAAAACGTCCACCCCATATTTGTTATAAATCTTTTTTAAAATTTCAATGGACTCATCATCTTTTTCTACATGGCCATTGCCGGTATATACGGTTTGATAAAGTCTTTCAGGATCCAATTTTAATTTTTCAATCAAAAATTCAAACCACCAATTAAGCTGGTCCTCTTTAAAATAATCTCCAAGCGACCAATTCCCAAGCATTTCAAAAAAAGTATTATGACGGTTATCTCCAACCTCTTCAATATCTTCCGCCCTAAAAGATTTCTGGCTATTGACCAAACGCGTTCCTTCGGGGTGTTGTTCGCCCAATAAATAAGGCACAAGCGGAGACATACCGGAATTGGTAAAAAGCAACGAGGGATCGTTTTCAGGAACCAAAGAAGCGCTCGGTATTACCGAATGTTGTTTAGACTCAAAAAAGTCCAGATAAAGCTGGCGGATTTCTGAAGAATTCATAATTTATTTTAATAACTAATTTACTTCGTTGATAACTTTGGCAAATTCTTTAGGATTTAAAGACGCTCCCCCAATCAATAGCCCGTCCATTTCGGCATCATAAATTAAAGCCCGGGCATTTTTGCTATTTACACTGCCTCCGTAAATAATTTTAACTTTTTGAGCTGTTTGGCTATTATAAAACTCGCCGATTATTTTTCTGATTAATAAGCCCATACTCATCACCTCGTTTATTTCACAAGATTTCCCCGACCCGATAGCCCAAATCGGCTCATATGCAATAATTATATCTTTAATTTCCCTATTGTTAATTTTTGTTTTTAAATTCTTCTCATCAGAAAATGGATTTTGTTTCAAATAAGGTTTTTGGCCTAATCCTTTTTCCAATTGAGAACGAAAAACAGAAGGTGTTTTCCCTTTTTCTCTTTCTACTCCGGTTTCTCCTATACACAAAATAGGCCTAAGCTTTTGAGAAAGAGCTTTCTTGACTTTTTTATTTATCATTTCATCTTTTTCTTCAAACCAGCGCCGCCTTTCGGAATGGCCCAAAATAACATACTTGCATCCCATATTTTTCAGCGTCAAGGGAGCAACTTCTCCCGTAAAAGACCCTTTGTTTTCCCAAGAACAATTTTGCCCGCCTAAATATATATTCCCGGCGTCGGTTGAAAGTTGAGAAATATACGGGAAAGGCGGACATATTATTATTTTTGCTTTCTTATTTTTGTTAACACTCTTCTTGATTGAACCAAAAAGACGCTTAGCTTCCACTAAAGTGGGTGGATTCATCTTCCAGTTTGCTACTACTAATGGTTGCATAATATAAATGGCTCAACGCCACACATTTAATAACAAGGCATTTTTACTTTCTTACAACCTTTCGGGGCTTATCCAAGCCGGCCAAATAATGTTCTTTGATTGTTTGTCCGGAAAGCGCTTCGGCATAAACTCTAAATTCGTCAATAGCTCCATTAAAATAATTTTCCCAACCCTCATTGCCAATTAAAAGTTTATTTGAATAACCTTCTATTCCAAGTAAAGTATTAGTATCTTTCAAACTGCCGTCCAAATAAAATTCAATATCCGTTCCATCAAATGTCCCTACTATATGATGCCACTTACCGCTTATCAAGTCTTGTTGCGCCGTAACCGATTTAACGCCTCCGCCTGCTTCATTGAATTGAAAGCCCAGGTGACAATTCACAGATAAACCATACCTTAATTGCCAACTCCAATTAGTGCTACCCGCAAAATCCTCTACTTTACTAGCTACACCATAATTTCCTTCCAGACCATCCCAACAATATTCTTGGTCAGGCTCTGGCTTAATCCATGTTTCAATTGTAATCGCGCCCGTAATATTCAAGCTTTCATGATCTCCACAATCCACATAATCATCAACCCCGTCAAAACTCATAGCTCTTCTCATTATACCATCAGTAGAAATAGCTCCATAGACAATGCCGTTATTGCCATTACCGCTGTCATCAATAGCATCATCATTATCAAAGCTCCATTCGCCCACTATATCAACCCCTAAGGCTTTTTTAATACCGGCGCCAAATTCAAGACCCTTGCTTAATCTTGCCCTTTCTCTGGCACTATTCACACTCACAATCACAATAGAGGACAATAGCCCTATAATAGCTATAACTATGAGGAGTTCTATGAGAGTAAGGCCTGTTAAATTACTTCTACTTTGACGAAATTCTCGTTTTGCAAAAATCCTTTTTTGATGATGGTGACCGTATTGACGCATAGTTTAGTTAGTTAATGCCTATTATATATTATATTTATTATTATTTAGAGAAAAGAGCAAGTTTTTTTTAACTGTTAATATTTATTCCTTGAATTATTGTTTTCTCAAATATTCGGCTGCTTTTTCTGGTTCAATGGTGGAAATCTCCATTTCCGTACCAATCTCAAAACCCGCCCAAGTTGATGTTTTGGGGATAATTGTCCAGTGCCAATGATAATATTCATATTTCTTCCCATCGGCCGGAGCAGTATGAAGATAAAAATTATAAGCGGGGTCTCCCAATCCTTTATAAATACTATAAAGAGCCACTTTAAAAGCTTCCGCTAAATATTCTCTTTGTTGTTCTGTTATTTGTTCAAAGTGAGGCGAATGTTTCTTAGGAGAAATAATAACCTGGAACGCGGCCTTGGAGGCAAAAGGACAGATAACTAAAAATTCCTTATTCTCAAATATAATTCTTTTCTTTGTTTTTTGTTCCCATTTATTCATTCTGCAATAGGCGCATTGTTTATTTTTTTGGTAATATTTCTTAGCATTCAAAAAAGCTTTTTTAACATCTGCGTCAACAAGCGGCGTAGTGATAATTTGAGAATGAGGGTGAACCACAGAAGCCCCTGCCTCTGACCCATGATTATGAAAAATGGAAATATGATTGACAAAATCTTTATTCATTAAGCTGATATATCTCAACCGATAAGCGCTTATGATCTCCTTTATGTGTTGAACCGGAAGAAGAGCCATATGTCTTGTATGACTTTTGGTAACTAAAACTTCCTGGAATCCAACCGCATTGATTGTTTTGTAAAATTCTCCTTCGTTTCTTGGTTCAAGACGGGGATAAGGAATAAAAGCCGGGTATTTATTTGGGATAACAATTGTGGTCCAATTTTTTGGAACTCCATTATCCATTGGTATCTCTTTGCCCTTGATCATTACAAGTGTGGGCTTTTCTTTTTCACTGAGACTGCAAAACGGACAGTTCCTCTTAGATACTTTTACTGTTTTTCTCTTTGTTTTAAACATATCGGGCCTTTTAGCCCGTCCCGTGGCAATAACCACCCAATCGTTGGACATCAGATCAAATCGCAATTCAGATGGAAATTTAAACTTTTTTGCCATAAACACCTTTGATCAAATTTAATCTTATTTT
This sequence comes from uncultured bacterium, assembly GCA_965372095.1. Classification (GTDB taxonomy): domain Bacteria; phylum Patescibacteriota; class Minisyncoccia; order Minisyncoccales; family CBDVAW01; genus CBDVAW01. The sequence continues at coordinate 11,746 of CBDVAW010000019.1, forward strand.
AAAAACTTCTACAAAGGTTTTTAAATACCCTGTTAAGCTTACCCTGCTTTCGGGATTGTTTACCCAATATACCGGAATAATGGCAATTCTATACCCCATACTCCTGGCCACCGCCAAAATTTCAATATCAAACCCCCATCCGTTAATTTTCATTCGCGGCATAATGTCTTCTACTATTTTTTTGGTAAATATCTTAAAGCCGCATTGCGTATCCCAAATTCCTCTCACCGCGACAATCTGGATAACCAAGTTCCCCGCATTGCCCAATAATCTCTTAAAAAATGGCTGTGGGACGGCCTGGCGGGCTCCTTTAGCGTCCTTGTCATCACGACTGCCAATAACAATATCGTAGCCTTGCTCAAGAAAAGACCACATCTTTTCAATATGGCCTAT
>CBDVAW010000020.1:0-12052 GCA_965372095.1 uncultured bacterium
GGCCTGGAGCTTATGAGACTCCCGAGCTACTACTGCTCTACCCCGCTGCGTATTATCTATAATAATTTATCTTAGAAATAAAATCAAGACCCCCGATGAATTAAAATGCTTTTAAATTTTTAAAAACATTGCCATAAATTTCTAAAACTTTTTCCGCTTCTTTTATTTCTATATGATAACCGGGATCTTGAATAATGTTTTCACTGATTCTACGCGCTTTTTTCAGATTGTTTATATTCGGGACAATCTCAACATTCAGATTTTCGATTTTTTCATTGAGATTTTCTCCCTCAATGCCCATTCTTTGCAAAATTGAATCCAATAGAGTATCGGCCTCCACAATAGACAGCTTCCAGCCTGACATACTATCAATTTTAAGCCTGGTTAAATATTTATTCCACTGTTTCGCCATTTTTTTTGTTCCTTGAATTTTATAGTTTAAAAATTCTTCCGTATCAGTTAAAAAAAGTTCATTAACATAGGATGTTTTTTTAATAACATAAAAAATGAAGATAAGAAAAAAGCCGGAAACCGCAATAAAAATATATTTAATCCAAAAGAGTTTTTCTTGCACCAACGGTGAAAGTATATATCCGATTACTTGTTCAAATTTGAAGTTCGCAACAGCTTCAACTATTACGTTGACATCCAACGCGATAATATTGTCTATTATTTGATTAATATTGGCGCTAAACATAGCTAAAAGGTTATTGATTTTGTTCAAATAATTGCCCCAGGCTTAAAATTCTATTTTCCTTGAAGGCGGGGCCGATGATTTGCAGCCCAACGGGAAGATTATTAACCTTTCCGCAAGGAATAGAAATAGCGGGAAGGCCGGCCAAGTTCACCGCAACGGTAAAAACATCAAAAAGATACATAGTTAACGGATCTGTTATTTTTTCACCTATTTTAAAGGCGGTAACCGGAGAGACGGGAGACAGAATAGCATCTACCTTTTTAAACGCTTCGCTAAAATCTTTTCTAATCAATGTTTGCGCTTTTTGAGCCCTTAAATAATAGGCATCGTAATATCCCGCAGATAAAGAATATGTTCCTATTATTATCCGTCGCCTGACCTCATCGCCAAATCCTTTATTCCTGGAATGCAGATAGGTGTCTAAAAGACTTTCTGATTCCGTCTCCGAAAAACCGTATCTTATCCCATCGTATCTGGCTAAATTAGAGGACACTTCTGCCGGCATAATTATATAATATACAGCTAACGCATATTCTGTATGGGGCAGACTGATTTCCTCAATTTTAGCACCTAAAGCTTTAAATTTATCAATCGCTCTTAATATCTTTTTTTCCACACCCTTATCCATTCCTTTAATAAAGTACTCTTTTGGTACGCCGAGTTTTATTTTCTTAATATCGCACTCTGCATCTTCGCCGCTTTTTTGCTCAACGCTTGTAGAATCTAGTGGGTCTTTCCCTTTTATAGCGTTAAAAACTATTTTAGCGTCTTCAACCGTCTTGGTTAAAGATCCTATCTGATCCAACGACGATGCCATAGCCATAAGTCCATATCTGGATACAGAACCATATGTGGGCTTAAGTCCCACGACTCCACATAATGAGGCCGGGAAACGAATAGAACCGCCCGTATCAGAGCCTAAAGCATAAACTGCCATATCTGAGGCAACTGCCGCGGCAGACCCTCCTGAAGAGCCTCCGGGAACCCTGCTTAAATCATGTGGGTTTCTTGTCGGGCCATAAGCCGAATGTTCACAGGAAGACCCCATGGCAAATTCGTCTAAATTTGTTTTCCCCAATATAACCGCTTTTTGAGACTTGAGCTTTTTTATTACCGTTGCGTCGTAAGGAGCTATGTAGTCATTAAGAATTTTTGACGCGGCCGTACATTTTATATCCTCCACTAAAATATTATCTTTAATTGCTGATGGGATTCCGGCAAGTAATGGAATATCTTTTTTTTGAGAGATTAATTTATCTACTTCTTTAGCTTGGGAAATGGCAAAATCCGGAGTTTCCGTCAGATAGGCAAAAATATCAGGATTATTTTTTTTAATCTTTTCAATAAAAACTTTTGCAATTTCCACCGCCGAGAATTTTTTATTTATCAGTCCTTGGCGAGTTTGAACAATTGTTAATTTATGAATATCCATTTAATTCGTATAACGCAAAATAATACAATATTTATTTCAGTACTGTTTTCACTTTTGCATAATTTTTTTCTTTGTCGGGAATCTGGTCTATTATTTTTTTTACTTGAGCAGGAGAAGTTTTAATTATTTCATCTTTGCGAAAAACATTCTTGGCAAAAGTAAAATGGCTCGTAGGTTGGATTCCTTTAACATTAACCTTTTTAAGTTGACCGACATAATCCAAGATCAAGGAAAGTTCTTTTTGAAATTTCTCTATTTCTCGCTTCGTCAGGCCTATTCTGGCCAACTCGGCAACATGTTCCACTTCTTTTTTAGAAATCATTATATAAAATCTAATTTATTATTTATATGCTTAGAGGAGCTTCATTGTCTGTTTCTACCAGAACATCATGAAGTTCGTCTAATTTTTCCAAAACCATACCGGCTCCCCTAACCACGGCTGTTAACGGATCATCAACTATATGAGTTGGTATTTTAGTTTCTTTCTTAATTAGAACATCCAGCCCTTTAAGAAGCCCTCCTCCACCTGCCAGATGAATGCCGCTAGCCATAATGTCAGCCAGTAATTCAGGAGGGGTTTCTTCAATATTGGTTTTAATTTCATTAACAATTTGTTTGACGGACTTTTCAAGAGCTTTTCTCGCCTCTTCGCCCGAGATACTGACTTCTTCCGGCAATCCGGTTACTAAATTTCTTCCACGCATAGGCATTTCTTTTTTCTCTTTCTGGGGGTACGCGGAACCTATATTAATTTTGATTCTCTCAGCAGTTCTTTCGCCGATTAATATTTTATACTGTTCCTGACCAAAATTGATAATATCTTCGTTAAGCTTATCTCCGGCCGTTCTCAAGCTTTTTGACAAAACTATGCCTCCGAGAGAAATAACCGCCACCTCTGTCGTGCCTCCTCCAATATCAACAATAAAATTACCGCCCGCATCCTGAATCTGAAGACGCGCTCCAATGGCAGCCGCCATTGGTTGTTCAATAAGAAAAACCTCTCGAGCGCCGGCATTTTTAGAAGCATCTATAACCGCTTTTTTCTCCACTTCCGTTACTCCAGATGGAATACCTACTATCACACGCGGTCTCGGACTTAAAATGAATCTTCTTTTATGAACTTTTTCAATAAAGTATCTTAACATCTGTTCCGTAACTTCAAAATCAGAGATGACTCCTTGTACCAATGGCCGCGTAGCTATAATATGCGCGGGGGTTCTCCCAACCATTTTCTTTGCTTCCGACCCAATAGCTAAAACTTGACCGGTTTTTTGATTTATCGCGACCACAGACGGCTCGGCTATAACAATACCCTGCCCCTTTACATATACCAAAGAATTGGCGGTTCCAAGGTCAATGGCTATGTCTTGCGAAATTTTACCCCAGATCTTATTAAACATAATCTTTATATACTAATATTAAAATATGCGGTTCTGGTAAGATATTAAGTTTGAAGTTGACAAACACTAATAGGCTTGAGCAAAAATCCACTTTCTTGCCGCCGCCTTGCCGCAATAAATACACTTTCCTTTTTCATCCTTGGAATCGCGCGGAAGAACCCTCGTAGTAGCCTTTGTTTCTTCTTTAATCTTAGCTTCACATTTAGGGTCTTCACACCAATAAGCCTTAATAAAACCTTTCTCTTTTTTTAATATATCTTTAAATTCTTGATAGTCGGCGCATTCCTTTATATTTTCTTTAAGATGTTTCTTGCTTTTCTTAAACAAATTATCCTGAATATCTTTTAATGTTTTTATCACCTCGGAAGATAATTCGGCAAAACCAATCTCTTCCCCTTTCTCGCTTAATTTATCTCTTCTGCTTAAAACAACCTTCTTTTGTCTATATTCACGGCTACCGAACACTATTTTTAAAGGAATTCCTTTAAGCTCGCAATCGTTGAGCTGCCTGCCAAGAGAACTATTATTATCTTCACTTATTTCAACTCTTATTCCGTTTTTTTCCATATCTTTCTTAATATCATATACCTTCCCCGCTATTTTGTTTCGCGCGTTTTTTTCTTTAATATTAAGAACCGGAATGATAATAACTTGAACCGGGGCAATCTTAGGAGGGATTATTAAACCGTTATCATCGCCATGCGCCATTACTAAAGCTCCTATACTCCTGGTGGACAGTCCCCAACTTGTTTGCCACGGTATTCTGCTTACTCCATTTTTATCTATGAAATTAATATTAAACGCCTTTGAGAAGTTCCGACCCAAATCGTGAGAAGTACATCCTTGCAAGACCTTGCCGTCAGGCATTAACATTTCGTAAGTATTGGTATCAACCGCTCCGGGGAATTTTTCCGATTCGGACTTTTTACCGGCTATGCCGTCAATAGCAAAAAATTCACGATAAAGCTTAATATAACTGTCTAACGCCCAATCAACCATTTTTAAAGCTTCTTTCTCTGAAGCATGAACCGTATGCCCTTCTTGCCAAAGAAATTCAATATTTCTTATAAACAAGCGCGGTCTTTTTTCCCAACGAACAACATTGCACCATTGATTTACCATAAAAGGTAAATCGCGCCAAGACTCAATCCATTTAGAAAACATCTCATACATTATTGTTTCCGAAGTAGGTCTGACCACTAATTTCTCTTCTAACTTTTTTCCTCCGCCTATGGTTACGACCGCCAATTCCGGAGAAAATCCCTCAATATGGTCTTTTTCTTTCTTCAAAAGTTGTTCCGGGATAAAAAGAGGGAAATATGCATTTTTTACATTTGCTTTTTTAATCCAATCGTCAAGAATTTTCTGTATATTCTCCCAAATAGCATAACCATAAGGCCTAAAAACCATACAGCCTTTTACGGGCGCGTAATCGGCTAATCGCGCCTTTAAAATAATTTCCGTATACCATTTGGAAAAATCCTCTGATTTTTTAGTTAGTTCCTTTTTTTCAATATCTTTTTTCATAGACTAGAATAACACATCTTTAAATTGTAAAACATCTTTGTAAGTAATCAATACGAGTAAAAGAATCAATAAGAAAAACCCCACAATATTAACATTATTTTCTATTTTATTAGGGACCCTTCTTCTAAAAATTACTTCATACATAACGAAAACCAGTCTCCCGCCGTCTGCGGCCGGAATTGGCAGGATATTGATTAGGGCCAAACCAAGAGATACCACCGCCATTAAGTTTAAAACTTGCCAAAATCCTTTTTCCATACTTAGTTTGGTAAAAGCCAGCACCCCTACCGGCCCAGACACAGAGTTTGACAGTGGTTTAATGGTTTTTTCTTGCACTGATGTTTTTATCAGATGACCAAATGTAGAAAATGTAAAATGCCCCATATTAAAAGTATGAAGGACTCCAGAAAGCATTTTTTCAGGATAACCGGAATATTTTAATTGGCTGACATTTACAACCGCTACTCCTATAGCTCCCTCTTCTTCCGGGGGAATTATCCTTGGTATTATATTTATTGCTCTGTTTCCTCCCGTGTCTAAATTTTTAAGCAGTAAACTTACTTCCGTTCCTTTATTATCATTAATAAAATTGATGAACATTTCTGTATTCTCAAACTTTTCGCCGCCGGAAGAAATTATCAGGTCATACGGCTTTATGCCCGCAATATCCGCAGGAGATTCTTCTGCCACCATAGAAACCAAAACATTATTATTATGCGTCCCAAAAGGAAATTGGTAGTCAAAAGACTGTAATTGCAACGACTGAAACCCGTTAAATCCTAAAAAACAATAAAATATGATTATGGTTATCAATATATTGGCAGACACCCCCGCTAAAAGTATTATTGCTTTAATCCATGGAGGTTTTCCGGAAAAACTTTTTGGATTTTTTAGATTTTCTTTGTCCGGGTTTTCTCCAAGTATCCTGACAAACCCGCCAAACGGAATATAATTTATTGAATAAATAGTCCCTTTAATCTTTTTGCCAAAAATTCTTGGAGGAAATCCAATCCCAAACTCTTCAACTTCCACGCCGGATTTTTTTGCAGCGATGAAATGCCCGAATTCATGAATAAGAATTAAGAAACCAAGAAGGAAAATGAAAACGATAGAAGCTAATAACATAGATATTTAATTTAAAGTATTATATTTCTTAATTAGCCGAAATCGCTCCGCTCTTTCGGCTAATGTGTTGTGGATTTATTATTATCCTCGTTTCTTCGCGACATCGGTTGACACTTGGATATACGAAATTTTTTCGGTTCTGCTTCAAAAAAATTCATATTGGCCGCAACACATTTTGGGGTGCCTTAAAAAAATTTATTCTGAAATTTCTCTTTTTTTTCTTTCTCTAAGCTCTTCTATTTTCTTATTATATTTATCAACCAATTTCTGCAGTTCGTCCTTTGCTTTGAATTTATCATCCTCTCTTATGGTTTTTTCTTTAAACCCTTCCTGAATCTTTTTCCAGGCATCTTCTCTCCAACGCCTAACAGTCTGCCGAGCCTCTTCGGCTTTCACTGACAAAACATTTAAAAGATTTTTTCTATACTCATCGCTTAAAATAGGCAACATTAAACGTATTAAGTCTTGATCAACAATGGGACTCATCCCAAGATTTGTTTTATTTAAGGCTTTTTCTATCGGCTCTAAATAAGACTTGTCCCAGGGTTGAATAACGATTTTTCTCGGTTCGGGACAAGAAATAGCCCCAAGTTGTTTTATTGGGACTTCAGACCCAAAACAATTGACTATTATATCCTCAACCAAAGACGGCGAAGCTTGGGAGGTGCGAATTTTCATTAATTCTCCCTCTAAGAATTTTATGGTCTTTTCCAGCTCCGGTTCAATCGTTTTTATAATTTCTTGATACATATTATTTTACCCTCGCTCACCTTTAATAGTTTCGCTTAGGTTTGGTTGATAAATAAACCTTAAGGTTCGTATTAATTATATTTCTATCATCAATATTTCCAAAGCCAATTTTGTATTGATATTGGTGGAAAAAAGTAAAAAGTTTGTTTTTTGAATAAGATCCAAAATGCTTTTAAGGCGCGTTATGGAATATTTTGAAAAATCAATTGCAAATATACTGGACTTCTCTGCTCTGATTTTCGACAACAATGCTGCTCTGAAACAATTTAACCAAACATCTAAAACATCTTGGAGAACTTGGAAGTTCTGGCTTAATTCTTTGGCATATTGAAAGCGATAAGCTAAATCTGAATTAATGATTTTAGCTAATTCTCGAATCTTGTCTTCTCTATCGCGCAGCGTCTGAGAATTTGTCAAATAATTAATAGCCTTCCCCGGTTTCCCCAGTGAGAAAAAAGCATATTCGCGAGCCCTTTCTTTTGAAAAGCCCTTTTTTATAAGATAATTTTCAATTTCCAACAGATCAACCGAATAAAATTTGATCATCTGAACCCGAGACAAAATAGTAGTCAGCATCATTTCAGGATAAGGGGTAATTAAAATAACTATTGTTTTCCCTTTCGGCTCTTCAAGAGTTTTTAAAAAAGCGCTGGCGGCCTCTAAATTTAAAGTATGAGCTTCGTTCAATATGGCTATTTTGAAAGGAGCAGAATAAGAATGAAGCGATAATTGCCATTGGAGCCGCCTAATTTGTGAAATTTTAATTTCTTTTTTAGTTGATGATGCTTCGTCAGAAACATTTTTTTTACCAGTTGCGTAACGAGAAGTGGATCCCTGGGGCTCAATAACAATTAAATCCGGATGATGCTGTTTTTGAATATCCCGGCACGAACGGCAAGTATTGCAAGGCCTGTTCCTTGTGTCGTTGCATTGACAATTAAGCAGTTTAATAAATTCCAAGGCTACTGTTTTTTTGCCAATCTGCGGCTCTCCGGAAAACAAATACGCATGAGCATATTTCCCCGCCTCCACCGTTCTTTTTAAAATATTCCATTGTTTTTTATGGCCAAGGATCATAGAACATAAAATATAAAATATAAGTTATATTTAATATGAGCGCTTTATCTATATGAAAATCTCAAAATAAAACTATTTTTATATTTTTTGATGCGATTTTACTATTGGAATACTTCATATTCTATATTGCGCATTATGTGTTATTTTCTTAGACATCATGCTTTTCTTATATACTTCAAGATTCTCTAAGACCACTCCTGTCCCCTTGGCAACGCACAATAAAGGTTCTTCCGCTATAAAACACGGCACTCCTGTTGAACGGGCTATCAGTTCGTCAATATTATTAAGCAAGGCTCCTCCGCCGGAAACAATTATTCCCTTATCCATAACATCCGATGAAAGCTCCGGAGGAGTATCTCTTAAAACACTTTTAACTGCTTGCGTAATTTCACTAAGAAGTTCTGATATTGCTTCGCAAATTTCGTTGGAAGAAATTTTTATTGTTCTTGGAAGTCCCGACATTAAATCACGTCCTTTAATTTCAAGAATCTTTTCCTCTTTTTCGGGCAAAGCAGTTCCTATTTTTATTTTAATTTCTTCCGCTGTTTTTTCACCAATAGCCAAATTGTGTTTTTTCTTTATGTAATCGGAAATTGCCATATCCATTTTATCCCCGGCCACTCTGACAGAACTGGAAGTGACTATTCCTCCCAAAGAAATGATGGCGACTTCCGATGTTCCTCCTCCAATATCAACAATCATATGCCCCGAACAAGAATTAATGGGAATGCCCGCTCCTATAGCCGCTAAAATTGGCTCTTTCGCCACATAAGCGGCCTTAGCTCCCGCCGAAACGGCCGCTTCTATTACGGCCCTTCTTTCGGTAGAAGTAATGCCCGCCGGCACGGCTATCATTAATTCGGGTTTTAAAAATTTGAATTTGCCGGCTGTTTCATTTATAAAATATTTTATCATTGCTAATGTTACCCTATAATCGGCTATTACACCATCTCTTAAAGGACGATAAACCTTAATGGTTTCCGGAGTTCTCCCTGTCATTTCTTTGGCTTTATTCCCAACTGCTAAAATTCTGTTTTCATCCACAGAAACAGCCACCACTGACGGTTCTCTTAAAACTATTCCTTTTTTGGGAGCAAAAACCAGAGAATTACAAGTCCCCAGATCAATGCCAAGTTTTTTAATAAATGTAAACATAATTTTTGGTCTTGATCTCGCGAAATTAAATATTTAATCTTTTATTCTTTTTATGTCAGCTCCCAATTTACACAATCTTTCTTCAATCTTTTCATACCCGCGGTCTATTTGATAAATATTATCAATAACTGTTTTTCCTTTAGCTATAAGCCCTGCAATAATAAATGAGGCTCCTCCTCTTAAATCTAATGTTCTTAAATCTGTTCCGTGTAGTTCAACAGGTCCTTCAATAATAGCCCTATGAGGATCGGCAAAAATGATTTTTGCGCCCATCTTAGCAAGCTCCTCTAAATATTTTAATCTCCCCTCATATAATGGATCGTGCATCAAGGTAAGTCCGTTTGCTTGGGTTGCTAAAATTCCAAAAATGGATTGAAGATCAGACGGGATGCCCGGATAAATAAAGCTTTGTATTTTGCCTATTTTCAAAGATTTCCACGGTTTCACTTTTAAAGAATTTTTACCGATCACCTCAAGAGGAACCCCGGAATCTCTTAATTTTTTTAGGGGAAGACTTAAAAAAGATAATTCTGCATTTTTTACCACAACCGTACCTCTTGAAGCTGCCGCGGCGATTATCAGGGTGCCGGCCTCAATCGGATCGTACATTAAACAATGCTTCGCGCCCGTAAGTTTTCTTTTCCCTTTTACCGTAATGGTATGAGTGCCCTCTCCTTTTATTATGACTCCCATTTTTTTTAAAAATCTGCACAATTCTTGCACCTGATAATCCTGATCGGCTATTTTGATAACGGTTTTCTCGGGCAAAAGGCTTGCTAAGAGCAATACATTTTCTGTCCCCGTGACGCTGAATTCATTTAGAATTATTTCTGTATGAACTTTTCTTTTCGGCTTTAACTCAAACGCACACAATTCTTGACCAATTATACATTTAGCGCCCATTTGCATAAAGGCGTCTATATGAGTATCAATCGGCCGGGCTCCAATTAAACAGCCTCCCGGTTGAGGAAATTCTATCTTGCCAAAACGCGACAAAAGAGGCCCGTAAAGAAGAACTGACCCGCGAAGCTTTGACATTGTACACTTCTTAATCCCGGTCGGGTCTATGTTTTTAGCCCTTATTTCAACTGTTCGCTCCCCAAGCCAAGAAACTTCTGCTCCAATGCTTTTTAAAAGTTCAATAAAACGAAAAATATCTTCAATCAACGGTAAATTATCAATTACACAACTTTCTGAAGTTAATAAGGTAGCGGCCAATATGGGGAAAGCGGCATTTTTAGCTCCCCTCGCTTCAATAATCCCATTTAACGGTTTTCCCCCTTGAATAACAAACTTTTCCATAAACGATTGGTTGTTTTAATTTTAGCTTAACTTAAATTCTCTTATTTTGCAATACGGCTTAAAGCACTTAATATATGCTTTTAGGTTGTTGCCAGTCCGTTATATTTGTTTTAAAATAAACTATCTTTAATAATTTTTATGACTAAAAATAAAAAAATCATCATATTATGGGTAATAATTATTATTTTTTTAATAGTCAGCCCTTCAACTGTTTTCTATTCTCTGGGCTACAGAATTGATTGGAATACAAAAAAAATTGTTGAGGTCGGAGGACTTTTTTTAAAAATTCTACCTAAAAACTCTGAAATATATATTGATAAAGAGTTTGAAAAGAAAACCGGATTTTTATTTAATTCCGTCCTTTTTGAAAATCTCCTTCCTCAGAAATATATTATAGAAATTAAAAAAGACGGTTATCATACTTGGAAAAAAACTTTGGAAATAAAAGAAAAAGAAGTTGCAGCCGCTACAAATATTATTTTAATTTCGCAATCTCCGCATTTTTCTTTCTTGGACAATAATATCCAAGATTTTTTTGTTTCTCCCGATAAAAAGAAAATGATCCTTCAAAAATCATCCGGGCAAAAATGGAACCTGGAACTACTGGATATAAAAACTTCCGAGAAAAAAATACTTGCTTCATACCAAAATTTTTTATATCCAATAAACAAAATAGTCAACATTGACTGGTCGCCAGATAATGAAAGAGTATTATTGAAAACTGAAACAAAGGAAGGAATAAGATATTTTGTTTTAATATTGTCTTCGCAATCCATTATTAATACGCCCCCCAACAATACAACATCTGCTTTTTCTGAGCAAACAATAGAAGAAACCAATTTAATATCATTGGATTTCTTGGGATCTGACATCCAAAATGTTTCCTTTTCACCGGCAGATGATCAAAAGATATTCTTCACCAAAGATATAGAAAATACGACAACTCTTGTTTCCGGCATATTAGATGAAAAGAAAAGTTTTCCGACCATTATAGAAAACATAGTTGATTATATTATAGTTGACGATAGTATATTATGGCTTTCTTTAGAAGGATTAATTCACCAAAGTGATTTTTCCGGAAAAATTATTAAAAATCTTAGCATTGAGCCGTTATTGATAAATAAAGAGTCGGAATATGAATTAGTATACGATCTGCTGAAAATTTTATTGAAGGAAGATCAGACTGTTTATGTTTTAGATGAAAACTCAAAAAGTTTTCTACGGATTGAAGGCACAATAAATGATTTTAAAACATCTCCAGACTTTAAAAAAATAGCTTATTTCAATAATTATGAAGTGGGGATTTTTTTCTTGGAAGATCACTCCTCTATCCCAAGAAAGAAAGAATATGAACAACTGTTCTTGACCCGTTTTTCAGAAAAAATAAACTCGGTTTATTGGTACACGCCCTATTATCTTATTCTCTCAATTGGAAATTCTATAAAAATAATAGAGATTGACAATAGAGATGGTATAAATATTGTGGATCTGGAGAGAGTTAATGATTCTGAGATCTTTTTTGACGACAGTAAAGACATATTGTATGTTTTAAGCAATAAACTTCTTTACGCGATAGACCTTTCCGTT
>CBDVAW010000021.1:0-11694 GCA_965372095.1 uncultured bacterium
TGTCTGAATCATACTTTCGTATGAAGATGTGAATATAAAATAATCTTTTGGTGCGGCCCAAGCAATGCCAAGTAACTCTTCCTGAAAAGCGTGATAGCGAAAAGTTTCATTTAAATGTTCAAATTCTTGGAATAAAGAATTAACAGCTAATTCTTTATCACCTAAAATATTAAAAAATTCTTTTGTATCATTTTCTATCGTTGTTTCCCAATTAAGTATTATCTCCCGAAAACCTTCAAACTCTTTAACTTTAGAGATAAACCCTAATTTTTGTCCGCTTTCTGAAGAAAAAACAAATAAAGTAAAATCATTATCCATTCTTTGATAAAAATTTTCAGGAGTTATTATCCCTACTGCTCCAAAAAATTCTTTCAAACCAATCACTTTGTTTTGCGTTAAATCTTTGACAATAATTCCGGTGAACATTTCTTCAAAGGTTTTTTCTTGCAATAATTTGGCAATTTGGCTGCTTATTTCTTCAATATTATTTATTTCTAAAATTTCCACGGCTACAACGGGAATCAAACTTTCCCCGCCTGTTGCAGGTTTAGGCTCATCTTGCGCAGGAGGTAAAAGCGAAGAATGATAAGGAATTTTAAATTCAGAATACCAATATTGATACCATATACCGAACAGCCCGGCCAAAATACCGAGAATCATAAGTAGAATTAGAAAGCGCACCAAAAACCTTTTTATCTTAGAAGGTCTTGCCGGAGAATGAATAATGGGAGGTTTTTCAAGTTGTGCGTCTTCTTGGAGGATATCTTCTTCCGTTTCTCCTCCTTTGCCGTAGATTTTTTCTAAAAATTTTTTTCTTTCAATCTCTTCCTTTTTTTGGAGAGAAGACATAGTTTCTCTTAATCTCACAACTCCCTTGTCTTGCAAGGGTAAAATGTTCTTTTCTCTGGTTTCCGATCCACTTTTTCCAGTATCCGGGCTTTCCGCTTCTGTTTTGCCTGATATTTGAGGCTTTTTCTCAATTATTTCAGTTTCTTCAACCAATGGCTCCGTTTTTTCTTCGTCTTTCGTTCCGACAGTTACCTCTTCAATCGCACCCTCTTTATAGTCTTTTTTCTCCATTGTCTCTTCCGCACTTTCCTCGTAGTCTTTTTTCTCCATTGTCTCTTTCGCACTTTCCTCGTAGTCTTTTTTCTCCATTATATTAGAACCGCTTTCTTCAACTTTTTCCGCCGCGCCTTTTTGATTTATTGCGGCGGAGATATTCCCCGTAATTCCTTTTTTTGCTTCCAATTCTTCTTCTTTTTCAATGATTTTCCGCAAATCTTGTTTGATTTTTTTTAAAAGACTGTCGGTATTTTCTTTTTCTTTCTCCACTTCCCATCTTTCTTGCTCTATTTTTTGGCGGTGTTTTTCCACTTCCCATCTTTCTTGCTCTATTTCTCTTCTTTCTCTGGCCGAACCGGCGGCCTTCTCTCTTTCTTCAACTTCTCTTTCCTTCTCTTCAACCTTTTCTTCTTTTAAAAGAATTGCTGTAAGAGTTTCTTTAAACTGGTCCTTTTTTTCTTGAAGAGCGGTTTTTTGAACTTCCAATTGTCGGAGAACTTCCCGTGTTTTTTTAAGTTCTTTATCAATCAATTCCTTTTCTTTAATTCTTGCTTCTTCTTCTTGTTTTTTTGCTTCCAATTCTTCTTCTTTTTCAATGATTTTCCGCAAATCTTGTTTGATTTTTTTTAAAAGACTGTCGGTATTTTCTTTTTCTTTCTCCACTTCCCATCTTTCTTGCTCTATTTTTTGGCGGTGTTTTTCCACTTCCCATCTTTCTTGCTCTATTTCTCTTCTTTCTCTGGCCGAACCGGCGGCCTTCTCTCTTTCTTCAACTTCTCTTTCCTTCTCTTCAACCTTTTCTTCTTTTAAAAGAATTGCTGTAAGAGTTTCTTTAAACTGGTCCTTTTTTTCTTGAAGAGCGGTTTTTTGAACTTCCAATGCTTTTTTCCTGTCGCTTATTTCTGTCAGCAATGGCTGGGGAGTCGGAGTTATATCTGCTGTTTCCTTTTCTTTATACTCTTGTTTGCTATAGCTCTCTGCCGGCACTTTTTGCCCTATATGATCCTTTTTTATTACTTCGTCTTTTTGCTCTTTTTCTTTTTGCTCTAATTGCTCTATTTGCTCTATTTGCTCTTTAAGACTCTCTTTTTCTTTTTGCTCTATATATTCTATCTGCTCTTTAAGACTCTTTTTTGCCTCTTGCTTTGTATGCTTTATAGACTCTTTGGGCTTCTCCTCCGTTATGATTTCTTGTTCTTCTTGCTCTTTTCTCTCCATCTTTTCTATTTGATCTCTAAGAATTTTCTCTCCTTTTTGCTCTATATATTCTATCTGTTTTCTAATGTCTTGTGTCCCTTCTTGCTCTTTCTTCGTGGCTTTCAGGTCTTCTTGCTTTTTTATTTTTAGTTTCTGTTCTTCAACTTTTTCCACCCCTATCTTAACTCCCCGCTTTTCTTTTATCTTTTTGGATAGTTTTTCTACCAACTTCCCTTTCTTTACTTTCTCCTTTTTGGCGGAGGGTTCTGTTGTTTTGTGCGTAACATCCAGACCGGCTATTCTTTCTCTTTCTTCTTTTGTTTTTTCTTCCTGAAGTCGCGCAATTTCTTTTTGCATTGTTTTAACTTCTTTTCTTTTGAGAAATTCTTTTTTTTCCTCCATAAAAATATACTAATTTTTTTTAAGCACTTTCAATAAAGACAAGTCAATGCGTCCTTGCTTGTCTATTGAAAGAACCTTAACAGAGACGACATCTCCTTCATTTACTATATCTTCCACCTTTTCCACTCTACCCGGGGCAAGCTTGGAGATATGAATTAGCCCTTCCTTGTTGGGCAAAATTTCCGTCATTGCCCCAAAATTCAAGATTCTCGTAACCTTTCCTTGAAAAATCTCGTCCACCTTGATTTCTCGAGTAATATCTTTAATCCATCTGGTCGCTTTTTCAAGCCCTTCTTTAGATACGGACGTAACAAAAACTTTGCCGGAATCGTCAACATCAATCTCTACTTCACATTCATCAGTGATGGCATGAATCATTTTGCCGCCCGGACCGATAACATCTCTGATTTTTTCCGGGTTAATCTGTAGAGTTGAGATTCTGGGAGCAAAAGGAGACAGATCGGGTCTTGGCTTACTTATAATTTTTTCCATACTGTCCAATATTTGTTCCCTGGCTTTTTTTGCTCTTTGAAGAGCCTCTTCAAACATTTTTAAGTCAATACCGTCAATTTTTACATCCATTTGAATAGCGGTTATGCCTTCTCTGGTTCCGGCTATTTTAAGATCCATATCGCCATAGTGGTCTTCCGGACCCTGGATGTCGGTCAATATCTTATAATTATTATTATCTCTGGCCATTCCTATGGCAATTCCCGTAGCAAGTCTTTTAATCGGCACCCCGGCGTCCATTAAAGCTAAAGAAGATGAAGATATGGATGCCATAGAAGAGGATCCGTTGGAAGAAAGGATTTCCGACACTATTCTGATAGTGTAAGGGAATTGGACAGAGTCAGGGATGAGAGGTAAAAGAGCCTTTTCCGCCAATGTTCCATGCCCCAGTTCCCTTCTGCCAGGCCCTCTCATTGGCTTGACTTCCCCCGTTGAGTAAGGAGGAAAATTATAATGGTGCATAAAGCTTTTTTTACCGGCTACTTCCATTCCTTCCAAAAGCAAATGATCGCCCGGAGGTCCCAATGTTAGTGTGGATAAAGACCTGGTGCTTCCTCTGCTAAAAAGTCCCGAACCATGAGTTCTGGGCAAGACCCCTGTGTCCCCGTCAATTTTTCTGACCTCGTCTATCTTACGTCCGTCAACTCTTTTTTCCGACTCAAGTATGTTCTTATGGATGATATCATCTATATTTTTCTCTAAAATTTCTAAAGCATATCCAACCTTTTTTTCTCCCGGGTATTTCTCCTCGGTGTAGAAAATCAAGTCTTGTTTTATATTATGGAGAGCTTCAGCTCTTGCTTTCTTGTCTTTCTGGTAAAGAGCTTTTTCCAGCTTTAGATCTAAGATTTTCTGAATTTCGGCTTTCATACTCTGGTCGGAAAAAGGAAGATCAATCACCATTTTTTGTTTTCCTATCTCCTCCACTATCTTTTTTTGGAAAGATACAAGGTCTTTTAGCCAGGGAATAATTTGATTTAGAGCCTCGTTAACAACATCTTCGCCGACTTCATTTGCCTGTCCTTCCGCCATATTGATTAATATATCCCCGTTTCTTTCAACGCCGGTCAATAACAGATCCAATCCGGCATCTTCCCTTTCTTTATAAGTGGAATTAAGACCAAACACACCATTTTTTTGGGTTATTCTCATGGCTCCAAAGGGTCCGTTCCATGGAATATCGGAAATGGCTAAAGCTAAAGAAGCTCCTATTAATCCTAAAACATCCGGGTCATTTTCCCCGTCCCAAGAAAGACAGGTGATTACCACCTGGATCTCGTTTCTTATAGATTGGAGAAAAAGCGGGCGGATAACCCTGTCAATCAACCGCGCGTTGATAACTGCTTCGTTTGATGGCCTCCCCTCTCTTCTTAGATAGCGCGAGCCGGAGATTTTACCGGCTGCGTAGAATTTTTCTTCATATTCAACAGATAAAGGAAGAAAATCAATTCCTTCTCTCTGGCGGTCTGATATAACGCAAGTGGCTAAAATTACAGTATCTCCATATTGAACCATTACGCTGCCATTGGCTTGTTCGGCCCAATTGTTTATCTTAATTTTAAGAGGTTGGTTGTTGATGCTTAATTCAAATTGTTGTTCTTTCATTTATTATAGAGCTGTTAAAACAGCTGTTTTTATACTATTTTTTAATTAAATATTTTTTAGAGCTTTTCCCCAAATCAATAAACTCGTCGCATATTTCTTTCAAAAGCGAAGAAGAAGAACCTCCAAAAGCCATTACTTCCACTCTTTTGCCTTGATTTTTCAGATATTCCACTAATGGTATAAAGTCTCCATCCCCTGAAGCGAGAACTATAACATCTACCCCCGGAGATATTTTAATGGCGTCTATTACTATCCCCACATCCCAATCAGCCTTTTTCATTCCTCCATAAAATTCTTGCAAGTCCTTATCCCTGGTCTCAATGCCAAGTTTAGTCAGGGCTTCAAAAAAAGGCTTTTCTTCGCCGGTTTTAGTCCTTATAACATAGGCGAACGCCCTTATTAGTTTTCTTTGACTGACAGCTGTTTTAAGAACCTCTTGGAAATTAACTTTTGAATGATGAATATTTCTGGCAGAATAATAAAGATTTTGGACATCAATCAAAACCCCTATTCTTTGTTCTTTGTGCTTAACAGAAGCAATTATTTTTGTTGACATTTTAACCTTTTAACAAAAGCAAGCTATAGAAAATAACAGATGATTATTTCTTAAGCCCGACTTTTTTGATAATACTGTTATAGCGCCTCGTATTCTCTTTTTTCAGATATCTTAAAAGAGCTCTTCTTTGAGAAACCATTTTTAACAATCCCCTTTTGGAATGAAAATCCTTGGAGTGTTTTTTTAAATGGCCGAGAAGTCTTTGTATTTCTTCGCTTAATAAAGCTATTTGGACATCGGGAGATCCGGTATCCATTTTGTGGAGCTTGTGCTCAGAAATAATTTTTTCTTTTTCTTCTTGAGTTAACATAATTTCTTATACTCTAATACTTTTTTAATAAAAAAGAAAGCCCTTGTCTTTTTTCAGCTTGTTTTAACGTTTCTGTAGAGGCAATATGGCAATTAATATTTTTAATGTAAAACATTATAGTGCCCCGTGAGGGACTTGAACCCCCAACCTTGAAGTTAAGAGCTTCCTGCTCTACCAGTTGAGCTAACGGGGCCTCAATAATTCTTTTAATGCAATATGCCTAATTTCACGTGTCCATCCCGTCTTGTAATATTATCATAATATTAGTTTGATTATGTTTATAAATTTTCGCAAAACAAAAAAATTAAGCACGATATTATCGCACACCCTTTTTATAGTATATGGGCTATATTGGACAATCAATATTAAACCAGTTTTTAATCGCGCTGCCGAATTCTGTTTGGGCTACCCCGATAATGGACAGGAACATACCGATAAGAATCCATGCCGAATAAATGATTATCAGTCCGATAACAACGCTCCATAACAATTGCCTGGATTTTCCCAAAAGCTCTTGATTGCCGCTCGCGAAAAAGAACATTCCCCCGCCTATTGCCAGCATTAATACGGCGATTGGGGGTACCAAGGTGAAAAGGACAAGATCAATAACTCTCTCAATCATTACAAAA
The DNA here is from genome assembly GCA_965372095.1 of uncultured bacterium. Classification (GTDB taxonomy): domain Bacteria; phylum Patescibacteriota; class Minisyncoccia; order Minisyncoccales; family CBDVAW01; genus CBDVAW01. Next base: position 6,275 of record CBDVAW010000021.1, read on the forward strand.
AGATGACAGAATTCGCAAGCCGGTTCCGTGTCACCGCCGCATGGCACCAGGCCGGCTGCTTGGGCATGGGCAGCTGCAAAAAATAATAACAAAGGTAAAAAAATAAATAAAAGTTTTTTCCCTATTTTGTCAGTTTTTGCCATATTTGTTTTATTTAAAGGAGTAATGAGTGCTTTTGTGAGTCTTTTTTAACGGCGTAGATGAATATAAAATATATCAGTCTGTGCCCCCGGTAGGATTCGAACCCACAACAACGGTTCCGAAGACCGGCATGATATCCATTTCACCACGGGGGCAAAACGCAGGTGTTCAGCTTTTAAACGAAGAACCGGGATATCTTGTTTCCATATTACTTAAATAATTGAAAAAAACAAGTTTTTAAGATAATATAGGTGTATGCAAATTCCAAAAGAGGTTATCAATGTTTTGAATCAGCTCCGAAAAAAGGGCATAGAGGCTTTTTTGGTTGGAGGCTGTGTGCGTGATCTGTTACGCGAAACAGAGCCTCAAGATTGGGATATCGCTACAAACGCGAGTCCGGAAAATATCATTGGACTTTTTCCAAAAACCTTTAGCGACAATGCGTTTGGGACGGTAACCGTCTTAACCGGAAGCGACGACCCTAAGTTAAAAGAAATCCAGATTACTCCTTACAGAATAGATGAAAAATATACCGATAAGAGACATCCCGACTCTGTCAAATTTGCCAAGACCATAGAAGAAGACCTGGCAAGAAGGGACTTTACGGTGAATGCCATGGCTCTAAGCTGTGAAGAATGTAATATAAAACAAGAAATAATAAGAGGCGAAACAAAAATTATTGATCCTTTCAAGGGACAAGAAGACTTAAAAAAGAAGATCATTAAAACGGTAGGAAAAGCCGAAGATCGTTTCAGTGAAGATGCGTTACGGCTGATGAGAGCCGTCAGGCTGTCCATTGTCTTAGGAAAAGATTGGAAAATTGAGCCAAAAACAGCGCAGGCCATTAAGAAAAACGCTCCATGGCTTCAAGCTATTTCCAAAGAAAGAATAAAGGAAGAATTAATGAAGATTATTATGGATAAGAGGGCGGCCGATGGTATAGAGCTTTTGCGGGAATTAAGCCTTTTAAAATACATTATTCCGGAACTGGAAGAAGGCTATGGAGTGGGCCAAAACAAGCACCATGCTTACGGAGTGTATGAACATTTGATAATGTCTCTGAAATATGCGGCTGAACAGGGTTTCAATAAATATGTTCGTATAGCCTCCCTGTTGCATGATGTGGCCAAACCAAGGGTCAAGCAGGGAGAAGGTCTGGACTCTACTTTCTATAATCATGAAATTGTAGGAGCGCGAATGACCATTCAAATTCTTAACCGCCTTAAGTTTTCAAGAAAAGACATTGAAAAAATAACTAAATTGGTTCGTTTTCATCTTTTTTACTACAATGTGGGAGAAGTTTCGGAGGCCTCGGTCAGAAGGCTTGTGCGCAGGGCGGGGCCTGAAAATATGGATGAACTTCTTCAAGTCAGAATGGCGGACAGAATAGGTTCGGGTGTTCCCAAAGCAGAGCCTTACAAGTTAAGACATTTAAAATATATCATTGAAAAAGTTTCGCAAGATCCCATTTCAGTCAAAAGGCTTAAGATTTCAGGCGGAGACGTAATGAAGATATTGAATATCAAGCCGGGACCCAAGGTGGGATGTATTCTTGACATTTTATTGGGAGAAGTCATAGACAACCCCAAGGCGAATACTAAAAAATATTTGGAAAAAAGTGTGAGGAAGATAGGGGAAATGGCCGAAAAAGAAATCATTAAGACTGCTAAAAAGGCTATAAAAGAAAGAGAAAAGCTGGAAATAAAGAAAGATGCAATGACAAAAAAGAAATATTGGGTCAGTTAGCCGTCTTCCATATGGAACGGAACCAACCGCGGAGAGTGGCCTAGCGGCTTAGGGCGCCTCGTTCGGGACGAGGAGATCCCGGGTTCAAATCCCGGCTCTCCGACTGCTGTTGTTAAAACCAAAGACATTTTCTTTGGTTTTTGTTTTATGGTAGAATTGGAACATTATGGGTATTATCTCCAAACTTAAAAAGGAAAATCTTTTAGGCAGAAGCGGTTCCGCCTTCCCAACCGGCTTAAAATGGGAGGCGGTTAAGAATGCCAAGGCCAAAAAGAAATATATTATTTGCAATGGTTCAGAAGGAGAGCCGGGTATTTCCAAAGATGGTTTTATTCTAAAGAATTATCTGGGAGAGGTTGTTAAAGGGGTAAAAATAGCTCTTGAGACTATCAATAACAGCTGCGCCTATATCTATCTTAGAAAAGATTACTTCCGTCAATACGAGAAACCCCTAAAAAAAATTATAGGAGACTCCCCCATTATTGTTTTTAAGAAAAAAGGAGGATATTTGGCGGGAGAAGAAACATGCGTATGCGAGGTTATAGAAGGAAAAAGCCCTGAACCGAGGATAAAACCTCCTTTTCCGTCTCAAGCGGGCCTTTGGGGCTGTCCTACTTTGATTAATAATCTGGAAACATTCTATTGTGTCGCCAAAATCGCGGCCGGAGATTACAAAAAAACTCGCTTCTATTCAATCAGCGGCCATATTCAAAATCAAGGAGACTATGAACTGCCGGAAGACTTGACAATTGAAGAAATTTTAAAAAAAACCGGCAATTGGCCTGATTTTGACTTCTTTGTCCATGCCGGCGGAGGCGCTTCGGGCGAAATCTTATTATCTTGCGAGCTCAATCGCAAGATCAAAGGAATAGGAGGAATTATCGTGCTTAATAAGGGAAAAACAGATCTATTAGCCTTAATGACGAAATGGATTGATTTTTTCCTGGCTGAAAATTGCGATAAATGCGTGCCTTGCCGCGAAGGAGTGTATAGAATAGCGGAAATGTTAAAGAAGGGGAAAATTGACAAAAAATTGTTAAGCGATTTTCTTTTTGTCCTGGAGCAAACCAGTTTTTGCCCTTTAGGCAAGAGTGTAGCGGGCCCCTTTAAAGGATTAACAACAAAACTACTCAATGAATAATAATATTAAAATTGTTATTAACGGGAAAAAGATTAAGGCGCTGGAAGGGCAAACAATTTTGGAAGCCGCGGAAAATAATGGAATTAAAATTCCGGCTCTCTGCAATCATCCGGATTTGGAAGTAAAAGCTAATTGCCGTATTTGCGCGATAGAAATTAAAGGAAGAAAAGGGCTTCATACCGCTTGTTCAACAAAAGTAGAGCAAGGAATGGAGATTAGAACAGACTCTGCAAAGGTTAAAAAAGCCAGAAAGATTAATTTGGAGCTGATATTCGCTCAACATAAGGAAGAATGCGTTGATTGTGTCTGGAGGTTTAACTGCAGATTGCTTGATTTCGCCAAACAAAATAATGTAAAGACCACTCGGTTCCCCGATAGAAAAACCCATTATCCCGTTTATCAATTCGGCGATGCCGTTGTTTTTGACAGCTCTAAGTGCATTGATTGCCGAAACTGTGTTGAGGTTTGCCAAAAGCAAGGAGTCGGTTTTTTGGAAATAAAGGAAAAAGGGCATCTTTTTCAGGTAGTTCCGTCTAAAGATCCTAAAAAAGACTGTGTTTATTGCGGACAATGCATAATGCATTGTCCGGGAGGTGCTTTTGAAGGGGTGGGTGAGTTTGAAGATATTGAAAAGCCTTTAAAAGAAAAAGATAAATATGTTGTCGTGCAGTTTGCCCCTTCTATCAGAACCAGTATAGGAGAAGAATTTAACTTGCCTTATGGCAAGGTGGTGACGGGAAAGATCGCAGCCGCTCTTAAACAACTGGGTTTTGACAAGGTTTTTGATACTTCAGTCGGAGCTGACTTTACCACCTTTGAAGAATCAAGAGAAATAATAGAAAGGATAAAAGCCAATAAAAGACTGCCTATTATGACATCGTGCTGTCCGGCCTGGGTAAAATATGTTGAGTTTTTTTATCCTGAATTCATCCCCAATTTAACAACGGTTAGGTCGCCGCAAATAATTATAGGAGGATTAATCAAAACTTATTGGGCTCAAAAAGAAAATATTGATCCTAAAAAGATCGTAGTGGTTTCTGTAATGCCCTGTGTAGCGAAAAAGCACGAGATAAAAAGGGAAGAATTGAAAATTAACGGGTTAAATCCTGTTGATTATGTTCTAACCACGCGTGAATTTGCCAGACTCCTGATTAAAAACAAAATTGACCTTGCCAAAATCAAGTCTGTAAAGCTTGATAATGCCTTTGGTGATCCGTCCGGAGCCGGAGTTATTTTCGGCGCGAGCGGGGGAGTAATGGAATCAGCTTTTAGAACCACTTATGAGAAACTAACCGGCAAAAAGTTGAATAATATTGAATTTAAACAAATAAGAGGAATGCAAGGGATTAAGAAAGCGAAAGTTAAGCTTAACGGCAAGTCTCGCGAAATCGCCGTAGTTAACGGGCTTGGGAACGCGAAAGAGCTTTTAGAGCAAATTAAGAGCAATCCGTTGCCGGCCTATACTTGCGTGGAAGTAATGGCTTGCCCCGGGGGGTGTATTGGCGGGGGAGGCCAGCCTGTGCCGGCAAACAGTGAAATAAGAAAAAAGAGAGCCGGCGGACTTTATAAAATAGATGATAAGAAAAAAATTAGAAGAGCGCATGAAAACCCCATAATTAAAAAAGTTTATAAAGACTTTCTTGATAAAAGCCCGTTATCCCATTCGGTGATGCACACCTCGTATTCTCCGAAGAAAAAGGGGAAAATCACAAAAATATGAAAGGAACAAAAGCTTTAATATTACAGAAAACAAAGGCACTTTCCTTAGTTAAGGTTGCTCCATTAGTCGGCATTAGTATAATAGCGCCATTATTAGGCCTTAATCAGGCTCTGGCGGGCTCTATTGTCAATTCCGCGCTCTTTATCGCAGTTGCTCTCTTCGGCCCTCAAACGGCCGTTCTGGTGGCTCTGATGCCAAGTCTTATAGCAGCCTCAACAGGGCTTCTACCATTGGCGCTTGCTCCAATGATTCCTTTTATTATAATCGGCAACATTCTCTTAATATCAGTTTTCAGCCTTTTGAAGAAAAAAAACTACTGGGTCAGGGTCTTTTCAGCCGGTTTTCTAAAGTTTGTATTCCTTTTTAGCGCAAGCTCAATAATGTTTGATCTGCTTCTTGGGGAGAAGATTGCTTCAAAGGTTGCCGTGATGATGAGCTGGCCACAACTCTTTACGGCCATATCAGGCGGGCTGATTGCTTATTTATTCTTAAAGTCAATAAAAAAGCTTTAGAAATTAGCTTAGGACACGATGTCCTACCCCCTAGGACATTTTATGTCCGCCCCTAGGACACGATGTCCTACCCCCTAGGACATAGCTATGTCCTACCTATGTCCTATCTCTCGTCCCCTGTGAAAATAGCGTAAAACGGCTATTTTATAAATATTAAGCG
>CBDVAW010000022.1:0-11439 GCA_965372095.1 uncultured bacterium
ATCTTGGGATATAAAGGAACAGACAGCAGCCATGGAGAAGTTATAATAAAGTTTTATTCACTGGAAACAATTGAAGCTCCAGACCCTAGAAGCGGGTATATGTGGGGAGGAGGCATATACAAAATAAAGCCTTTTATAGCCACAATCACCGGTTATGTTTCAAAAAATGTTGCGCAGGGCACATACAGTTGGGATAAAAGCAAAGAAGGCCCAATAATAGAAATCAGCTTTCCGGAAGAAGTCCCCGACCTCGGCATTAAACCCCTTACATGGGTTGAAAAACAGAAAAGAGCTTTAAGAAATGAAATAAAAAAAGCCGTAAAGATTATTTCAATTGCCACCGGAAAAATGTCTCCAACACTAAATGTCGTATGGGAAACTTCCAAAGAAATAAAGGATACGACAAAAAAACTTTTTGACAAAATACAATCGTTAATTGCTCAATTTAATCCCCTTTTACCGGCATCTATTGTTGAAGCTCCGCTTTTCCCCAATTCTTTACATAAAACAGCTCAAGAGGATAATAACCAAGGAGAACCAAATGAACTCGGCCAAAAAACAGAACCGGAACAGCAAATTGAAGAAGAAAAGCCGGCAGATACGACAGAAGAACAAAAATTATCTTTATTGGAATTAATTGATCAACTTGACGATATTGCGGAAAAAATTGACATCTTAAGCCGGGAAGTAGCAAAATTAATTGAAGAAGAAAATGCCGCATCTATCGCGAATAAGAAAGGATTAGCAGAGGCAGGGTCGCAGGAGAATGGGGAAAAAGAATATATATATTATCCTTCTGAACCTGAAGAGCAATATTTCTCTTCCCTTGTTGTATCGGGCGAAGAAAATACCTCTCTCCCTCAAATTTTAATCAGTGAAGTAGTGGCGGGTTGGAATAAAGCAAATAACGAATTTGTTGAACTTTATAACCCCAATGATTTTGAGGTTGTTTTAAATAAATATAATTTCAAATTAAAATTAGTAAATTCAAGCAATAAAGTTACAAATAAACAGCTTGATTGGATTAATTCTATTATTTCCCCCAAGTCATATCTTTTATTGGCGGATGGCACTATTGAGCTTGACGGAATTGTGTTAGTGCCTGATGCCACTTTCTCTAATCAACTTACTAAGGTTAGCGGCGTAATTATCACCGATGGAGAAGATAATATCATTGATAAAACAGGCTGGGGGCAATGTTTAATCGGAGAATGTGATGAAATAGAAAAGCCCGCACCATCAGAAGCAGTAGAAGGGGAAGCGATAGTTTTAGAAAATGGACTACAAACAGACCAAAGCATTGAAAGAATAACTGACAATGCGGGTAATTTGGTAGACACTGATAATAATTCCCTGGATTTTATTTTGCAAACCGGGCCTAACCCCGTTAATTCTAAAAATGAAAGCTTATGCAGACAGCCCGAGCCGGAAGAAACAACGCCATTAGAAGAGACTGTGCCATTAGAAGAAAATAATACTTCTTTTGAAGTGTCTACCACTACTTTAAATTTTGTGGCTGAAGAATTGGGAGAAAATCCTCTTGCTCAGCTGTTCACTGTCACTAATACCGGACAAATAATATTGGAATGGAATTGCATTGCCGATTCAGATTGGCTAACTATCCAGCCGGCTTCGGGGACTATTGAGATATCTTCTTTCGCTGAGCTGGAAGTTTCAATAAATATTTCCGGGTTAACAGCAGGCAATTATAAAACGACCATTACCGTATCAAATGTAGGAGGAGAAATAAAATCTTTATCTGTAAATATAATTGTGACAGCTAAAGCGACTCAATACTCCCCGCTCTCAGTTGTAATTAATGAAATCGCGTGGATGGGGACTAAGGCTTCCGCCACTGACGAATGGATGGAGCTATATAATAATACCGATCAAGACATCAGTTTATCCGGCTGGACACTATTATCCGCAACGGATGGCCAACCCACAATCAGCTTGGGAGAGATTATCCCTGCCAAAGGTTTTTATCTTTTAGAAAGAACTGCCAGCACTACTATTTCTGATATTGAGGAAGAACAAACATACACGGGAGCATTAAACAATGGCGGTGAAAAATTAGAATTAAGAGATGATTCCGGCTCTTTGATTGATGAGATAGATTGTTCTAATGGGTGGTTCAGCGACTATAATGAAGAAAAAACAACTATGGAGAGAATTGATTCTACTAAATCGGGTAGTAATGCAGATAATTGGTTAGACAATAATCCTATGATCGCCCAACAAGGACTGGATCAAGAAGGAAATCTTATTTCAGGCACTCCTAACGCCACGAACAGCGCTTCTCTTTTAGAAATAAATAACGGCTTTGAAGACAACCCGGGACAATCTTCTTCTACACTTCCGAATGTAACCTCCTCTGAATCAGCCACAACAACCGAAGAAAGTAATATTTCTTTTGAAATATCCACCACTACTTTAAATTTTACGGCTGAAGAGTCGGGAGAAAATTCATTGCCCAGGTTATTTAATATTACCAACACCGGCCAAACGGAATTAATATGGAGTGCATCTATTACTTACGAAGAAACAACCACTACTTCCGCCTTAGATTGGTTGGATATCCAGCCCGCTACCGGAATATTGGCAACATCTTCATTTATGGCATTGGAGGCTTCCATAAATATTGCCGATCTGAAGGCGGGGATATACAATGCGACAGCCACCATATATATCACGGAGGAAGATTCAAAGCTTGTTTCTATAAAACTGACTGTTACACCACAGCTATTGCAATATAACCCTTTGTCAGTAGTGATAAATGAAATTGCGTGGATGGGAACAAAGGCTTCAAGCGCCGACGAATGGTTGGAACTTTATAATAATACTTCCTCTACTATTGATTTAGAGGGATGGACTCTAAAATCTTCTGACGAAAGTGGCCCCGAATTAATTTTCCCGGCTGATTTAGCCATCACGGCTCAAGATTATTTTCTTATAGAAAAAATGGATGATTCCGCCACTAATCTGCCCGCGGATTGGTTTGAAAGTTTTGGCAACGGATTGAGTAATCCTAATTGTGAGATTCTTTCACTCTATGACCCGAATAATAATCTAATAGACCAAACCGCCTGCCTTGATAATAACTGGCCAGCCGGGAAAGCCGCTCCTGATTACATATCTATGGAAAGAATCAATTCCATAGAGTCGGGCGATAACACGGACAATTGGTTAGACAATAATCCTGCAATTGCTCAACAGGGACTGGATAACGCAGGAAATCTTATTTTAGGGACTCCAAATGCTACGAATAGCGCTTCTCTTTTAGATAAGGTTGTGTGGGTAGATGATAATTTTGAGAATGATCCTGAAAATCGTCGTTGGAAAACTATTCAAGAGGGAATTGAAAATGCCAATAAAGGAGATATTGTCTTGGTGGATAGTGGGACTTACAGAGAAGGAGTAACTATTGACAAGCAATTAACTTTACGCGGGATAAGCGCTAACACGGAGAATCCGGTAATAGACGCCGAGGCGCATGTAGGCACAAAAAACGGGATTAACATTCGGGCAAACGGAGTAAATGTTGAAGGATTTAAAATAATAAATGCCAGAATAGGTATTCATCTATCAAATTCAACAAATAATACTTTAAAAAACAATACTTTTGAGCAAAATAATTATTATGGAATTTCTTTAGAATATTCTGACTTTAACAATGTTGCCAATAATACGATAAATCTTAAACAAGGATGGGGGCGCAATCCGCGCTACGGCATATATTTATATCATTCACACGATAATATCTTACAAGAAAACACGGCCAATAATACAGTCAATAATACCGGGCAAAATAATAGCAATGGAATTTATCTTGAAAATTCGGACAATAACACTTTGCACGATAACGAAGCTAATTACAACGCGGCAGGAATAAAGATGATTTTTTCCAATAATAATATATTGGAAAAAAATACGGCCGATTATAACATGTTCGGAATTAACATGTACGCTTCGTCAAACAACACCTTAAAAGGAAATTCAATGTCTGATAATTGTGTCGCTAATTTTACAGTAGAAGGAGTAGAAAGACTGGAATCTGATTTTGGGCTTGACCACAATATTGATGCTACTAATTTTGTTGACGGGAAGTCAATTTATTATCTCAAAAACCAGTCTGATGTTGTCATAGACGCTTCTTCAAACGCGGGGCTGGTTTATTGTATCAACTGTGAGAATATAATAATCAAGGACTCTGTTATTGATGGCCGCAGTTCTAAGGGAATATATCTTTACAAAACAAATAATTCTACTATAGATAATGTAGAAATATCTGGTAGCTATACAGCCATCACATTAAAAGATTCCCATTCTAACACCATTAAAGAAAGTATTGTCAGTAAAAACTTTGAAGGAATTGACTTAAATCAGGCTATGGATAATGATATTGTAAATAATATAATTAAGTACAATAATACCAAAGGAGATGGTTTACAATGTATGGGTCATTCTCCTATGTACGGCGTTAGGCTGCACAATTCAAGCAATAACCGGATTTCAGAGAATTTAATCGTGAATAATCCGGAGGGCATCATACTGTCAGGCTCAAATAGCAATACCCTATCCGGTAATACCATTGAAAATAACACAAAAGGAATTAGCAACAGATCTCTTAACAATCTTTTTTATCATAACAATCTTATCAATAATATAAGTAATGAATATGGTGATTGTGATCCTACCGCGCTATCAAAAAACCAATGGTATAATTCTAATCTAAGTCAGGGGAATTATTGTAATAACTATGATGTGCCGGAAGAAGGATGCGAAGATATAGACAATAACGGTTTTTGCGATAATCCATACTCTGTGAACAACGATAAATTCCCTTTTGTTCAACAAGACGGTTGGATCACTCCTTAAAAATTTATTAGCACATCTCCTTATATATTGATAAAATAAAACAAATGGCAAAAACAACAAAAAAATAATAGGCAAACATGAAATAAGAATTAAAACATTAGAATTGGGATTATCGTCAGCTTAATTATTTCTAAAAATAAAATTCACTCTGTTTTATAGAGTGTTTTTTGTTTTTATCAGTGAAATTAATGAAAATCAGCTATAAAATTTGCCACATTACCTGCTATTTGCTAAAATAAAAAAGCCCAGTTTGATAATTATATACAAATAGGACTTGATATAATCCTTATTTTTTATCTACAAAAAATTTATTCGCATAATTCGCAATTTGTAGAATTCGCATACAATTTGTAGATTTGCATTATATTAAATGAGCAGACTTTCAAATCCAAAAACATCCCGCCTGTCATGGGATGAAACATTTATGAACTTGGCTATTTTAGTGGCAAAAAGAACTGCCTGCAAATTTGTTGAAGCAGGCGTAGTTTTTGTGGATGAAAATAAAAGAATAGTATCTATAGGCTATAACGGCCCGACTGAAGGAGATTACCATTGCATTGATGTGGGCTGCGCTAAAGTTGACGGAGATCCGCAGACAGGCGAATTAAAAAGATGCCGAGGCGCGCATGCTGAAATCAACGGCATAATCAATGCTCAAGACACCAGACGGCTAAGAGGATCAACATTATACACAGCAACTTTCCCCTGCTACGACTGCATGAAATCCTTAAATAACGCCGGAGTTAAAGAAATAATTTATTACGAAGAATACGCAAGAATCAAAAAAGGCGGCAAGTCCACGGAAAAAGAAAATGAAGCAAGAGAATTAGCTGATAAAAGAGGAATAAAAATTAAAAAATATAATGGAAAAGTTTATTGCGAGGTGGATAGACAACAGACAGCAGACAGCAGACGGCAGGATATCTAAATTCTATGTCTATCCAAAAAATTAATACTATGGAAAAAATACAAAAAAGCGGCAATGCCGCTTTTTTTGTTGTTTAATAAATCTTTAACAAGACCCGGCCTCGTTGGTATTTCGTTGATAATTTTAAAATTATTATGGATGGACAATCACCCGAAATCCAAGAGTGCCTTGAGTGTCGCTCGAATAATGGAAGAAGGAATCATTGCAGGCACCGTAGCCGAGTATTCGGACACCAGGAGTAAGAGAGCGGGCGACAGCTGCCCAAATATAATTAGCGTCACCATCATCACACTCTTTATGATTCTTACAGAAAAGTCCATTAAAACAACCCAGAGGTAAATCATTACCTGAATTTTGCTCACAGGCACTGCGGTAATCGCTAGGCGCTAAACTATCGCAATGGTAATTACCGCAATAAGGAAGAGCTGATTTATTACCAATCGTGGTTGCCCACGTTGATAGCGAACTATATATGGCAGATGTGTCAGCTCCCAAACAACCGTCTCCAGTGCAAAGGTCTCTTGTCCCATCTACACAGTCCGTAATAGCTAAAGCGGAAATATAGGAAGCGCCGGATTGGCCATCTTCTGAACCATCAGTAGCCATAGTATGACCAGCAACGCTTGCTACTATCTTATACCACTCGCCAGCCACGGCCGCATCCATCCTATCCTTTAAGACGGCGGGAGTAGCAGCGCAGGTGTAGACTCCAGGATTGTCAGCATCGTTTCCCACTCCTTTGTTCCAAGAAACAGCATCAACTAATGTTTTTGACCAACAAGCTTCTCTACTATTAGTATTATACCAATACCAACCAGAAAGAGCATTGCAATTATCTTCCGTAAGAAACCATTCTGTACCCTCTCCTCCGTCAAACACAATGTTCCCTCCAAACACAGAAGAAAGGCAGTAAGGGTTTTCGTATGTTTCCATTGTGGCACAGACTTTGTATTCCAATCCTCCCGTAGTTTCAGTGGTATATTGGTAAGAATATTCGTTGGCAGAATCGTAACTTGGGTCTTCAGGGGTTCTGGAAATATATGGAGCCATTGCTGTTGTGAATGTGGCATTTTCTTCTACCTTTATCCAGTCCGCTGACTCGGGATATTGTCCCTGTTCGCTGTAATAAAATTCAAGACTTTTTGCCAAAGTAAGAAGCTCTGCCATCCTTCTATTGTCTCTGGCCTTGGCGCGAGTGCTTGTTATGGATACAAGGACAATAGTGGTCAAAAGACCTATTATGGCGATGACTATGAGAACTTCTATAAGTGTGAATGCTTTATGAGATTTTTTATTCATTGTTGGGATTATTATACCACTTTTTATAAAAAGAGTTGTGGATAATTATGAGACCCGGCCTTATAGGTAAGTCTCACTTAAATAATCATGAACCAAAAAAGCGGCATTGCCGCTTTTTTTGTTGTGTCAACAAGACCCGGCCTCGTTGGTTAATCAAAAGCCGAGAAAGTCTCTTATTTTACTAATAGGAATGGTGAAGACTTCTCCGTCTTTTTCTATAGTATTCAACCCTAAAAGCTGCCCCTCAATATTGAATAATGGACTGCCTTGCAAATAAATATTCTCAATCATACTGGTTTTAAAGTATTCGGTATTAATAACTTTAATTATCCCCTCATTAACTGTAACTATTTCCTGCTCCCCTCTTTTGGCAATAAAGTTCTTACCTATTAAAAAAACTCTCTCTCCCAGCTTTACTTTGCCCGACTCTATAAAACCAACCGTCGGTAAATGATCTTCTTCTATTTTTATTAAAACCAAATTCTGCTCAATATCTCTTTTGACAACTTTAGCTTTTATTTTTTTATCTTCCCAATAAACATCCACAGCAGACCCTTCAGGGACAATGCCGGCTAATGTTATTATTAAACCGTCGTTATAAACAATAAGCCCGGATCCTTCCAATATTTTCCCGGCCTTGATGGTTGTTTGTATCGCAACTATTGTTTTTTCCACTTTTGCTATCGCTTCTGTCAAGGCAATATTTTCTTGAATAAAAATCTCTTCCTTTTGAGTCGTTACTATCGGCTGTAAAGACGAGCCATTAACAAGATAAGCATAGTTAGACAGATATGGAGAAAGGGTGAATTGCGCTAAAATGCCCCCCAACACCCCTAAAACTAAAATGGCCACGAGATTAAAAAAGTTTCTTTTTAACATATAGTTATTTTGCCAAGACTTTTTCCGGGGATTTTTTCACTTTCACTGTATATTTTGGAATCCCGCCGAAAACGATTTTATCTTTTTCAGAATCAATACTAACACTAACGCCTTCTCTCACTTTACCTGTAACAATTTCAAGGGCAAGAGGATCAAGAATTAATTTTTGGATTACCCTCTTAAGCGGCCTGGCTCCGAGGTTTGGATCAAAGCCTTTATCAGCTAAAAATTCTTTAGCCTTGCCGGATACCCTTATTTTTATTCCTTTATCTTTAAGCCTTGCTTCAACTTTCCGTAATTCCAACTCCACTATCTCTTTAATATCTACTTTGCTTAGGTGATTAAAGATAATTATTTCGTCAACACGATTCAAGAACTCCGGCCGAAACTCTTCTTTCAGAGACTCCATCACTTTGTCTTTAAGAGATCTGCGTTCCGAGTTTATTCCACCACCCATAAACCCAAGAGACCCAATTTTGGCAATAAATTCCGATCCTACATTAGAAGTCATAATAAGAATAGCGTTTTTAAAAGAGGCTATTCTGCCTTTCGCATCAGTCAATCTCCCGTCTTCCATTATTTGAAGCAAAATATTAAATACTTCTTGATCGGCTTTTTCTATTTCATCCAATAAAACTATACTATAAGGCCTTCTTCTTATTTTTTCGGTAAGTTGTCCTCCTTCTTCATACCCGACATATCCGGGAGGAGAGCCAATAATTTTGGAAACGGTATGTTTTTCCATATATTCCGACATATCCAGTCTTATTAGAGCTTTTTCATCATTAAATAAAAATTCCGCCAAGGCTCGAGCTGTTTCTGTCTTCCCCACACCTGTTGGCCCGAGGAAAAGAAAAGTTCCCATAGGTTTATCTTCTTCCGCGATCCCCGCGCGCGAACGACGAATAGCGTTGGAAATGGCTGTTATAACTTCTTTTTGGCCGACTATCCGACCGGCAATAATATCTTCCATCTTTTCCAGTTTCTTGGCTTCTTCTTCTATTAAGCTTGTGACCGGGATACCAGTCCACTTGGAAACAACTTGCGCTATATTTTCTTCTGTAACCTCCTCTTTTAGAATCTTGTATTTCTTTTGGAAACGAACAAGCTTTTTTTCCAACTGCCCGACTTCTTTTAGAATAGTTGGGATTTTTCCATATCTAATTTCTGCCACTTTTTGCAAATCAGCTTCTCTTTGGGCAATTTCAACTTGAAGAGTCAGTTGGTCAACTTCTTTGCGATGTTTTTTGATGTTTTGTATCAAATCTTTTTCTGTTTTCCATCTTAATTCAATTGATTTTGCTTTCTCTTTCAAATCCGCCAGAGAGCGGTTAATAACTTTCAACCTTCTTTGGGATTTAGGGTCTTTCTCTTTTTTGATAACTTCTTTTTCTACCTCAAGTTTCTGAATTTCTCTTTTTTGTTCATCAAGATCAGCAGGTTCGCTCTCAATTTCCATTCTTAACGCGCTAGTCGCTTCATCCATTAAGTCAACTGCTTTATCGGGCAAAAACCTGTCCGCGATATAACGAGCTGACAGTTCAGCGGCGGCAACCAATGCTGAGTCTTTAATTCTAACCCCATGATGAATCTCGTACTTTCCCTTAATCCCCCTAAGAATAGCAACTGTATCTTCAATAGTCGGCTCGGCAACATAAATTGGCTGGAAACGTCTTTCTAATGCCGAATCTTTTTCTATGTGTTTTTGATATTCCTTAAGAGTAGTCGCGCCAATCGCTTTCAATTCTCCTCTGGCTAGCGCCGGCTTTAAAAGATTAGAAGCATCCATAGCTCCCTCGGCGGCTCCGGCGCCGACTAATGTATGAAGCTCATCAATAAATAAAATATAATGTCCGGCTTGCCTGTTAATCTCTTTAAGGAGAGCTTTTATTCTATTCTCAAATTCTCCTCTGTATTTTGTTCCCGCTATCAACGAGCCCAGATCAAGACTAATAACTTCCTTGCCTTTTAGGCTTTCCGGGACATCACCTCTAACCATTCTCTGGGCCAACCCTTCAATAATGGCTGTTTTCCCAACTCCCGCTTCTCCTATTAAGACCGGATTATTTTTAGTTCTTCTGGACAGTACCTGAATTAATCTTCTTATCTCATCGTCTCTTCCAATAACGGGATCTAATTTCCCTTCTTTTGCCAAATCTGTCAAATTACGGGCATACTTTTCCACTACTTCGTATTTTGATTCAGGATTAGGATCGGTAATTTTTTCTTTGCCTCGGAGTCCCGATAAAATTTTGAGAACATTTTCATAATTCAACTTATCAATATTAAGAGTTGTCCCTTCTTTAGAAGTAAAAGACGTAATCTGAACTTTCTCTAAAACTTCCTTTGACTTTCCTTCCGTATCAAGTAAAGCCAAAAAGAAATGTTCAATACTTAAAAATTCATCGCCCATTTTCATAGCTTCTTGGCGGGCTTTATCTAAAACACGGGCTAAATCTTGGGTTAAATAAAATTGACCCATAGTTTGAGCTCCGGCAGTAGGAGGAATTTTATTTAAAGCTTCCTGTACTTTATCCTGAAGATTTTCTATATTTACTCCTATTTTTTTAAGCAACACCAAAACTATACTTTCTTCTTGTTTTAGTAAAGCAAAAAGTAGGTGCAGAGCATCTATTTGGCGCTGTCCTTTTTGTCTGGCAACTGACTGCGCTGTTGTTAAGGCTTCCTGTGCCTTATTGGTAAAATTATCTCCGTTCATATTGTGTTTATATTTAACTCTGTTTTCTTTTTATCGCAGAACGCCAAAAAAATCAATCCCGAAAGTCCGGGATTGGAAAGTTTTTGATAGTATTGACTAACAATAATTATTCGCTTTCCCCGCCCAAAACAACCGAAATGATTATTTCCTCATCGTCTCTTAGAACTTTTAAAGTAATGCTGTCATTCGGTTCTTTCCTTTGGATAAGCTTTGCCAGAGAATTGTCTATATTGATTTTTTGGCCGTCAAATTCCAGAATAATGTCATTTTCCTTTAAGCCGGCTTTATCGGCGGCCGAACCCGGAACAATAGCAACTTCTCCAAGTTCATCTCTTTTAGTGATAAGAGCTCCGTAATCAACGGGTAACGAGTTATTTTCCTGCAAGATAGCGGTAATTAATATATATCTGATGCCTAAAAAAGGATATACAATTTTTCCGCCCGCCTTAACCTGTTTTATATCCTTTTTCGCTTTATCAACAGGAATAGCGAAACCAATGCTTTGAGCCCCTAAAACAGTAGCAGTATTAATGCCGATAACCTCTCCTTTGAGGTTGAGCAACGGACCTCCGGAATTGCCCCTATTAATGGCGGCATCTGTTTGAATAACATCTTCCATTGTTTCCATTGTCCCTCCACCGGAAGCTGTGATTGTTCTACCAAGCCCGGAAATTACTCCAACTGACACCGTATTACGAAACTCCCCAAGGGCATTACCAATAGCTATCACCGTCTG
>CBDVAW010000023.1:0-11382 GCA_965372095.1 uncultured bacterium
CATCGCTTGACTTACTTAACAAATCAGATCTCCGGCGGCGAAAAACAGCGTGTCGCCATCGCTCGCGCTCTCATAAATAACCCTTCTGTTATCTTTGCGGATGAACCGACCGGCAATCTTGATTCGCAATCAGGCGTGCAAGTAATGAAAATCTTGCAAAATCTTAACGACGAGGGCCACACTATTATTTTGGTAACACACGAAATAAAGATAGCGGATTTTGCTGATCGCATCATAACTATGATAGATGGTGAAATAGTCAGCGATAAAGCGGCTAAAAACATACGTGTATCTGATTCAACAGGTGCTATCAAATAATATATGCTTAATAGAATCATTCAATCTATTATAAGCTCTGTAGATTCACTCTGGGAGAACAAGGTGCGGAGCTTTATTACCATGCTCGGTATAATTATCGGTGTGGGCTCTGTGGTTTTAATTATGTCCATAGGCGCAGGCGCTCAAAGCGTTATTCTTACGCAAATTGAAAGTTTGGGAAGCAATCTGATAAATGTGGCGCCGGGCCACGCGGAAGAAGGAGATGTTATGGCCGCATTCACCAACTTCGCCGTAACAACGCTCAAATACGACGATGTGCGATATTTGCATAAAAATAAAGATGCTCCGCACATAATAGCTGTGGCGGGATATAGCAAAGGCTTCGGAGTTGTTAAATGGCGATCTGAAACTTATGACACGTCTTTAACCGGCACAACCGCAAGCTATCCCATAGTTGAAAAGGGAGAGGTTGAAATTGGCCGCTTTTTTACGGAAGAAGAAGAGAGAAATTTATCCCGCGTGGCTGTACTTGGCAGAGCGGTAAAAGATAATTTATTTAAAGAAAGCGACGCAATCGGGCAACGCATAAAAATCAGGGACACTTCCTTTGAGGTAATAGGCGTTATGAAAGAACGCGGCACGGTAGGGTTGGAAGATTACGACGACCAAGTGCTGCTTCCGATACGAACCACGCAACGAATGCTGGGAGTTAATCATATTGGACTCATCAGAGCTCGCGCAGACCTTGAAGAAAATATAGATAAATCAATTGAAGATATAAAAATAATATTAAGAGAACAGCATAATATTCGCGACCAGAGCGGCAAAAGCGATAATTTTAGCGTTGGCAGTTCAGTGCAGATATTAGATATAGTAACTGCTGTTACCGATGGTGTTCGCTTTTTTTTAGTGGCTATGGCCGCGCTTTCTCTGATTGTCGGAGGTATTGGCATTATGAATATTATGCTAATTTCAGTAACTGAAAGAACAAGAGAGATTGGCCTTAGAAAGGCTATTGGCGCAAACAACGCCGCCATATTGAAACAGTTTTTATTTGAGGCAATGTTTATTACCGGAATAGGCGGATTAATAGGCGTTATAATCGGAACAATTTCTTCGTTTTTCATTGCGCTCGGCATACGTCTTTTCGGATTAGAGTGGGCTTTTATAATCTCGCCGGCGTCAATCGCTTTGTCTCTCGTGGTTTCAATCGCCGTGGGTTTATTTTTTGGATTTTACCCCGCGAGAAAAGCAAGCAAACTTGATCCGATAGAGGCATTACGATACGAATAATAAATATGGAACAAATAATCAGATCATTAGAGTTAGCATTCAATGCATTCCGCGCGCATAAAGTGCGTACCGCGCTTGCCGTGTTAGGCGTGACAATCGGGATTTCAAGCATCATCATAGTATTTTCTGCCGGTGAAGGCGTAAAAGGCCTCCTTGCCGAATCGGTTGAATCGTTTGGCGCGGATGTGGTTCAGGCCGAGATCAAAGTGCCTTCCAGTAAAACAGGAATGGCGGGTGAAACACAAAGCGCGATGAGTTTATTGAAAGGAGCTCAAGTTACAACTATGACCCTTGACGACCTGGATGACATTTTGGAAATACCAAATGTCGTGGACGGATATGGTCTTTTTATGACGCAAGAACCGGTAACTTACAGGGGTGAAATAACAAACTCCCTTGTGTGGGCTTCAAGTGCTTCGTTTATTAACATAGACCAAGCCGGCATAACTGAAGGACGATATTTTTCCGATGCTGAAGATCGCTCATTGGCGCAAGTTGTCGTGTTGGGCTTTGATGTAAAAGATGAACTTTTCGGAGATGATGATCCTCTGGACAAAACAATCAAAATCAGAGATACGCGTTTCCGCGTGATAGGAGTTATGGAAGAACGCGGCAGTATTATGTCGTTCAATTTTGACGATATGATCTATCTGCCGGTGCGAACACTGCAGAAAAGAATAATGGGCATTGATTATCTTGTTAACATCCTTGTTAAGGTTCACGATATGGAACAGGTTGATAAAACAATGGAAGAAATGAGGGTAATAATGCGGGAAAATCATGACATTGATCCTCCGGAAGAAGTAAGAGAAAGTATGTTTGATACCGGAAAAGATGATTTCCGCGTTGTTTCAATGGTAGAAGCGCTTAACGTATTTAATCAGATGTATGTCGCGATCACATTATTACTCCTTGTAATTGTTGCAATATCCCTTGTCGTTGGGGGCGTAGGAGTAATGAATGTTATGTATGTCATAGTCAATGAGCGTACACCCGAAATTGGCCTAAGAAAAGCCGTTGGCGCAAAATACGGCGACATAATGGCTCAATTTCTTGTTGAATCTGTCCTTATAACACTGATGGGCGGTGTGGTCGGTGTCATAATCGGCGTACTTATTTCGTGGAGTATATCATTCGGCGCCGCGCAATCCGGGTTTACGTGGAATTTTGACATACCGATTGTGGCATTTATAACCGCGTTTCTATTCTCAATAGTTTTTGGTGTTATATTCGGCCTTTACCCGGCAAGAAAAGCCGCGCTTATGGATCCGATTGAAGCGCTACAGTATAATAAATAATCAAAAGAAAAACAGCCCATAATCTGATATGGGCTGTTTTTTTGGGTTCTCCGAAAGAGCTATTTATTAAAGTAATCTGCCTTTTTATCGTCTTCTCTTGATCCACAACACTATATTCCCCACCAGTCCAACCAGAAAACCTATCGGACAAACAAGGACAGCTATAAGGAAAAATGCTACGCCCAAGCCTTGCACCAGATAGTTTAGGATAAAAATATCTCCGGTTACCGTGCTTAGGGCATAAAAAGCATTGTGTAGTACAACAAAAACAAAGAATCCGGTAGCTGAAGCTCCCGTTAGCAGTAAGAATTTCTTCAACTTGCCCGCAACTTTCTCCTTTAGGGTTAAAACCAGCAAGACTATCCCCAATAAACAAAAAAGGGCCATTGGTGTTAAAAATAGCTTGGGACCCTGTAATAAATCCTGAACCGCCGGAATAAATAATTGACCGACGATAACAAGGAAAACCCCTGCTAATGTCCAGAATGTTATTATTGTAGATTTTTTTAAATCTACCATAATTATTCACCTCCTTTCTATTAACGACCTTTCATTTTTATTCTACCAGAAAACCGCCTTGACCAAAAGACGGTTTCGTTGTCCCGCTCCGAGGGACAAATTTTGTTAAAATTTGTTTGATGAAAACTACTTGTCCTTATATTTTAAAAGCAGAATAATAGTTAATAAAGGAGTAAAGAAAAGCAGGGCCATATAAAACAAGTCTGACATTTTTCCTATTAAACCTGTTTCATTGGCAGTTAAAAAGAAAACTATGCCCGGAGTGGTAAAAAATTGCGTGACAAACAAGCCGAGTACAATAATATTTAACGAAATTATTAATTTTCTTAACATATCTTAATTTCTTTTTTATAATTTATTTTATTACCTTTTATGTTCCGTCGACCTCTTATTCTATTTTAACAAAAAATCATCTTATTGATAAGACGGCAACCGCTTCTTAATCGTGGACTCTTAAATGCATTTTTAATAAAAAACAAAAAAATATTAAAAATCACAATACTTGAAGATTTCTCTATTGGAAATATTCGTGATGTTTTTATTGTAAAAGAAATTTCTAAACTTCCACTGTTTTTCACAATCACAATTCAAAGTAATCAGTTTTTTATTCAAAGCAAGCATTGTTTTGTATCTCTTGGTATTAAAATCAACATCACCGCAAATAATCTTTTTAGCGGTTACAGGCCCGACACCCGGAATGCCCTTTATGTTGTCAGCCGTATCCCCCATTAGCGATTTAAATTCAACATATTGTTTCGGGCTAACGCCAAGCCTGTCTTTAATGTGTTTATGGTTTATAATTTCGTAATCATCGCCTTTTTTCAGTTTTACAATAAAAGTTTGTTTATCTAACAGCTGATAGAAATCCGAGTCCGTTGAAACAATATATGATTTATTGGCAGAAGACTTTTTGCAAAAAGTTTTTACAACACTGGCGATAATATCGTCCGCTTCAATATTAAGCACTTCTAAAAAACCGATGTTTAGGTAGTCCAACACTTTTTTAACATACGGTAAATGGCTATAAGGACAATCTTCTCCTTTTAAAAACTTTCTTCTGTTCGCTTTATAATCTTTCAGAAGTTTGGAATTATCATTTGCCGTGTCAGTGTCAAAAACAACAACCATAGAATCCAAGTTGCTTATACTTGAGACAGCTCTTTTAATAAGCTTCAAATATGTTGATATTACATGCAGAGGTGTATTCTTTTTTGAATAGAATTCAAAAGGCACCGAATATGCCCTCCAAAGAAAATTGTGACCATCTATAACAACTAATTTCTTCATTATGTCTAAGTTTTATTGTAAATAAGTTTAATCCATACCAATAAAGCAACCGCGTGGAATAAGCGGGATTATCAGCATCCCACGGTAAAGACCGTTAAAGCTTGTTTCGGGGGTTTATCTCCTTTTGGTATTCAAGATAGGAATAAATAAAAGTATAAACCGTAATTGAAATTACCGGGATAAGCACCAGAAATATTGCATATTTGGGAAAGAAAATTCCAAAACAAGCAATTATCCCGGCAATCTTGAATAATTTACCTCCGATTTTGTGTGTTTTATTCCACACTGTTTCACTACTTAAAGTCCAAGGCGTTCTTATGCCAACAAACCAATTTCTTTTCGCGTTTTCCGTTAAAATGCCAACATAATAAAAAAGTATTCCCATAGCGGGTACCATAAGCTGACCCATGTTAAATCTTATACCGATATTCCAGAAAATGGTCAGAAGGTAGATGTAAAATAAGAATATTATTATCAATAATATAAATCTATCAAAATATTTTCTGAATTTTTCTATGTTCTTTTTAAGGGGATCTATTTTGGGAATAAAAATAAACATAATTAACATCCCGATAGAAATAATTGGCATTAAAAACAAGCCCCAAAATTTTGACATATAACCATCTACTTCGCCTCGGATATTCCAATGCGAAGCCACTCTGTCCGACATTTGCGGGTAGAAGTAAATACCAACAGCGAAAGACAGTAAAATTATCCCTGAAATAATTATCTCAACTTTTTTCATAATATTATATTTATTCTACCAATAAATCACTCTTTTAGCGACAAAAATTTGAGTCTTGTTTTGAATAGAATAAAAACCGCCTCTTTTGAGAGGCGGCAAAAAATTGTTCCCGAGGACGGGTCTTATTAGAGCTTGCTTGGTAGGCAGAATCTATTAAGCTCTCGGTTTTTTTGATACTTTTATTAAATTAGAAAAAGATAATTCCAATATAATATTTACTTTTATTCTTCCCCCAATTTTTCTGCGGGTCTTTCTGGTGTATATTCCCCACGATATTGTAATTCTTCTGTTCTTTCCTCTTCGACTTTCTTTTGAAATCTCTCTTCTTCCGGCAAAACAGGCGCAGGAGAAGCTTTTAATTCAGCAGATTGGTAAGCACTTGATGAGGAAACTAAAAGAAGACGAAAACATTCATCCGGCTTCGTCGCTCCAAGTTCTTTACATTTAGATTCAATTAGCGGCCACTGTTCCGCTGGCGCTCCCAGCCCTATAAAGAAAGTCTTAAGTTCTTCAAATGATTCAAAACCATCAAGAGGAATTTTTTCACACATCTCTGGTGGCCCGCCCGCCTTTGTGCATAATTCTCTGGACGATTCAGAGCCCTGGAGAGCCTCTTCCACTATTAATTCCTCTTGCGCTTTCCTTTGAACTCTCTCTCTAACTTCCTGCGGAACTTTCTCCGGTAGAGGAACCTCTTCCGGAACTTCACCCAAAGCATTTTGTGTTTTTAATGCCTCAACCGCTTTTCCATGTCCTTTTACTGAAACCTTCATTGCGTTTTCAATGGCAGATTTTGCCTGCTCGGGAGCTTTCTCATAAATTTCAGCTAAAATATTTAAATGTACGGAAGTTGTTTTTCCGGCTTTAGACATGATTTCCATAACTTTTTCAACGCTCTTGTTCTCAGCCATAGCTTTTTCTGCCCTGGCTATACTCTTATTCAATTGCATTTCATATCTTTCCAGAGTTTTTTCTGCCAATTCTGGCTTTCCTTTTTCTACTACAGCTTTAGCTTCAGCCAGTCTTTCGGCGGCTAATGCGGCATACCTTTCAGCCTTTTTGAGGTCGCCGAAAGTAAAGAAGGTACCAACCCCCTCTATGGCTGTCTCCAGAAAATAAAATAGACTGTCGGGAGTTAATCCCGGGTCTGGTAGTTCTGTTTCTTGGGCTAAAGACCCTGTCCCAAAAGATAATAAAACCACCGATGTTATTAGTATAGATATTGCTTTCATAAATTTGATTAATTATTTTTTTATTTTGTTGACCTTTTGTTTATATTCTACCAAACAACCGCCTTGATGGCGATTTTTTGCGAGTCTGGAGAGTAGATGTTTAACCCCGGAGAATAGAACAACTCCGATCTTGAGTCGGAGTTGCCTCTGTATGAACTTAACTTTTCTTCTGCAAACTTAAATAAAATTACAGGAGCAGGTCATCGGTAAAATTATCGCTTATCACGGATTTCTGTTTGCGCTTCAAATAAGGAGGAATATTTTCTTTGGCATAATCAAAAGCTTCTTCTACGACTACATCGTTTGGCTCTCCAAGCATTTTATTATTATTATGATCATATACATCCGCCAGACCTTGCAGCATTCCCTCGTTTACAAAATAGTGGGTAAACAATCCCTCTCCGTCCAATATTCCATCTCCGTCTACATCATCGCCCGCTTTTGAATATACATAAGCTGATTGGGTTTCTCCGGTTGACATAACAATGGTCCGCCCTGCAATGATATTCCCATTATTATCGCTGGCTATGTCATTCATTCCACCGGCGCGACAGGTATCAAATGCAAAAATGACTCTTGAGGTTAGGAAACCACTGAACCAATCCCTTAATTCTCCATCCCAAATATAAGCCAATTTGCTACTGTCGTAATTATGGACAAGAATAGCTTCATCTGTCCCCTCATCATCGCCATCATTAGCTGTCCCTGCCACCCCGTGCCCGCTGAAAAAGAATACTACTTCGTCATTACTCGCCGCAATTCCTTTTATATACATCACAGCGTTGTAAATATTCGCTCTCGTGGGAAGCCCGGCGGTATCGCCAAAGCCGGTAGCAGTCACCATATCTTTAAATAAATAGATATTGGCCGGATCATATCCATAAAGCTCGGTGAGAGTTTTATACATATTTAATGAGTCTCCATCTGACTTGCAAATATCCCACTTTTCGCCGGGATAATCACAAATTCCGATTATCACAGCGTGTTTAGTGCCTGTTGCTAACGAGCCTAAAACTCCGGTTGCCGCTCCTTCTTGAGATTTCTTATCTTTATTTTTCCCGGGAGGATTAATAGGAGGACCTTTTATTCCTCTAATATCATCCGGAGAAAGAAAAACTTTTTTGGCTATTTTAATATTGGTGGCAGACACGGGTTTCGGTACTTCCCTATATGAATTCTGATTATTATTAACCGGTGCCGCTTGAGACACTATAGCGGTTTCAACTAAAACAAAAACCGCGCCAATTATTACCGCGCTTATGATTAAAATATTAAATCTATTTTTCATAATTTATTTTATTACCTTTTATATTTTGCCGACCTTTCGTTTTATTTTACTACAAAACCGCCTTTTCGGAAGATTTCTGCTTGCCATAAAGAACAGACTTTATTGAAAACTGTCTTGCGGCGGCTTAAACATCTCACCATGGCCGGGAATAATATGATCGGTAATCTTTAAGATCTTTTCTCTGCTTTCTCGTAATGCTTTTTCGTCTTTTACATATGGGTCTTTATGTTCTAACAAACTCTGTTTATCTGTTTTTTGCTCTTCTTCATCCGTCCACCAAAATACATCGCCGGCTATGACTACTTTGCCCAAATCTTCCGTATCAACTAAAACCGAACAATGAGATTGATCGTGCCCGGGCGTTTGAATAATTTTTATATCAGTGCCCGGTACCCTGCCGCTATGTTCACTTATCTGTCCATTAAAAGAAAAGACATTGCTATTATCTAAAATTTCAGCATTTCTAAAAATTCCTGCTAAAAGAGAATGATCTAAATGAGTATGAGTTACAATAACAAAATCAATATCTTCGGGCTTTAACTCTTCTTGAGATAAACCCTTTAATAACGCCTCTCTGTCTATTCCGGGATCAACAATTACCTTAATATCTTTGTCTCGGATCAAAGTAGCTGTGGAAGAAGCAAACTCTTCTTTATTTATTTCTTTTACGTAACCTTTAATTAAAACTTTAACTTTAGCCATATGCTTTATTCTACTAAAAAACCGCCTCTTTTGCGAGGCGGCGGGAAATTACTCATCTATACAGTGTCCCTTGAACGTATTTTATAGAATATCCGAGCTGATTTATAATTATCTTACCAAATTTAATCCACCAATCCAAGAAAAGAATATCTAGAGATTAAATTATCCATCCCCTGACCATCTATAATTCCATTGTTATTTCTGTTATTTCTGTTATTTCTTGTCGGTTGTAATAAAAGGTCTTTAAAAATTAATTAGGAAAAATATTATGCGTATCCAAACCGTTTTTGTTTTGCTTAAGCCAAATTGTCTTAGGCGAAAACTTGTTGACACCTTCCTCTCGGGAATAGTGAAACAAGATTTATATGTTAAGCGTATACAAAAATGTAAATTAAAGCGAAAGTTGGTACGAATAATATACCAAGATTGCCTAAATAAACATTTCCACTCCAATATTTCTATTTCTCCGCTTTTTACAATTTTTGACAAAAACAAAAACAGGGGTTATCCCCTGCTTTCGCTATTTGGCTCTGGGGACAGGACGACGTTCAAACCTATTGGCAGACCACAAATGAGTGGTTTGAGGTGCCAGTGTTAACTGGTAAAAAGTAAAAGCCCCATTTTTTAGAGGCTTTTACCAATTTTCCTCGCTTTTCCCCTCATTCTTTATTTTTTCTTTCCGGCATGCTCAACCGCTTGAGATTTCGGATTAAACGGCTTCTGCAGACCTATGGCATTTTCTAATCCTTTTCCCGGAACACCACTTTCTATCAACACCTCAGCTTTTGTCGTTATATTATCAACAGTCACCCTAATAACATGTTGCGAATCATCGCCCCCAACCCACGCATCTCCAGAAAAATCTCTATTACCAGCTTTATCTCTCGCAGCCAATCTAATCAAATATTCTCCATCATCATATTTTGTCGTGTCCCAATGATAAATTAATTCATCATTAAAGCCAGTTGATTGAAAAACAGTGCACCCTTCTATCCTCAAGCTAAAGTCCATAAAATCAGCATCGCCGGGATAAACAGAGATATTATAATGACTGAGTTCATAATCTTCTACAATAGACCCGTGAATATCAACTATCCCGTTTACAGAGCTTCCCTCAATCGGGCTTTCTATTGTTACGATAGGAGCAATTGTATCAGTTAATACAAACTCTCTTGTTAGTCTTATATTTTCTTCACCCAGTCCTTCGGTAGGATTAAAAATAAAGCAATATTCTCCAGGAGCCCATAGGGTTGTATCTGCTGCTGCATGAAATACATTATTTGTCCATGTGTAGTTATTATGAAAACCATCTACATTACCAAATACTGTATTCGTTCCTACGGCACAAGTCCCCTTGCGAACTGCCCAGTAAATATTATCATCTGTATCATCATCGTATAAAACTGCATCAAATAAAACTAAACCTGAAACTTCTTCACCTTTTTCAGGAGAAACTATTTCTGCGCTTCGTGGTATCGGAAGTTCTAATATAGCTAATCCAACCGCATAAATTCCCACATTACTCTTGGCAGAATAATACATTTTTAATTCTCCACTGTTGTCATCTATGACTCTTGGCGTATAAGTTCTCTCTGCTCTGTAGCCCTCGGGATCAGTTAAATCAGTTTTGTAAAACATTGGATTCTCTTCATCTTTAGTCCAATTAATAGCATCGGGGCTAATAGCAAATCCTATTCCCTCATTGCAAGCACCTCCCCCTGAATACCACATTACGTAAGAGCCATCCTCTAATTTCATTATAGTAGGATAACCTACGCATGTTGCATCCCATTCTCCTGTTAGAGATCCTTTTAAAACAGGACTGGTTCCATATCTATTCCAGTTTATTCCATCTTTAGAATAAGCTAAGAAAAGAGCTTCTGTATTATCCCAACCTAAATCATCTGTAATACCATTGTAACCATCGTAGTACATCACATAACTATAATCTAAAGGATTATCGCCTATATTAGTCGCATCTGAGTTATATATAACAGTTCCTGGTCCCCATGTCTTTGCAGGGGCGTTTACATTATCATCGCCAAAAATAGTCATATTTCCTCCAAAAACAGCTTGGTCATTAACCCAATTTATCCCGTTTTTGCTTTCCGCATATCTTATAGAATCTGCGCCATGAGGAACAGCTGCATTACGGTCTAAATACCATATTTTATAATTATACCCTCCGCCACCAAATCCATCTGAATCGTATAACATTACAGTATGGTAACTATGATTGTTATCTTTAACTCCTGAAATTGATCCTCCCAATACCCAGTTTACACCATCGTCAGAAGTAGCATAATTACCTACGTTCCCCTCTGTAGTTTCATTATCATATACCATAAAATAATTTGTCCCATCAAAAATAACACTAGGATAATAGGCTCTCTCTCCTTCTGAAGGAGTAACTACAATGCCTTGGTCAACAAACACAGTATAAATACTACTAGCGCTAACAACTCCAACTAAACCAAATAACAAAACTAAACTTAGAATTATCTTTTTCATTTTATTTTCTTTTCTTTAATTTATTTTTCTTCCGACCTTTCAACCCCCAACATCCTATTTGGCTCCGCGAGTAGGATTCGAACCTACAACCAATTGCTTAACAGGCAACTGCTCTACCGTTGAGCTATCGCGGAATGCTTAATTTTAAGCGTATCTTTTTTGTATTACTAAATCGGCGGTTTGTCAATTCTGCCTAATATCCCTTCAGTTTTTTAAGCTTTTCATGCT
>CBDVAW010000024.1:0-10847 GCA_965372095.1 uncultured bacterium
CCGTCTTTTTTATTCTCAATAAATTTTCCGGCAGAGGTTTCTTGCACAATATAGTCCTTGGAATCCGCAAAAATTCTGTCTAACTCTGTCTTATCCCACCAGTACCAAAAAAATCCTCCGGCAACGAGGATTAAAACTAAAACAGCTAAAATAATAAGTCGTTTCTTTTTCATAATGTTATTTTATCAACGAGGCCGGGTCTTGTTGATGGTCTCGTTGACGGATCATAATATTAATTAGTATCTTTCCAAACTAATGATATTTTTTGCTTTGTCAAGTTTTAACAAATTTTAGGATTACCAACGAGGCCGGCCTCGTTGATTTTTTTAACCTTATTTTAGATTATTATTTTTGAGCCAAAAAAGAAACAAAAAACAGGGCGCAATAATACGCTCTGATTTTTACAATACTAAATTATTTTTTATGAGTATCTTTTCTTCAACTGGTCGTGGTTCCCAACATCTGCAATGATTATATTCTTTTCCGAGTGAATAACATAAAAAATACACCTATATCCTTTGCGATTTATATAAAACTCCCAAATCTCATCTACCATAAGTCTTTTTAATGTTGTTTCACAAGTATTGTATTTCTTAGTGTTTAAGCTTGGGTGATGAGGATTTTTAGAAAAATAATCCATTTTTCTATTAAAAACATTCCTGATGTTCTCGGGAAGGTTTTTATTTATACCCTTCTTTAAGTCTGGCGAAATAAGAATATTATATTCACTCAGAATCATATTTAATCAGCTTTTCCTTGTTTACAACGGGCAGTTTGTTTTCATCAAACTGTGCTTCAGCATTCTCGTTTTCATCAAAAAAAGTTTCTAATAATGCTAATTTCTTATCAATTATATCCCCCATCACTTTTTCATTATCAGTAGTTATTTTCCAAGAATCTGTATCGTGTGAAAGACTGATTAGCTCGCTATTATTGAATGCGGAGTATTTTTTAATTAGGGGGTCTATAAATAACGCTGTTTCCTCTGGCACGGCAACATCAGGGGATTTTAGAGGGCGAACAGTATGCCCTTCAATGGTAATCTTACCTTCCTTCTGCATATTCTCAAGTATTGAATTATAAGAATCAATAACAGCCCCCATATCAATAGCGGCGTATTTTGCATCGCTTAATGATTTTTCCCTGTTAGAAAGATATGCAAATTCAACGAAAAAAGCGATTTTATTTAACTTAATTTTGTCGCTTTTATCTGGCTCTAATCTATTCAAAATATACAAAATAAAATCTTCTGTTTTGAATAGAGGCTTATTTTTTAAGTTTTTTTCTGAGCTCATTTTAGTTTAGTTTATTATATTATGATGACCCAAAACCGATGTTAAGTATAGAGCTGAGGGTGTGTATAAGTAATACGCTGGGCTGCAATGGGTAGAAAATAAAAATCTGAAGTTAGACATTAACAAGCCCTAAATTAGCTATTCCTACCATCATTAGCTCCCAATTAACGGTTCTAAGCGTGTTGTACAGGGGGAGTCTCATCTAGGTGAATTAGGAAGCTTTGCTACTATATATTTACCAACAAAGCCGGGTCTTGTTAATAGACTCGTTTTTTTATTGGTATTAGAGAGAGATTATCACTCAATAAGATATGCCATAACCCCGGGAGCGGAGGCGTATTGTGTCAGGTTGTCTATTTGAGAAGCGCCTAATTCAGAAGACGCGCCAAAGGCGTCTCTTATTAGATCTTCAGAGAAACTTACTTTTTGTCCTAGCTGAAGCCATTGGTTTCCGGTTTCATTTTGCATATAGTCCTCAATATAGACCATATGTTCCGGAGAGAATGAGTTAATGTCTTTGCGCTGATCCTTGACATAATTCAAGAAAGCTTTTCTGGCGAGACTGGTAACGCCTTCTCCCATTTCCGCGGTTTCCTCGTATATCTTGTTTTGGGAGGGAGCTGCAATTATATTTATTAAAGTTTCTTGCATTTGTCTTATTTCTTGCGGTTCTTCTTTCTCGCCGGTTATAGATTCAATCTCTTTTTCAAGAGCTTCTTTAGTGTCTTGCAGAGAAGCTTTTTGGTCTTGCAAAATATCTACGGGGCCTTCTTTGTGGCCATAAGCAAATAGCCAGACGACTATTAACACTATTGCGAGAATCCATAGAACATAACTTTTACCTAATTTTATTTTCATATTGTTTTAATAGAGTCTTAACGTTTTAATTATAATTTTGTGTGGGGGGCTGTATATTTTAGCCCCCCGGCTTGGTTAAAAATTGGGCGAAATTTTCGCCGTATCTTTCAATAGCGCATTGTTCGCATAATTGCCGTAGTTGGCATATCTGATTTGACAGGATGCGGCCTCTCTGCAATCGGAACAATGTTTTGTCTTACTTGTTTTACACCCGATAACTTCGTGGCAATCCTCGCAAACAATTAGCATAATACCTCCTTTGACCTTATGGCCATTGTTAAAATGTGCGGCAATTTTTAAATGTGCTTTATTGCAATAAAAAACCTGAACAAATAATTGTCAGGCCAAAAAGAACCTCCTCTTATTTTTTTATTTTCTTTGCGCTTATCTGTTTGATTATTCACGGAATCTATTCTGTTCGCCGCTTTCAGTATTTTTATTTCGGCGCTAATAAATACTATCACAAAAAATATGGTATGTAAACACAGCATAATGCAGCTTAACATAGCTTAAACCTTTGACCTTTAAGAGGGTTTTTGGTATAGTAAACCTTGACATTTCACATAATAGTATGGATAAGGATTTCTTAATTCGGCTAACGGTTGCGCTCTACAAGGTAACGGATCGCTTCCCGGAAGAGGAGCCGTTAAAATTTTCTATGAGAGAAAAAGCTAATGAGGTGTTAGCTGATTTTATATTGATTTCTCACGGGTCTGACTACGTTATCGGGGAAAGAAGAGCGGAGATAATAGAGCAGGTCTTAAAAAATATTGATATTCTGAAAGGATATTTTGAAATAGCCGGTCGCCAAGCTTGGGTTAATTTAAAAAATTTCCAAATATTGGAAGCAGAATATGGCAGAATAGAAGAAGAAGTGGAGAGGAATGAACATATTGAGATTATTCCGAAAAAGAAAGGTAAACAAAAAGAGCAAGAAGAAACAGAAGATTCAGCAAAATCTTCTTTGGATAATATTAAAAGCAAAAGATCCAAAGCAATTTTAAGAGTGTTGAAAGATAAGGGAGAGGCCCAAATCGGGGATTTTAAAAAGAATTTCCCCCGGGTGACCAAAAGAACCTTAAGAAGAGATATTGAAAATCTTTTACAAGCAGGATTCGTGGAAAGGGTCGGAGACAATAGCGGCACATCTTATAAATTAGCTAGGACATAGCTAGGACATAAAATGTCCTAGGGGGTAGGACATCGTGTCCTAGGGGCGGACATAAAATGTCCTAGGGTAGGACATCGTGTCCTAGGGTAGGACATTTGATATGTCCTAAGCAATATTTCTATTTTATGTTTAATAATAAGAGAAAATTCTCTAAAATTTACGATTTACATATAGAAAAAATATACAGATTTGTTTTTTTAAAGGTAAATTCCAGAGAAACGGCAGAAGATATTACTGCGGAAGTGTTTTTGCGCGGGTGGGAATCGTTTAATAATAAGGAAAAAAACATTGAAAATCACTCTGCTTTTCTTTATCAGATTGCAAGAAATCTTATAATTGACTTTTACCGGCAAAAAGGCCAAATAAGGCTGGTTTCCGTGGAAAATTGCAAAGAAATAGATGATCCCAATGTT
Source organism: uncultured bacterium (assembly GCA_965372095.1). Lineage (GTDB taxonomy): Bacteria > Patescibacteriota > Minisyncoccia > Minisyncoccales > CBDVAW01 > CBDVAW01. The sequence goes on from CBDVAW010000024.1 coordinate 3,738, forward strand.
GATCTGCAAGAAGAAGTCGCTTTGAGTTCCGATATGGCGGAAATAAAGCAGTTTTTAGACTGTTTAAAAGATGAATATCGGGAAGTCATTATTTTGCGTTATATCAATGATCTTACCGTGTTTGAGGTGGCAAAAACACTGGACAAATCAGAAACAAATGTTAGAGTAATACTTCACAGGGCCTTAAAAGCATTGCGTAAAGAGATGGACAATGGGAGAAATGCCTAAATTGTTTAAATTTAGTTTTTTTAAATAGTATTAAAATAGTTTTTATTCTCTTTTAGCCCACTGCGCAGCATTGCATAGCAATGCTGCGCACAGGGGGACATGACAAGTGTAATAATATTCTTGTTTTTGCGTCATAATAGTTAAGTATGTCTGATAATAAAATTATTCGGCAAATTCAATCATTGAAACAGATACAACCCAGAGAAGAATGGGTTGCTTTTACTAAGAATCAGATACTGGAATCTCCCGTTTACCGGGAACGAATAAGCCTATCAACAAGAATGGGCTTTTTACTGCGTCCGGCCTTTGCTTTTTCCGCTATTACGGCTGTTGTTTTAAGCGGCGCTGTTATTGTTTTTGCGCAAAACAGTGTTCCGGGTGATTTCGCTTATCCCGTTAAAAAGATTATTGAAAATGCTCAGATTCAACTTTGCGCTGAAGATGAGAGGCCTGAAGCTGAATTGAGATTAGCCGGCAAGCGTTTGGGAGATTTGGACAAAATTGCCAGTAGTAACCAAGTAAAGAATATAGCCCCGGCCATTGAAGAGTTCCAGGCCAGCTTGGATAAAGTCGCTAAAAATCTAACAAATATAAAGTCTGACAAAGAAACAGAAAAAGCAATTGTTATGCAGGTTAAGAAATTGGAAGTTGATAAGCAGGAAATAGAAAAGACATTGGGGACCAAGATAGATACGCAACAATTGGAACAAGCAATAAGCCCTTATTATAAGGTGCAAGTGGAATTATTAATTAAAGACTTGGAAGAAAGATCATTGACCGAAGAAGAGCAGGCACTCTTACAGGAAGCAAAAGACTGCTACGAAGCGCAAGATTATTCACAGGCATTGATATTGCTTTACGCCAATAACAAATAGTTTAGTCGTATAATGCAATTATTCAGTTAATTGTATGCTTATTTGTTCACAGCTTTATTTTTTTCAGGCATACCGGTATAACAAATAAAATCATTTTTATTAACAATTATTCATTTATTATTTGAGTGTCGTGCTTTACACTTTTTGAATATTATTCGTTTAGGCATATTGCCTTAAACGAGTGCCTAGGTAAACTAAGGAATTCTTTATAACCAAAAAGCGTGAAGAAGGTCGGGAACGGCGGAAATATTACATTATTATAAAAATTTAAACACACATATAGAACACACAAAATATGATAAAATTAAAAAGATTTGTAGCGACCGTGACTGTTCTTGGTTGTGCTCTAACAATGGGCGCTGGCAGCGTTTCAGCCACTGCGGCTGATGACCTTGCAGCTCAAATTGAAGCCTTAATGGCTCAAGTGACAGCTTTACAGACCCAATTAGCAGAGCTTCAAGGTGGAGATGTAACTCCTGCCGTAACTACTTACGAAGGAATTCCATCAGATTTCACTTTTGAGACCAACTTCAAGACCGGCGCTTACTTGCAAGACGTCGTTTATCTAAAAGTTGTTTTAGATAACGAAGTTGACCACGAGTCTTGGACAGGAAGCCAGTATTACGGTCCTAAAACTCAAGCCGCTGTTACGGCTTTCCAGGAAAAGTATACCGAAGAGGTATTAGCTTCTTGGGGCTTGACCGTAGGAACCGGTTATGTTGGAAATACCACCAGGGCCCAATTGAACGTTCTCTTAGCCGCTGCCGGTGAAGAAGACGGTGAAGAAGACGGTGAAGAAGACGGTGAAGAAGTGGTTCCTGTTGTAGGATCTACTCTTAACGTTGTCCTTGCCGCCGATACTCCTGCCGCCGCTACTATTGCCGACAATGGTAATGGTAACTTCACAAAACTCGTTTTAGCCGCTGGCGATGACAGTGTATCTATTTCAAAGATATACGTTACTCGCACAGGTTTGAGCGAAAACGCCGACCTTGAAAACATTAAACTTGTTGACACGGACGGAGTTTATTACGGTAGCATTGCCAGTCTTAATACAAACAGTGAAGCGATGATTACTTTCTCGCCTAACTTGGTTATCGAGGCCGGTACAGCTGAAACCTATTACATCCGAGCCGGATTCGTAGATGGTAAAACAGCTGGACACACAGCTATGTTGGGGATTGCTTCAGCCGACGATATTATTTCTAACGCTGGAGAGGTAACCGGTAGTTTCCCGATTAACGGAAACGCAATGGCTATAGTTGATATAGCTATTGGTACCGCTACTTTTGGCCAAAACGGCACTACCCCTGACACCACTCCTGATGTAGGAGATTTGGATGTAGCATTGAACAACTTTAAGGTGACTTCGGCTACTGAAGGCATTACCATTGAACAGATTACTGTTATGGAGGCCGGATCAGCCGCTTTAAGCGATGTCAATAACATTGAATTATACGATGTTACTAACGGCGTAAGCTTGGGAACAATAGAAAATTGGAATAATGAAGGAAAAGCTAGCTTCACCAATTTAGATATTTCTGTTACCAAAGGAGACACCCATAAGTTTAGAATTAGAGCTGATATTGTCAGCGGTTCCGATTTAACCACTAACGCTGATATAGTAGATGGGACTAATGTATTAGCAACCGTTAAAGGTAATACTTACGGTTTCTATATTACTCCTACCTCCGGGACATGGACCTCCGGTTTTACCGGTAAAGGTTCCTGTGATCAGACCATTGCCGCCGGCGCTTTGCATGTTGCCAAGTCAGCCAGCAGTCCTTCCACAGGCAATATCGCCCCGGGCGATAACCAGGTATTAGCAGTATTTGACTTCACCGCTTCAGGTGAAGAAATCAGAGTATCCGCTTTGCATCTTGACTTTGATGCGGGTGCAGCTTCCGGATCATTTACTTATGACCAGCTCACCAACATTAAGCTTTACGATGCAGCCGGAACTGTTGTTGCCGGACCTAAAGATTCCGCCAATGTTACTGCGGGTTCAGCGTTTGACGTAGACTTTACAGATGTATTTATTGTTCCTGTCGGAACCAATCAGTACACCGTAAAGGCTAAGATCGCCAGCGCAGCTTCTTCAGGAGACTACGTGGAATGTGGAATTGACACTGTCGCAGCTGATATTACATCAAAAGGTATGACAAGTAATGAAGACATTACTGAAACACCTTCTGGCGCTATTGAAGCCAATCGCCAAACAGTAGCAGCCGGGTCATTAGTGGGAACCACTCTTACCCAGCCTGTTGCTAGAAGCATCGCCGCAGGAATAGCGGATTATGTCTGGATGACAGCTTCTTTGAACGCATCAGCTTCCGGTGAAGACGTTCTCGTAACTGCTATAGTTATTGAGGATGATGTAAATACTACCGGTGCTTTTGCCGACATTGATAACGCTGAACTCTGGGCTGACCTGACTTCCGAAAACAGTGCTCGTGGCGACATTTATGAAACCAAAGTAACTGATACGAAACAGCCAGCAGGTGCAGCTAATGTAGATAGTACTTACAGCTTTACCTTGACTGAAACTCTTTCAGTTCCTAAAGGTTCATATAGAAAGATTGCCTTCGTAGGTGATTTGGCTGCTAGCGCGGTAACCGGTGGAAGCCACAAGATCAGAATTGACCAGGATGCGGATGATGTAACAGCCAGCGGAGCCGACACCGGCGAAACTGTAACTGTTGCAGCTATTACTGAAAATGGTCAAGAAATGACAGTAACCGCTACAGGTACCTTAACAGTAACTGTTGACTCATCTTCACCAAGCGCAAGCTTGATTCTTGATGAGACACTATCTACCGTAGGTATCTTTAAACTGGCTGCTAACAATGTTGAAGATCTTGATCTTGACAGTATTAAGATCACCGATGACGGAACAAGTGGTAATGACACTGTAGATACTTTCTACTTCTACAGCTCCGTGCGTGCTGATGGCGGATCAATTTCTGATCCTATCCAGACAGCCCCGGGTGGCGCTACCGCTGAAGTCCAGATTGGTGATGGCACTGTTACCATTCCAGCTAACGGATACGTTCTCATTACGGTGAAAGCCTTAATGTACAACGTTGACGCTACAACTGTTGTAAATGGTGATACTCTTACAGTAACTGTTGACGCGGCTGGTGATATTGACACTACCGGTTTAGCTTCAGGCGACGCAGTTGATTCAACTGATACTTCAGTTGACGCAGCCATCCATGCGTTGTATGAAAGCTATCCTGTTTTCTCTATCAACTCCAGTTCACCTTCAGGTACTTTAGTTCCTAGTGCTGATGCATTGGTAGCAATTATTGATGTTACCGCATCCGGTAATCAGGACATAACCTTTGATGGTGCTGTTGCGCCAACCGGTGGTACTCCGAATGATGTTCTTTACTTCCAGGTTTCCGCTATTGACGGTGGTTCAGCCCCCGGCACAGTTAACCTCATAGTTAAGAACTCAAGTGGCAGCACTTTGGATGATCCTGCCGCCGTTGCTCCCGCCAACATCGCTATTGACTTCGCCAGTAAGGACTTTGTTGTCCCGGCCGGTCAGACTAAGCAGCTTTATGTTTATGCTGATCTTTCAGGATACGGTGCTACCGGCGATCTCTTCCAAGTCTGGTTAGATGACGGAGGAACCGATATTGGTTGGAGTGTTGACTACGATGACGGTGACTACAACGAGAAAGCCAAGGTATTCAAAGGCGATATCTACGCAGGCGCTTTAGTAAAGTCTGGTAGCTAACCTTAGTTTATCTTGCTGAAACGGACCCGCCTTCTTTCCTTGTGAACCCTATAGTGAGCTTGCTCTACTATTAGGGCTAAGATGTGAGCGGGATATGGAAAAACCCCCGATACGGGGGTTTTTCCTTTTATAACCCATATTTCGTGTTTAGGGTTCCGTGTTTAAGGTTTAGCCTTAAACAAGCAGCCTTAAACAAGCCACTTTAAACAATTTAATATTGGTATTTGTTGACAGCTTATATTAGGCTGTTAAGATAAAAATATATGGTTAATAAAGTTATTCCTAAAAAAAATAAAATGGTGGAGATTCCTGCTTTAGAATACGAGCTTCTAAAGGAAACCCATGAGCAACTCAAGAGGCAGGTTTTATTGTTGCGGATTTTAGAAGCGGAAAAAAATCTTAGAAAGGGAAAAATAAAAGAGATGACATCTGATAGGTTTCTTAAAAACATTTATCAAGAAAAGAGTCGTCTGCCTTAAGAGAAAGAATAAAAATTTTTCAAAACAACCCCGTAAACCCAAGATTAAAAACTAAGCGCATTAACACAAATAGAAAAAATCAGAACCCCAATACGGGGTTTTTCCTTTTTAACGAGACCCGGCCTCGTCCACTTTTTATTTATTGACAGCTTATATTCTGTTGTTAAAATAAATATATGAATATAGCCGAAAAAGAGATTAAAAAAATTATTTTTTCTTTTTTGAATCCTAAAGAACATCAAGCTTTTGTCTTTGGCTCACGAACCACGGGCAAAGCTAAAAAATACAGTGATTACGATATAGGAATCCGGGGCAAAAAACCGGTGGCTTCAAACACTATGATTCTAATTGAAGAGGCTCTTGAAGAATCAGACTTGCCTTACAAAATTGATATTGTTGATTTTTCTCTGGTTTCCGTTGATTTTAAAAAAGTAGCCTTATCTAAAACAAGAAAATTATGACTAAATTGGAAAGTTTAATTAAAGACCTCAAAAAAGCCAATCAGAAATTAAAAGAAGCAACAAGGCTCAAACCCACAGAAATTCACAAAGATGCCACACTCAAGCGCTTTGAATTTACTTTTGAATTAGCTTGGATGGGTGGTAGACCAGGGCTTTGATTGTAAAAGTCCTAAAAATTGTATCCGGGAAGGAGCAAGATTGGAAATAATTAATAATCCCGAGGATTGGTTCGGTTTCTTAAGAGAAAGAAACCTTATTACTCATACTTATGACGAAAAATCGGCAAATAAAATTTACAAAAAATCTCTTAAATTTCCCAAAGAAGTTGATAAATTACTGAAAATAATTTCCCAAGATTAAAAACTAAGCGTATTAATACAAATAGATTAACAAGACCCGGCCTCATAACGAGGCCGGGTCTCGTTGGCAGCTTTTGAGGGAGATTTTGTTTTATGGTAAAATACAAAGACTTGGAAAATAAAATAACTTAATGAAAAACGAGAAAAATAAGATCACGATTGTTGGGACAGGTTATGTAGGACTCGTAAGCGGAGCCTGTTTTGCGGATTTGGGGCAGGAAGTGATCTGTGTGGACAAAGACGAAGAAAAGATCAATAAACTGAAAAAAGGCATTATTCCCATTTATGAACCGGGGCTGGAAAAAATAGTCAAGAAAAACATCAAAGCCGGGAGATTGTCTTTCAGTGATAATTTAGCCCAGTCAATCAAACAATCAAATATTATATTTATATGCGTAGGCACTCCGCCGGCAGAAGACGGAAGGGCGGATCTTTCTTATATTAAAGCCGTTGCCAAGGAAATCGGTCAAAATATTCAGGACTCCAAGATAATTGTTACCAAAAGCACGGTCCCGATAGGAACAGGCAGAAAATTAATAATCGGTATTATTGCTCAACACTGGAAAGGCGATTTTGAAGTTGTTTCCAACCCGGAGTTTTTACGAGAGGGAACCGCTATTTCAGATTTCTTGAATCCGGACAGAATAGTTATCGGTGTTAATTCTCTAAGAGCGGAAAAGGCCTTATTAAAGCTTTATGAAGACATTGATTGTCCTAAAGTTGTGACAACGCTGGAAAGCGCTGAAATGATAAAATATGCTTCCAATGCTTTCTTGGCCACAAAAATATCTTTTATCAATGAGATCGCGAATCTGTGCGAAAAAGCGGGGGCTGATGTTAAGGAAGTGGCCAAGGGTATAGGATTGGATAAAAGAATCGGCGAGCATTTCTTGAAAGCGGGGTTAGGCTATGGGGGATCCTGTTTTCCAAAAGATGTCAAAGCTCTCCGCCAAATGGCCGGAG
>CBDVAW010000025.1:0-10636 GCA_965372095.1 uncultured bacterium
AAAAACCACCCTGTCCAAGCCCGGCAAAAATTGCTCTATTTCCTTCCAAGATGTGGACGGATAAATCGCTATCCCCAAGGGACACTTAAATTTTTGCGCTTTAATCGTTATTTTTTTTATTTGCTCTCGCGGATTCAGCTTTAAGCTTTCCCAATGAAATATTATTCTGCCGACTCCGGCTTTCAGCCATTCGTCCATTGCCCTGAAAGGACTGGCCACCATTAAATAAACTTCAATATTTAATAATGTTTCAAGTTTTTTCAATTTTTTGGGCTCGCTCCAAGAATAATAAGGAACAAATTTACCGTCCATTACGCTAACCTGCGCCCACTTGGTATTCGGTTCAATGATTTTTATTTGGCTTTTAAAATCTCTCTTGTCTTTAGCCTTAATGATGGGAATATATTCCATAAAATATTGATTATTAAAAAATAGCCGCTGCATCATTGAGGCAACGGCTTAAGTCCCTTGATGGAAAATTATAATTTTTTACTTATATATTCAGCAAATTCAGCCAATCTGCAGGCATAGGCGTATTCATTATCATACCAAGCTATTGTCTTGATCAAGTTGCCTTCCGCCATAGTCAGAGAGGAGTCAACAATAGCGGAAAAACTATTCCCCGCGTAATCGGACGAAACCAATTGAGCATCTTCAATACCTAAAATTCCTTTCAGTTTTGAGCTGTGCGAAGCTTTTTTGAAAATAAAATTAACTTCTTGCGAAGTGGTGGCTTTTTCCACCTCGCACACGAGATCAACTATGGAAACTGTCGGGGTGGGAACTCTGATTGCCATCCCTTTTAATTTTCCGTTTAACTCGGGAAGAATTTTCCCAAGAGCTTTGGTCGCTCCCGTGGTAGTTGGAATCATATTAACGGCCGCCGCCCTGGCGCGCCGAAAATCTCTGTGTGGCAAATCTAGGAGACGTTGATCACTCGTATAACTATGGATAGTGGTCATAAGACCGCTTTTAATCCGGAAGTTTTCATTTAATACCTTAGCCACCGGTCCTAAACAATTAGTGGTGCAGGAAGCCATATCAATAATATCGTTTTTTTCAAGGTCAATATTTTCCTCGTTTACGCCCAGAACATATGAAGGAATTTCGGGATCTTTCGCAGGAGCGGAAATTATTACTTTTTTGGCCCCCGCGTCAATATGCTTTTTAGCGCCCTTCATATCTCTAAAAAAGCCCGTACACTCCAAAACAATATCAATGCCCAATTCTTTCCAAGGCAATTTGGAAGGATCTGCTTCCTTAAAAACTTTTATCACTCTCCCCTTGCTATTCCCGTCAATAAAAAGACTGTCCTCTCCGGACTTCACGCTTTTTTCATAAATACCGTAAATAGAATCAAACTTGAGAAGGTGAGCCAATGTTTTAGTGTCGGCCAAATCATTGATGGCGACAACATCCAATATATGGTGGTCTCTTAAAATTCTTTTTAGAAGAATTCTACCGATTCTCCCCAAACCGTTAATGGCAACTTTAGTCATATTTTTTTGCAATTTAAACATAGTGGCCTAAAACTTAAGATGATTTCTCCTTAAGAAATACGGCACTATAAATTATTCTTTAATATCTAATAATTCAGAAACCCTTTTTTTATTAAAACCAGTTATCATTTCGCCGTCTATTTCAATAACCGGAACTCCCATTTGCTCGGATCCTTTGATCATTCTATCCCTTGCTTCATTATTCTCGGACACATCAATGGTTTCAAATTTAATTCTATGTTCTTTAAAAAATTCTTTTATGGTCATACAATAAAGACATGTTGGCGTAGAATAGAGTGTAACTTTTGGCATAATGTTGTTTATTATTGCTATATAAAATATAATTTTAAAACTCTTATTTTAATTTTATAACAATTATCATTTTTGTAAAATCTGTTAAACCGCCCGCCCGGCGCGGAAATACGTTTTACCGGTTTAACCGTTGACATCTTTTTTTAATTCCATTTCTTCTTCTATTTGTAAAAGCCTATTATATTTAGCCGTCCTTTCTCCTCTGGCGGGAGCTCCTGTCTTTATCCATCCGCAACCCAAACCAACCGCCAAGTCGGCAATAAAGCTATCGCAAGTCTCTCCGCTTCTGTGGGAAACCATTACCCGCCAGCTATTTTCTAAAGCGTATTGACCGGCCTTAACGGCTTCCGTCACAGTCCCAATCTGATTAAGTTTCAATAAGAGCCCGTTGCACGATTTCTCAACAACGGCTTTTTTTATCTTTTCCATATTGGTTACCAGAAGATCGTCGCCGACAATAAAGATTTTCTCGCCCAATTCTGCAGTTATGTCTGTAAAACTTTTCCAGTCTCCCTCGTCAAAAGGATCTTCAATGGATTCAAAAGAATATTTTTTAACAAGACGCGTATAGAATTCAAGAAGCTGCTTGCTATTTAAGTGTTCGCCTTCAAAGGCATAATCTCCGTTTTTATAAAAAGACGACGCAGCGACATCCATTGCCAATGTTGTTCTGCTATCATAACCAACTTCTCGGATAGCTTCAAGAATTAAATCCAGAACCTGTTCGGTATTCGCAAGAGAAGGAGTAAAGCCGCCTTCTTTGCCTACATTGGAAAAGTTCTTGCTATACTTTTGTTTTATAATTGATTCTAAAGTATGATAAATTTCCGTTCCCATTCTTAGCCTCTCTTTGAAAGAGTCCGCCTTGGGAGCAATCATAAATTCTTGGATATCCAGATTATTCCCGGCATGCAAACTCCCCTCAATACAAAGCATAGATGGAATTGGCAGACTGGGGTTAGTGCCCGACAAACCGGACAGATACTGCCAAAGATGAAGGTTTTCCGTTGCGGCCCCGGCTCGGGCAACAGCCATAGAAACCGCCAATATGGCATTGGCGCCCAGCGCGGACTTATTTTCGGTTCCGTCAAGATTAATTAGACATTCATCAATTTTTTCCTGGTCAAGAACTTTTATTCCTCTTAGTTTTGGACAAATTATTTCTTCTATGTTTTTTATTGCTTTTAAAACTCCCTTTCCGCCATATCTCTTTCCCCCATCCCTTAACTCTATCGCTTCATCTTTTCCTGTAGAGGTTCCCGAAGGGATAGAAGCCGAAAAAATACCGTCATTGGTAATTAATTCCGATTCTATTGTTGGGATTCCCCTTGAATCTAAAATCTCCCTGGCTTTAATTGTTTTAATAATGTGTTTTTTTACAAACATAATATATTGATTATAAGCTATGGATTACACTATAACTTTATAAATGGCGTCAACCAAATCAGTGGCCAAAAGTCCTTCTTTTTTTGTCTTAGCCGCTTCTATGCCGGCTCGGACATTAATATAGGCTGCGGCGCAAGCGGCATCAAAACAATTTATACCCCTTGCCATTAACGCTCCCGCAATACCGGCAAGCGTGTCGCCGGTCCCTCCTACCGTCATAAAAGGACAGCCCGATTTATTTAATGCTATCTTTGTCCCGTCGGAAATTATGTCGGTTTTGCCTTTTAACAGAATAACCGTATTAAGTCTGGCAGCTTCTTTTTTAACAATCTTTATTTTCTCTTCCAATGTTTTCCCATTAATATTTTTACCCGTGAGGACAAAAAATTCGTGTTTATGCGGAGTAAATAAAATATTTTTTCCGTGGGCGACTCCAACATCTTTGCCAACGGCATAAATAGCATCTGCATCAATAACTATGGGCACATTAATTTTGGCAATGTACCGCAAAATTGTCTGTTGTGTTTCTTCACTCCGACCTATTCCCCCACCAATAACAACGGCCGTATTGCCGCAAGACACTGACTTGGCGCTCTGGGTCATTGAAAGCAAAGTTGGCAGATGCTCTTCTGTCAGTAATTTTCCAACAAGAGGATAAGCGGCCAATATTGGAGAAAAAGAAGCAATAATATCGGCCGCTCGCTTAGGAGCAATAACCCTCACCATATCAACTCCGCTCCTAAAAGCCGCCATTGCCGAAAGAGCAGGCGCTCCGCTGTAAAACTCTCCTCCACCAATAACGGTCAAAAGCCCAAAATCATATTTTTTGGCTTCAGCAGCCCTTTTTTTATAAATATTTTTTAAGATGCTTTTGTTTATTTTTATCATAAATAAATATGCCTTTAAATTGTGAAGACAGTGTCTCAAGATTATCAGGCTGTTTTAATTTGCTCTAAAAACCTCTTAAGTTCTTCACCGAATTTAGGATGCTTTAAGGAAAAATACATATTGGATTTAAACCAATGAGGTTTATCGTGATATCTTAACCAATTTCCTTCAACCTCATAACCATAAATTATTTTGCCGTCTTGCAACATACTATCCAAACTCTCAGCCAGTGTTATTTTCCTTCCCGATTCAATCATTTCTTTTAACGGCTTTTTCTTAGAAAACTTTTGGATATAACTCATGGCTTCCGGCGTTAAGATGTATCTTCCGGCTATGGCAAATTCTGAAGAATTATCATCGGCAGAAGAATGACTGATGATTTTTTTAATTTTATAAAGACGGCTGGCAATTTTTTCCACCCTTACCGTCCCGCAAGGAGAAGTGTCTTTGTTTGATATTCTTCTTAGGGCAACGACCGGTTTTTGGCAAGTTTTAAAAACTTTGGACAACTGGACAGTACAAGGGGTCACTGAGTCAATAATATCATCCGGCAATAAAACCGCGCAAGGATTATTGCCTATTAATTTTTTAGCTTGAAAAACCGCGTAACCATATCCCAACGGCTCTTTCTGGACAACGGAAGAAAAAGAAAGATTTTTTATAATTCTATAAAAAGCTTCCAATTCATTAAGTAACGACTTTTCTTTTGCGTCTTTTAATATTTTTTCAGTCTTCGCTGAATGCTTAAAATAATTTAAAACTTCTTTCTTATTTGTCTTTGTTATAAAAACGATTTTTTTAATCCCGGCGGCTTTTATCTCTTCAACAATATATTGGATAGCGGGCTTATCGGCCAAAGGCAAGAATTCTTTAGGTAATATTTTAGAAAAAGGAAACAGCGGCACGCCTGTCCCCACGACCGGAATAATGGCTTTTTTTATATCAATCATTGATTGTATTATAACAAAGAAATAAAGGCTTGACAAAAAATTTCTATTATAATAAAGTAAAGGTGCAGAGTGGTGTTAATCTTTTAATGTTAGTTGAGATGCAAATCTTAGCTCGATTATACGAAAGGTTTCCTTCCGTAAAATTGTTCATTTTCAGAACGACCCGCTCTGCTTTTTATTTGTCAATTAAAAATCCCTTCCTCTGTGGAAGGGATTTTTGTAAACAAACATATTTTAGCTTCTTTCCGTTTTGCGGCGCAGAAAGGCCGGCGTCTCCCATTTTTTTTCTTCCGCAAGCATTTTCTTTTCCATCTCGCGAACCTCTTTAGCCAAGTCTAAAGCATTCCGCCGCGCTTTATCATCTTTTATGGCAGGCAAAAGCGGAAAATCTACCTCGGTTTCAGAGGAATGTTTTTTGTCCTTGGCTTCCCGGCTCGGCTTTAACGGCGAACCCTTGGCACCGGAAGCTTGGACTTTTTTTTCTTTTGAAGAATCTGTCTTTTTTTTCTTTTTATTGGATTTTCGGACAACATTACTCGGCTTTGCTTTTTTCTTTTCTACGGTCTTTCCTTTTATTTTAGAAATATCGGGTTTTTTAAAAGATACCTCTGTTTTCTGACCGTCCGGCAAAAAATGTTCCAATGCCCTACCGGAAACTGCAGCTGTTTTTGGTTTCTTATTTTTAACCGTAAGTTTTTTTTGAGATTTTTCTCTGTCACATCCCGTGGCTAAAAGAGTTATCCTAATTTTATTCTTATATTTACTATGATGGGAAACCCCAAAAATAATCTTAGCCCGACGATTAAAGTCAGTTATTCTGTCACTTATATATTCTACATCTTTCATACCCAACTCTCTCCCGCCGGCGATATTAAATAATATTCTGTCCGCCCCTTTTATACCATACTGATACAGCGGATGCTGAAGAACTTTCTTCGTCGCTTCTTGAGCTTTTTCATCTCCCTGTGATTCAGAGGTATTAAGATAAGCCACTTGATCCTTTCTTTGTAAAATAGTCTTTAGGTCGGAAAAATCAATATTAATCAGTCCCGGCAGATAAAGAAGTTCAATCAACCCCTCAATATTATCAGTTAAACATTTATTAATAGCGGAAAGAGAGCTCATTAGAGGAGTGTTGTTATCAATTATATTAAAAATTCTGTCATTGGGTATAATGCTCACGGCATTCAGGTGCGGTCTTATATCTTTAATGGCATCCTGGGCAATTTTGGTTCTTCTTTGACCTTCAAATTTAAAGGGAAAAGTAAAAATCCCTAAATTAACTATCCCTACTTCTTTCACTATTTTAGCGAAAACAGGGACTGCTCCCGAGCCCGTTCCTCCTCCAAGACAAGACACTAAAATGCAAAAGTCCACATCTTGAAACAGCTTCTTTATTTTCTCCGCGCTTTTTTCCGCGGAAAGTTTCCCTGCCGCAATGTCCATTCCGGCTCCCAAGCCATGCGTTATTTCATAGCCGAAAGAAAACTTTTTAACCCTTGGGCCCATTTTTTCAAGAGCTTGCATATCTGTATTGGCCGCAACAAAATCTATCTTTTTTATTTTCAAAGACAGTTCGTTGACAATTGAGCACCCTCCTCCGCCAATCCCAATAACTTTTATTTTAGTTTTTGGAACAAACTCTTTTTGCAGGCTAATGGCTTTTTTCACCGCTGTCTTTTTCGCCGCCGTTGACTTCTTGACCGCTTGCCGTTTAGGCCGGTTAACCTTTTGAGTTATTTTATTTTTTTTCACCGTTCTTTTTGAAGAAGGCTTTATTTTTTTTCTCATAAAAAGCCGGATTAAATATGATATATTTATTTGTTTTTAAAGCCCACCGGTTCTTCCAAGGATTGAGCCTTTTCAATGTTGCCGAATTTCTCTTCGTATTTTTTAACATTATCCTGCAGGGCGCTGATCATTCTTTTTAAATGTCCTGGCGACATAATAATTTTAGCGCTCACAACACCGGCTCCCTGATGCGGAGATAAGTGTAAAAAATCAATGGTAAATTCTTCCCTGGAATGAGTTGCCTGCATGGCGTTTGAATAAACTCCTTTTAAAACTTCATCTGAAATCTTAACCTGAAGTTGTCTTTGTTTATTTTGATCTGGCTGTAATTGTTGATTGTCCATAATATTAACGCGGTTTAATTCTTAAAGACCTTGCCCGCAACAAGAACACTTGAAATTGATTTATTAATATGTTTTTCCAATAGGTTTGATTTTAAAAATATAATACCATAAACCCCTTAAATATCAACCTGATTTTCAAAACTTTATTTTTGAAAAAATGTATATTCAGGCAAAAAAACAACGTACATTGGCTTAAAATAATTGATATATTCTTTGATGATACCTAAAATGTGTTGCATATCATATGCAACATATTAGCCAAAACAGCGAAGTGATTTTGGCTAATCTGTATTATTCTTCCTGTCTTTCCATATCTCTGATCTTTTTCTTCAGCTCCGCCATTTTCAGTTCCCGGCCGACGGTAAGCTTATAAAATTTCTCCAGATCTGCTTTCCGCTGGTTGATTTCGTCATAAGAAAGAGCGTTGTTAAAAGCAACGGCCGCTTGAGCGGACAATACGGATAAAAGATTCAAATCCTGGACGGTATAAGCTTCTTTAGAAAGCTTATCGCCTAAAACCAAAATGCCGATCAGTTGATCTTCAATAAAGAGAGGCAGTAATAATCCTATTTTTGTTTTTTCCATTGCTTCTCTTACATCGTTAAGACCTTTTATCTCCTCTTTTGCCAACTCTTTATCGGATCCTTTTTCCGCTTGAATATCTTTTATTATAAAAGAAATTTCCTCTCTGACTATCGGCTTTTTAAGTTGTTGAATGCGCATTATTAAAAATTTGTTTTCGCTTCGTGTCAAAAAAGACAAATCTTGTTCTTTGAACTTGATAACGGATTGGACGTAAAAATCCTTTTCTTTCGGCTCTTGAAGAATAATCCCCGCTCTGTCTAATTTCAAAGCATCCAATAATGAGCGGATAACAAGTTCAACCAGACTGTCTAATTTTATGGTCTTGTTGAGTTGTCCGTTTAATCCTTTAATGGTCTGTTGGAGAGTATAAAAAGTATAATAAAAATATTTCGCCGCGAGTTTTTCAAAAATACGGAACAGGTAAAGAAATAATAATATAGAGGTTATGGCAATGAAGACATTTAAAATTATAGGGAATGCGATATAGCCTAATTTTTGACTGATCAAAGAAAGAGAGAAAGCATAAAAAATAACAGACGAAAAAGAAAGAATATACACTCCTGTTCTTCCTAATACCCAGCTTATATCCATTAAACGATATTTAACAATAGAATAAGAAAAAATTCCTAAAGACATAAGAATGAATAAATATCCGAAAGGATAAAATTCAATCCCATAATTAATGAGAAAATCCAGCGAGGCAAATGTATAAAATATTACCGCCCATAAAGCGTATTTTGTTTGATCATATTCGCGCGACGATAAAGAAACCAAACTGTTTTTGCGCATAGAGGAAAATAAGAGATAAAAAATCCGGCAAGCCAAAAAAGCAAGAAGAACAAGATATATAGGATGCAAAATCCCCGATTTAGGATAAAACCCCCAAAAATATTCGTGAAAACCGTCTATAAAATAGTCTGTCCTTATTAGAATAACCTCAAATAAGAGACCTGATAAGTAGGCAAAATAAAGTAAAAATCTATCAAATTTTTTAACCTTGCCCAGGAAAGAGATATAAAAATGAAAGAAAAATATAGGAATAAATATTATTCCCATATAAGCAACTTTAACCAAATAACCTGCCAGCACTTCACTTTTTGCATTAAATAAAAAACATAAAGAAAATTGCCACCAAAAAGTTACAAGACAAATTAACGCAAAAGTAATATTAACAACTGATTTTTTGTTCTTTAAAAAAACAAATAAACCAAAAGCCAAGAATAAAATTGAGCTTAATAATGGAATTACTGAATATATGTTCATATATTGATTATATTTTTTACTACTTGCTGTCTTCCGTCTGTCTTTCCATATCTTTGATCTTTTTCTTCAGCTCCGCCATTTTCAGTTCCCGGCCGACGGTAAGCTTATAAAATTTCTCCAGCTCTGCTTTCCGCTGGTTGATTTCGTCATAGGCAAGAGAATTGTTAAGGGCAACGGCCACCTGCACGGAAAGAATTGATAGAACATTAAGCTCTTGAGATGTATAAACTTCTCCGGACAATTTGTCTCCTAAAACAATGATTCCTATTAGTTTTTTTCCAATGAACAAAGGGAAAAATAAGCCTATCCCCGCTTTTTTCATATTCCCTCCCAAATCACTGAGACTCGCGGATTCTTCTTCTATTTCTTTCTTCATCCCCGCGATCCGCGCCTTCTTTATTTCTTTGACAATGGCGGGTATTTCTTCTCTTACTAACGGATTCTTCGTTTCTGCCAAATATTGAACAAGAAAATTGTCCCTTTCTATTAACAGAGAATCTATATTTTCTTTATTAAAATTAATTATGGTATTAACTTTAAAGGATTTTTCCTTCGGCTCCTTAAAAACTATGCCAACCCTGTCTAATTTAAGAGCATCTAATAGAGAAATATTAATTAAACCGGTTAGTTTGTCTAACTCTATCACCTGGTTCAATTGCTTGCCTAATCGTTGGAGAGTCTGTTGAAGAGAATAATAAGTATAATAAAAATGTCTTGAAGCGATCTTCTCGTAAAAATTAAGAGAGGGAATAATAACCAACGCGCCAAAAAAAGCAACCAGTGGTCCGGTGATGTAAGGATGAGAAAACACGGCAAAACTATTATTCAACAATATTATTGAAAAGCCCGCCAATGCCGCTGTAGCAAAAGAAAGGATATAAATAGCGCCTTTCCCAACTATAAATCTAATATCCATCCAGCGATATCTGATAATGGAATAAGTCATAATAGCCGGATACAAAGGAACGGTAAAATTAAGTATGGGATAAAGATTAATATTAAAACAAATTAAATAAGAAGTGCTCCCTCCGGCAAACCCCAACACTGTGGCTAAAAACATATATTTGATTTGAGCTCGCTTAATACCGGAAGATTTTTTATATGCCTTAAGCAGCTCGTAATGACTGTAAATAATAATGCCGAACCAAATAGGAACATATAACCAAAAAAGGCCAAAAACATAATGAGTATTCCAATAAAACGAATTGAAAACCCATGTTACTTGATTAATAAATAAACCCACGGCCGGGTTCGCCAATATATCATAGAGATTGATTCCGAAAAAGAAAAGCCCTTGAAGATAGCTTAAATAAAAAATTATTTTTTTCTTTACGTCCAGCCAGATATACACAAAATGAATAAAAAAAACAGGGATAAGGGCAGCTCCCAAATGGGTCAATCTCCATAACAAAAGAGCTGTTTCTTCTTCGCCATAAGGCACTAATCCTATTTTATATCCGCCAAAACCGAAGACAGCCACGGACAAGCAAAAAATCGCCCAGATCTGGTTCATTCTGTTTTTTGGATTTTTAGCAAATACAAAAAGCCCAAAAAATAAACTGGATATGGTTATTAATAACCCCGCGAAAGCAAAAGGATTCATGTATTTATTATACTT
>CBDVAW010000026.1:0-10089 GCA_965372095.1 uncultured bacterium
ATAACCGATTACGGAAAATACCTTTATAAGGAAGAAAAGAAAAAAAGAACATCTAAGCAAAAAAAAATAGGTGCCTTAAAGGGCGTAAGACTGAGATTCAATATCTCGTCTCATGATCTGGAAACAAGGGTCAAGCAAACAGAAAAGTTTCTGAATCAAGGAAATAAAGTAAAAGTGGAAATGCAATTAAGAGGGAGAGAAAAGGCATTTGCGCTTCAAAATTTTGCTAAAGACAAGGTTAACACCTTTTTAGAGCTTTTAGGGCAGAGACTTTCCTTCAAAATAGAAAGAGAATTAAAAAAAGAAGCCAGGGGCTTCACAATGATTATTTCCAAGCAATAAAATGAGCCTTAAAACCAGAAAATCATTACAAAAACGCTTCAAACTTACCTCCACCGGCAAGATTTTAAGAAGGCCTTGCGGTCAAGACCACCTCCGCTCAAAAATGACAGGCGAAGCCAAAAGAAAAGGAAGAAAGTGGGTAGAAGTTTCTAAGAATGAGGCAAAAATGATTAAAAAGTTTTTAGTAAGAATAAAAAAGAAATAATATACTTGTTTTTTTATTATGGTTAGAGTTAAAAGAGGCACAACAGCCCATAAAAGAAGAAAGAATGTCTTAAAAGAGACAAAAGGTTTCCGTTGGGGAAGAAAAAGCAAATATAAAGCCGCGAAAGATGCGTTAAAACACGCTTTGGTTTATGCTTACCGAGACAGGAGAACAAAAAAAAGAGAAGTCAGAAAACTTTGGCAAATTAGAATAAATGCCGCTTGTAAGCAAAACAAAACTTCTTATAGTAAATTTATCCACAATTTGAAAGAATCTAAAATAGAGCTTGATAGAAAAATCCTTGCTGAAATTGCCAAGGACTATCCGGAAATTTTTAAAAATATAGCTGAAAAGGTTAAAAATTAAAAATTATAATTTGAAACTTGATATACAAAAAAATCGCCATTAGGCGGTTTTTTTAATTTTATTGATATTTTACGAACGAGACCAGTCTTCAACGAGGCCGGGTCTCATTGGTAAAAACTATGCTATATACCGGATATTTATAAATATTATCTGTTAAAATATTTTAACAGTTCTTTCAGATGCTGCGTATTTATAATATCTTTTTCCTCGGCCCATCCTCTGCGAGCCTGGGCAATGCCAAATTCCATATAACACATATGGTTTTTTTGATGGGCATCCGTATTAATAACCATTTTAACCCCCGCCTTTTTCGCTTCTCTGATATTTTGGCCGTTTAAATCTAATCTTTCAGGGCAAGAATTAATCTCTAAAATTATATTAAACTCCTTGGCAGCTTTTAAAATTTTATCAAAATCAATCTCATATTCATCTCGTTTTTTTAGAATCCTCCCCGTAGGATGAGAAATAATATTAATATGTGGATTTTTCATAGCCTTAATCATCCGTTCAGTCATTTTATCTTTGGACATTTTTAAACCGGAATGGACGCCCGCTATTACATAATCTAACTTTTTAAGCGCTTCGTCTTTAATATCTATTGAGCCATCGTTCAATATGTTGGTTTCCGCTCCCTGCAATATTTGAAATTCAAGACCCGAATTTTGAAATTTTTTATTTAATTGATCTATTTCTTTTCTCTGTTGGGCCAGTTGTTTTTCATTAAGCCCGCGCTCAATCTTTAAAAATTGAGTGTGGTCGGTAATGCCTATATATTCATACCCCATATTTTGGGCAGTCTGCGCCATTTCCGCTATAGAATCAACTCCGCCATTCCAGTCAGAATGACAATGAAGATCGCCTTTGATATCTTGGTAACTAATGACTTTGGGCAGACTTTTTTCTAAAGCTCTTTCTATTTCTCCTTGGTTTTCTCGCATTTCCGGCTCTATATAACTAAGCCCTATAGCTTGATAAACTTCTTTTTCATTGCGCCCGGCAATCCTTTTTTCTCCTCTAAAAACTCCATATTCATTAAGCTTTAACCCTCTGGAAATAGCGATCTTCCTTGTGGCGATATTATGGTCTTTAGAGCCGGTAAAATATTGAAGGGCCGAACCGTAACTTTTTTCCGGCACTATTCTTAAATCAATATTGAGACCTTGTTTTAATTTGATTGAAGATTTTGTCAGACCCTTGCCCAAAATTTTTACCCTTCCGGGCAAATTCACAAAAAAATCCATTATTTCATTCGCTAAAACCTTGGTAAGGACAGCGCTCTTAGCTTCTTTGATAGCCACTAATAAATCAACATCTCCCACAGTTTCTTTTTTTCTCCTCACAGAGCCTGCCACGCTCATCTTTTGGATCTTCTTTAATCTTTGAAAATGTTTTTCTATCTCTTTTACAATAGACAAGGCATCGCACAATAAAAATCTCCCTTTGCTTCTTTTAAGAAATTCTATGCTTTCTAAAATATTTTTTTCCGTTTTTTCTCCGAAGCCAAAGACGGGAGAAATCTTATGCGACTTAGCAGCTTTTTCTAAATCCTTCAGATTTTTGATCTTCAGCTTTTGATATAAAGCTTTTATCCTCTTGGGCCCCAGTCCTTCCACTCTGGTAAGTTCGTATACCTTGACCGGCGTTTTCTTTTTTAAATCTTCATAATATTTAATTTTCCCTTTGTTTAAATATTCTTCAATCTTTTCGGCAATATTTTTGCCAACCCCCGGGATCTTCTCTAAAGCTTTTTTCCCTCCCCGAGTATAAATATCTTCCACATTTTCCCCCAACGCATCCAACGATAGAGCGGCTTTTTGATAAGCTATTGATTTAAACACCAGTTCTCCTTTTATCTCTGAATATTCCGATATCTCATAAAAAATTTGCGCCAATTCTTTATTTTTCATAATTATTCTTTATTATTGTTAATCGCCATATTATCAAGCTTCTCTGACATTTTTATTTTAAAAAGACGAAACCCCGAATGAAATAAAGCAATCAGCCCTATAAAGGCTAAAAACACATTTGCTCCTCTTAAAAATATGGCGAAGGCCGTCCCCGCATCGGCCCCCACGCCTAAAGAGCCAAAAACCATGGCCTGAAGAGCATCATTACTTCCTATGGAAGCGGGAAAGAAAAATATCAAAGACAGAACAGAAGAGCCAAGAACAGGAAAAATAATAAAAAAATTAAATTGTTTCCCTAAAAAAAATATGATTATCCAACATCTTGTTAATAAAACCGTTACCTTTAAAAATCCTATTCCTATTCCCTGCCACATTCTCTTTTCTTTCCAATTAAAAAACCCGAGAACCTCTTGTTCTACTTCTACCATAACTTTATTTTTTTTATTTTCCTTGGTGCCAAACAGTTTAAGAACTTTTTTAACTATACTTCTTGTGGGAGAAACATTGAGACAAAGAATTGAAAATATTATTACATAAATCAATATTAATATTCCGAGCACTATCCATAAATAAAAAGGCGCGGAGATCAGACACAATAAAACAAATAACCCGATAATAACCATAATTGCTCCCACCAACAGATCCGCAATTTTATCAATAACAATTGACGCCAACCCTTTTGCGAAAGGGACGGAAGAATTTTTTTTGATCAAATATCCCCTAAAAAACTCTGATCCCAGAAAAGCGGAAGGGATAAGATAATTCAAAGAATAACTGATTAGAAATGGATTTCTTAACTTTCCAAGAGAAACATTATACCCTTGGCCCTTTAAAATAATTTTCCACCGCCACAGAGAAATAGGGACGACTAAAAAAGTAAAAAACAACACTAAGCACCATCCCCAGCCGGAAAAAGACTTAAAAATTTCCACCAATTCTCCAATCCCCGCCTTTTTAACCACTAAACCAAAAATAAATACCCCTAAGACTAATGAGATTATAAATAAAAAAATCTTTTTCATAAACATCTGTATAATCTTATTGTATCAACTTGTCCAAACAAAACAAAACCCCTTTCCCGGGGGTTTTGTCGTTTTCTTAGAATTCTTTAAATATTGCCCTCAATCCAAGCCTCAATGAGTTCTTTTCCACCAACAAATGCGCCTTCTTCTTTCCCACTTGTCTGCTTTAAAACTATGAATCCCGCTATCAAAATTAAAGCTGCTAATCCTATAACGATTATTGTCTTCATAGCAATTCCATATTAGCTAATAATTCATTCGTTCTTTGTCAAACATCAACAGTAATTCTTTTGCGTTTTTAACGGCATAACTATAAGCGTCGTTATTAAAATAAATATATACATCCAATCCTTGTTTTAGATATCTTTTGATTCCACTTGCTAAATTATTTAATTCCTGTTTTGTATAATCCGAACCGAATAATATTTTTGAGCCGTGCATCCGGATATAAACAAAATCAGCTGTCGTTATATCAACTCTGGGATAGTCGGGAGAGTCGGCAATCACCCAAGCGGCATTGTATTTTTTTAATAAATTATAATATTCCTTATCACACCAAGACTGATGGCGAAACTCAAAAGCGCGTTTAATTTTAAGACTTGCCTTTAATGTTTGAGATTGAGAATTAAAGCTTTGGGTTAGCGCCAAGAATTCTTCCAGTCTTTTTGTGTTCTCCTCTGTCGCTTTGAAAGAAGCCGGAAATTGCAATAAAATCGGGCCTAATTTCTCTTTTAAATTTAGAGCATTCCCGAGAAAAACATCCCAAGATTCTTTGATATCTTTTAATCTTTTAATGTGTGTAATAAAACGGCTGGCTTTAACGGAAAATACAAAATCCTTTGGCGTTTGCTTGCGCCAATTACAATAAGCGGCCGGAGAGGGAAGACGATAGAAAGAATAATTTATTTCCGTGGTTTTAAAGTATCGGCCAAGGAACTTGAGCCTGTCTTTTTCCGCCAAGTCTTGGGGATAGAAAATCCCGTTCCAATGATTATACGCCCATCCTGAAGTCCCTATGTGAAGCTCGCCCGTTTTTTTCCGCTTCATTTTATTTTTTGTCTCGCGCTTAAATATGTGTTTGATATTTTTTTAGAAAACTCTTTTTAAATTTCAAAAATCCTCCAGATTCAATAGATGCCCTTATATCTTGAAAAAAATTAGCCATAAAATAGAGATTGTGGAGACTGGCCAGTCGACCGGCGAAAAATTCGTTGGCGCGAAAAAGATGGCAGAGATAACCAACAGAAAAGTCCCGGCAAACAGAACATTGGCAATTTTTTACCGCGGATCCTTTTTTGGTGAGAAAAATAGATTTTTTAATATTTATCTTTCCTTTTGCCGTTAACAGCGTTCCTCTTCTGCCTAAACGAGTAGGCGTTATACAATCAAATAAATCTACTCCTCTTTCCACTCCTTCCAATATATCCTCCGGCTCTCCGATCCCAAGAAGATGACGAGGCTTGTTTTTCGGGAGTAGAGAATTTATCCATTCTAAATTCTTGTACATATTTTGTTTATTATCCCCCAGAAAACCGCCGATACCGTAACCGTCAAAAGGCATAGAAGAAATAACTCTGGCGCTTTCCCGGCGAAGGCTCTTCCATGACCCTCCCTGCACAATACCAAATAAAAACTGCCCCGTGCTTTTTTTGGCAAACTCTTTGACAGACCTGCCCGCCCAGCGATGAGTTCTTTCCATTGCGTTTTTAGTATATTCATAATCGTCTGAAGAAGCTGTGCATTCGTCCAAAACAAAAATAATATCAGCGCCCAGCTTCCGTTGGATTTTAATGGATCCTTCCGGGGTCAAAATATGTCTGGATCCGTCCAAGTGAGAACGAAATGTAACCCCGTTTTCTTTAATTTTAACCAAGCCGGAACCTAAAAGATTTTTTTTGCGAGGGGCATTCTTGACAGATGTGTTCTTCCCGACTTTTCCTGTTCTTTCTTCCAGTCCTTTCCCCAGACTAAAGACTTGGAATCCGCCGGAATCAGTCATTAGCGGCCCTCCCCATCCCATAAACCGGCGCAAGCCGCCTTGTTTATTAACAATTGTTTCTCCAGGACGAAGATGTAAATGGTAAGTATTGCAAATTATTATTTGAACTCCGACAGCTTTTAATTCTTTGGGGGACAAAGCTTTTACCGCGGCCTGGCTGCCAACCGCCACAAAAGCGGGCGTTTTTACTTTCCCGCACGAAACAGCCAGAATCCCCGTTCTGGCTTGAGTCTTATTATCCTCTTGTTTTATCCTAAAAAAGTTTGCCATTTGTTTTTAACAAGTTAAATGAAAAAGCCCTATCGCTTTTTTGCCTTTTTCCTGTAAAACATTAAAAGCTTTTACCGCTTCTCCCGTTACGTCAATTATCAAGTTAATGTCCAATTCTTGAATCTTATTTTGAACATCTTCTCCCACTTTGGCAATCCCAAATTCACCAGTGCCAATAATTATAACCTCCGGTTTTTGTTTTATAGCTCTTTCTATATCTTCAATATCAATAAAATGGCTTTCTCCCCTCCACCATTTTAAAACCTCCCCTGTCCAGCGTATCTCAATATCATAATCATAACGCTGGCCGTTAATAACAATGGAACCGAAAGAATAATTTTCAATCATATTAAAATAAATTTTTTTGACCAGAGGTTTTGCGCGGTTTTCCTTTAGAGAAGATGTTAATTTTACCATATACTCCATCATAACCCGGTTCAATGTCAACCTTGCCTCCCCTAACCTTAATTATACCTTCGGCAATTTTAGGCAAAGTCGCGTTTTGAAGCTCATCATCGGAAACTTCCAACAATATTTTAAACTCATTGCCAAACAATTGTATCATATTTTGATACTCTTTTTGAACACGCTTACTGGCAACGCCAACCCCTAAAACATCTGAAATAATCTCTTCCAGAGGAATCAAGCTTTTAAAAGGGATTGCATTTTTCGGGCGGAAGCCTTCTTCTCTGTCAGATAAATCGTCAACCCTCTGCAAGACCCCGACCGTTAACGGCCTGCCGCAAGCGGGGCAAAGATTATTGTATTTTTTTGATTCTTTGGGCGACAAGCAGATATCGCAAGCTCTATGTCCGTCGTAATGGTATTTACCCTCTTCGGGGAAAAATTCAATAGTATAAGCCAGCCTTAGCTTTTCGGAACTTCCGGCTCTTGCCCCCAGCTTTATCGCTTGGACAATTGATTTATAATTTAATTCTCTGCCTTCAAAAACATTGGCTTCCCTACCTATTTTTGGCAACGAATGGCTGTCAGAATTACTAATGAGCGTAATGTTGTCCAAGGCCGACAGGCGCCAATTCATCGCCGGGTCAGAACTCAACCCCGTTTCTACGGCATAAATATATTTTGAATATTCCTCAAAACATTCTTCTATGGAATCAAATCCTGATTTTGACCCGAAAATGGAAAACCAAGGAGTCCAAGCATGCGCCGGAACAATTAAACAATCTTCGGAAATATTTAAAATAATTTTTGCCAGCTCCTTGGCGTCAAGCCCCAATATGGGACGACCGTCTGATTTTATATTGCCAATACTTCCAAGTTTGGCATTTATCTTTTTCACCACATCCAGGGAAGGAGCGAAAACTATAATATGAATCTTTCGCGTTTTATTATTCTTAGAATAAATACAGCTTATTTCGGTAGTTAAAATAAATCTTGTTTCTTGTTTTGTTTTGTCCGGCTTATTTTTTCTAAGCTTATAAAGGCCCGCTTCCGCCGGCTCTAACTTCTCTCTTAACTCTTTAAACCAGACAGGATGAGTAAAATCAGTTGCAGTTATAACATTAATGCCTTTGATTTTTGCCCACTCGTCCAAATGTTCCAAATCCATTTTAGGAGAAGTGGCGCGAGAATATTTACTGTGAAGATGAAAATCGCCAATAATATTCATAATATGTTTTGAGGCTTAATATTTACAGATGTTTTTAAAATAAAAAGTAAAATGTTGTTGTGGCGATACCCAAGAAAAAAACTACTACTAAAGAATAAAAAAACGGGCTCATCTCGCGAGAAAACTTTTTGCGCAAAAAAGCTTTATATAAGAAGACCAATATAATCCCTTCTATTCCTATGGTTAGGGCCCCCGTAAGCCCTATAATGTCAATAAATTCTCTAAAGCCCAAAAGAAACAGTCCTAAGGGTAAGAAGCAAGCTATGCACCAAGATAAGAATGGGGATAAGCCCATATCATACCAAATTGTTTTTTTTAATGTTAATCCCAAGGCAAGAAAAGAAGTAAAACAAGTCATCGCGCCAAAAAGAAATCCTAATTTTATAATTCCGTCTCCCAAGACATTAACCAAGCCCGAGATAGCCTCTTTAGAAGTATCGGGACCGCTAGCTCCTAAAACTATAAAAATAAATATAAGATATGTGACAGCAGCCGCGGCAATCCCATACAGGATTGTTTTTTTTAAAGCTTTTTTGTTCCCGCCCAGAATCTCTTTGATTTCAGGCAAAAGTGAACTGCCCCATAAGGAAAAAAGGACTACTCCATATGGTAGGGCAAGATATTTTCCGTTAGACGCTTGAAAATGATCAAAATTGATAGAAGGAAAAGCTTTTATAAAAAAAATGGCGATAATGGCAAAAAAAATAATCAAGAGAAATAATTCAATAATGGCAATACTCTTAATGCCCCGAAGGATCAAATAGCTACCGGCGCAAAAAAATATAAGTGTATATAAATATGGCGGGCCGCTGAAAAAAGGAGCAAAAAAGCTATATAAAAATTCTCCTCCGACAACCATATACGCCAATAAAGCGCCTGCAATCCCCGTTCCCGTGGTTAAAAAAACAACATTCTTCCAAAAAGATCCAAGATATTTTTCCACATATCCCGGCAAGCGATGCTGTGTTTTAGTCCCTAAAATTATTTCTCCGTAAATAAAATGTGCTGATACGGCAACTATTGTCATTAATATAAAATACAGAAAAATAGTTAAAAACCCCACCTTGTGGGCAACATAGGGCAGTCCGAATATCCCCACCCCGACGATGGTGCCGAAAAAAACCGACAAAGCTTTAATAAAAGGGGTTATTTTCATAACGCTCCTATAAAAAATCCACAATAAAATCTTCCTTAATCACAATTGATTAACCAAATACTAATTTTTTTAAGCCTTAAGCTATATTTTGTAAACCTTATAGCCCTCTCTTACTTTCTCGTCTATTTTAAGACCAACCGCATCATTAACCTTAGCTTCTGTTACTTTTTGGTGTTCCACTTCCATAGACCCGACTGTTTGAATAAAATCGGTATCTTCCCCGCCCACAATGCGTATTTCCTCACCTGCTTTTAAAGTGTCTGTCAATTCTATCACGGCTACTCCTATGTTTGAGAAATAATGGGTTATCTTTCCTATCTGCTTGCTTTCTTCCGGTATTGAAAGATTTGTTTCAGTCATAAATATTTTTATTGTTAAATTATTTATGCCCTCGACCTTAAGGCAATTTTAAACCGGTTTTTCTTTCTTTTTTAATGAGTTTGATGAGCTTTTCCACCAATTTCTTTGGGTCTTTATCATAAACTATCTTGCCTTTTCCTCTGTGAAGCTTAGGAATAAGATCTCTGACCATATCAGCTATTCCTCCGCTTCCTTCTAAAATTCCTATTGGTTTATTCTTTTCAAAAGCGGTTGTGAACTCATTAAGTGTTCCTACTCGCCCGCAAATAATAATAACGCCGTCTGATACGGCTGTCAGCCAAAGATTACGTCCCGGATATCTAAAATTCGTATAAAGCATAAGATCAAAATGTTCAAGAGGCAATTTGTATCTGTTGATATGATCTCTTTCCGAACCCGCCGGCGAGATTCCAACGGAAAAACCTTTTTCTTCTTTAGCTCCCATTGCCGCCCAGCAGGGAGCGCCCGTAGTTGCTCCTGTTATTATGATGCCGTCTTGACGAATAATTTCCTTCCCCACTTCTTTGGATAGCTCAATAGTGCATTCCGCGCAATAATCAATTTTAGCGGCTCCGGAGACACAAATCTTATATTTTCTATAGTCCATTGATTTCTTTCCCATACTACTTGATTACTTTTTTTAATTACCTTTATTTTACCACAAACACAGAAAAGCCGGAAAAGGATGCCGGCTTTTTTTGTGAAAACAAAAACCAAAAAAAACCCGATCTCGTTGATAATCTTGGATATTGGTGCCCTTGGCAGGATTTGAACCCGCAGTCTTCTCCTCCGGAGGGAGATGCTTTATCCAGTTGAGCCACAAGGGCTT
>CBDVAW010000027.1:0-9164 GCA_965372095.1 uncultured bacterium
GAATGTATTTTCTGCAAAATCATTGGCGGTGAGATTAAAACTCCGGGGATTTTTTGGGAGGACGATGAATTTATTGCATTTTTATCAACATGGCCTAATACCGAAGGATTTACGATTGTTGCTCCCAAAAAACACTATGGCAGTGATGTCCTGGCAATGTCTAATGAGGTTTTACAAAGATTTGTTTTAGCCGCTAAGAAAGTTTCGGATATTTTAATTCAACACTTTGAAGATGTCGGCAGAGTCGGCCTGATAATGGAGGGCACGGGGATAGATCATGCCCACATAAAATTATTCCCGATGCATGGAACCGGCCATATGAAAAGAGGAGAATGGAAACAATATTCCAGTGATAACGACAAATTTTTTGAAACTTACGAAGGATATATTTCATCAAACGATGGCCCGGGAGGAGACGAGCAAAAAATAAGAGAACTGGCGGAAAAATTAAGAAAAATAGAGTAACGGGTTTTAAGACCACGAAGGTCAAACAAACCGTTGGGCTATTTCCATAATTATTCGGATAGCCGGACAAATGACGGCTTATTGTAAATCATTTTCTGCGTATATCGGTTTTTAAAATTAAAATGAGACCGGATCCCATAAATATTAAAGGAGGTATTAATTAAATTATGCGTAAAAGACATTTTATTTTATACATTATATTCGGGCTGATAGCGTTGGCTGTTTTTTTTGGGTCAAGCATTGTTGGATTGCTGACTGACTGGTATTGGTTCCAGGGAATCGGGTTCAGCAATATTTTTATAACCATTTTAAGCGCTAAAATACTTCTTGGGCTGGGCGTCGGCATTTTCAGCTTCCTTGTAATTTACGGCAATCTTGGATTGGCGGGGAGGTTCATTGCCTCAAGGCCGATTATTATCAGTCTTAGACAAAGACTTCAAGAAAGGTCAAGAGGCGCTCAAGAAATGCAGATAGGGAAACACATCAACAGATTGGTTTTATTAATTTCGTTTATCGTCAGCTTCTTTACGGGGCTTTTCGGGGCAAGTAAATGGGAAACCGTTCTCCAATATTTTAACTTCGTACCATTCAATATATCTGATCCTATTTTTGGACGCGATATCGCTTTTTACTTTTTTAGCCTGCCATTCATTCAACTTGTGCTGGGTTTGGTGTTCTGGGTTATTATGGTTTCTTTAATCGTCTCGGCGGTAATTTACGGACTTGGCGGGGCTATTGCTTTAAAACAGCGCGCATTGGCCACGGGATCATTCAAGCCGTTGTTTATGGAAAAAAGAGCCAAGGTACACCTCTTTATTCTCATTGCTTTTTTATTTGCTTTAAACGCTTTTGATATTTACGCCGTGAAAATTCCTTCTTTGCTCTATGGTTCCGCGGGATCGTTTACCGGCGCCAGTTATACTGATATTCACGCGACCCTGCCGTTATTGAAAGTACTTATTGTTATTGCCGTGGCTGCCGCAATAATAATATTCATAAACGCTTTCAAGCCTGGTAATCGTCCGGTTATTTCAATCATAGGTTTTTATATTTTAGTTTCTTTCCTGGGAGGATGGGTTTACCCGACCATTATGCAAAAGTTTGTGGTTCTCCCTAACGAATTGGCGAAAGAGACACCATATATTAAACATAATATTACAGGCACGAGGAGCGCTTTTGCTTTAGATGAGGTAATAGAGCGTGATCTGACGGGTGAAGCAACAATTACCATAGACGATATTAATAAGAATCAGTCAACCATTAAAAATGTACGCCTTTGGGATCGTGAGCCATTGCTTGATACTTTTGGACAGCTTCAGGAAATTCGCACTTATTACGATTTTATTTCCATAGACAATGATCGCTATTATCTTGATGGAGATTATCGCCAGGTTTTACTTTCTCCCCGAGAGCTTAATCCCGCCAGTCTGCCCCAACGCACATTTATCAACGAACGCCTGTCTTTTACTCACGGGTTTGGGCTCACATTTAGTCCTGTTAACGAGGTTACTCCGGAAGGATTGCCGGTGCTTTTTATAAAAGATCTGCCGCCTTCTTCAAATATAGAATCTCTTTCAGTAACCCGGCCGGAAATATATTACGGAGAATTGGCCGGCGGTTGGGTGGCGGTGAATACCGGGGCTAAAGAATTTGATTATCCTTCAGGCGAAGGGAACGTGTTCACGGTTTACGAGGGGACTGGAGGAGTGGAAGTACAATCAATTTTCCGCAAAGCTTTACTCGCTTTGAGATTCGGGTCGTTCAAGGCCTTTTTATCTAACGATATTACAAATGATTCGCGGATAATGTATTACAGGGATATCAAAGAAAGGACGAAGAAAGTATTACCGTTTTTATGCTTTGACGGTGATCCGTATTTGGTCATTACGGAAGAAGGCGAGCTGAAGTGGATATATGACGCATATACTGTTTCAAACCGTTACCCGTATGCTGAGTCGGTGGGCAATATTTTTAATTCTTTGCCTAGCCGCATCAATTATATTAGGAACTCGGTTAAAATCGTTATTGACGCTTATGACGGACAAATGAAATTTTATATTTCGGATTCGGAAGATCCGATCATTAAAACATACGCCAATATTTTTAAGGATGTTTTTCTGCCAATGGATGAAATGAGCGCTGATCTTAGAAACCACATCAGATACCCGGAAGATTTATTTGCTTATCAAACCGCCCTTTACACCGTCTATCATATGGATGAGCCGCAAATTTTTTACAACAGAGAAGACCAGTGGCAGGTTCCGTCCATCGCAAGCGTGACAAAAGCTGATCCGATGATGAGGCATATGATTATGAAACTTCCGGGGGAAGAGAAAGAAGAGTTTATTTTAATGATTCCGTTCACGCCTCGCGGCAAAGACAATCTGTCGGCATGGATGGTGGCGCGCAATGATGATGAACATTATGGGCAGATGGTTGTTTATCGTTTTCCCAAACAAAAGCTGGTTTTCGGGCCTAAACAAATTACTGATCGCATCAGCCAAGATGCCGATATTTCCCGCCAAATTTCTCTTTGGGATCAAAGGGGCTCCGAGGTTGTAAACGGCAATCTTTTGGTAATACCGGTTGAAGAGTCTTTAATTTATGTTCAGCCGATCTATCTAAGGGCTGAAGGCGGTAAAATACCGGAGCTTAAAAGGGTCATTGTGGCGTATGAAAATCGTATTGCCATGGAAAAAACATTAAGTCTTGCTTTAGAACGCGTGTTCAGTGGTCAAATTACTTCAAGTGAAAAAACAGTTGAGATTATTTCGGACAGTTCTCCATCGGATAGCGGTTTAACCCAACAAGCCAACGATCATTTCAACCGCGCAATGCAAGCGCAGCGCGATGGGGACTGGTCTCTCTATGGAGAAGAGATCAGAAAACTCGGAGAAATATTGGATAAGATGAAATAAGTGTTATTTCCTTGAATTACGAAATAAAGCACTTCAGTTTTATATCTTAAAATAATATGATTCCGTTTTTGGGGTATTTATTATGTGTTTAAGTAATATAATGATGTGTTTATTAACCGATGAGAACAGCATACAGCCAAAAGCAAATAGGGGCTTGGGGCGAAAAAATTGCCCAAAACTATCTTCAGAAAAAAGGTTATAAGATTTTGGGGGTGAACTATGTAAATCAAGAGAAAGGCAATCCTCAAAAAGGAGAAATTGACATTATAGCCCAAAAAGGAGACATCATTAGTTTCATAGAAGTGAAGACATTAACAGCTCTTAATAATATTATTGCTCCGGAAGATAAAGTGGTACTGTCTAAGCGTAAAAAAATTATTAAAGCGGCTGAAACATATCTTTTAAGTAAAAAATACCGTTCAAACATTAAGTGGCAAATTGACATTATCGGGATAGAAATTAACAAAGACTTGTCCAAGGCCGGAATTCGTCATTTACAGAATATTTAGGCAAACTTGACATTCATATCAAGTATGGTAAGCTTGAAGCATATTAAGTCTGGTTAAGAGTGAATTATTGTCCGTTGGAAAACGGACTTTGTTTTTTTAAACACTTTTTGATCAGATTAAATTAAGAAATTATGGATATAAAAACTTTTGCATCTGCTATTGCCCAAATTGCCGAAGAAAAAGGCATTTCTTATGATAAGGTAATAGAAACAATTGAAACGGCGATTGCCGCCGCTTATAAAAAAGATTATGGGGAAAAGGGGCAGATGATCAAATCTAAAATGGATACGGAGACCGGCAGTGTAAAATTTTGGCAGGTTAAGTTGGTGATGGACGAATCAATGTTGATAAGTGAAGAAGAGCTGGAAGAAATAAAAGTAAAGCAGGGCCAGAAGCCAGAATCGGAAGAAGATAAGAAAGTTCGATTTAATCCGGAAAAGCATATTATGTTAGAAGATGCTAAGAAGGTAAAAAAGAAGATTAAAGCCGGCGATGAATTGGAAATTCCATTGGAAACAAAAGAAGACTATGGCCGTATTGCCGCTCAAACGGCGAAACAGGTTATTTTACAGAAAATCAGAGAGGCCGAAAAGGAAGCAATATTGGAAGAATATAAGTCTAAAGAAGGGGAAATCATATCAGGGATAGTACAAAGAGTTGAGGGCAGAAACATTTATTTAGATATTGGCAAGACTTTGGGAGTTTTACCCAAAGAAGAACAAGTCAGGGGAGAATTTTATCGTCCCGGACAGAGATTGAGAGTTTATGTATTAAAAGCGGATTCCACTCCTAGGGGCCCGGCAATTTTTCTTTCTCGCGTCTATCCTAAGATAGTCTCTAAGCTTTTTGAATTGGAAGTGCCTGAAATTGCTTCCGGGGCGGTAGAAATTAAATCAATCGCCAGAGAAGCCGGTTCACGCTCTAAAATTGCCGTAGCTTCTACTCAAGAGGGAGTTGATCCTATTGGTTCTGCGGTTGGACACAGGGGGACAAGGGTGATGGCGGTAATTAACGAATTGGGAGGAGAAAAAGTCGATATTATTGAGTATTCCGATAGCCCCGATAAATATATCGCCAATTCGTTGTCTCCGGCAAAAGTGTTAGAAGTTAAAATTGAGCCTAAAAACAAAGCATTAGTAATGGTCCCCGAAGACCAACTCTCGCTAGCCATTGGCAAGAGCGGGCAAAATGTAAGATTGGCCGCTAAGTTAACCGGTTGGAAAATTGACGTAAAAAGTATGGATAATGAAGGTAATATCATAGAATCGTCAACAACAGACAAAACAGACAAAACAGAAAAAACAAAAGAGACCGGCGAAGCAGAAAAAACAGATAGAAAAACAAAAGAAGAAAATTTAGAAAAGAAGGATGGAGATAAGGGCAAAGAGGTGGAGAACGAAGAAGTGGAAGAAAAGAAGCCACAGAAGAAGAAAATAAAGAACAAAGAGGCGGAAGATGAAGAAACTGTGGAGAAAGAGACAGAAGATGAAGAAACTGTGGAGAAAGACAAGAAAAAAACAAAGAAGCCGAAAGAGAAATCCAAAAAATCCAAATAAATATTATTAAAAAACTTGAGCAACGTTTTTTTATTATAATTATTTTTATTGATCTTTAGCCTTACAAAACATATTTTATGAAATTTTCTATTAAAAAATTGCCTAAATCGGAAATAGAAATTGATGTGGAAATTTCCGCCAAAGAGCTGGAAGGTTTTTTTGACCAAGCTGTTAAGGATTTCGGCAAGAATATGGAGATTAAGGGATTTCGCAAAGGAGAGGCGCCGCGTGAAATAGTTGAAAGAGAAATTGGCCGAGAGAAAATTTTAGCCGATGCCGCAGAAATAGCCATAAAAGCAAATTATTTAAAGATTATAGAAAAAGAAAAAATATCTCCTCTTGGACAGCCGCAAGTAGAAATCCAGAAATTAGCGGCTAACAATCCTTTGGTATTCAAAATTAAAATAGCCGTGTTTTCGGAAATAACTTTGCCGGATTATAAAAAAATTGTTTCCAAAATTAAAAAGAATAAAATAAAACTAGACGAAAAAGAGATTGACGGCTCTATAAAGTGGCTTCAGAAATCAAGAGCCAAGTTCAGCCAGCTTGATAGGCCTGCCCAGAAAGGGGACTTTGTGGAAATTGAGTTTGATTCTTCCGTGGACAATAAAACAACCAAAGACGGTTTTATTTTAGGAGAAGGGAAATTCATTCCGGGGTTTGAGGACAATTTGCACGGACTAAAAACAGAAGATAAAAAAACTTTTTCTTTACACTTTCCTTCGCCTTATTTTAAAAAAGAGTTAGCGGGCAAAGAGGCGGAGTTCAATGTAAAAGTAATATCTGTTCAGAAAATGGAGCTTCCCGAAGTAAATGACAAGTGGGCGCAAAGCTTAGGGCGGTTTGACGGATTAAAGCCGCTTAAAGAAAATATTAGAGAAGGGCTTAAAAAAGAAAAAGAAATAGCCGAAACGCAAAGAGTTCGCGGAGAAATGTTAGAAAAGATAACTAAAGATTCAAAGCTTGAAATCCCGGACATATTGGTTAAAGCGGAGCAGAAGCGGTTTTTGGAAAATTTAAAGCAGAGAATATCCGATAATTTGAAAATATCTTTTGAAGAATATCTTAAAGAAAGCAAAAAAGACGAAAAACAGCTACTGGATTCTTTCCTGCCCGAAGCGGAAAAAAGAGTAAAAGAATCTTTTATATTAAGAGCTGTTGCCGAAAAGGAGGACATTAAAGTTTCTACTGATGAAATAGACAAGGAATCGGATAATGTTTTAAAGCAATATCCGCCGTCTGAAAAGACTCCCGAAAAAATTGATATAGGGAGATTAAAAGAATATGTTAAAGAAGTCATTAAAAACGAAAAAACTTTTAAAAAACTTGAAGCTTATAGTGTATAATATGTGGTATAGATAACAATTATTCGGATATTTTTTCCATATTTCATATTTACGCTTTATAAATATATGCCTATTATTCCAACAGTTGTTGAAAAATCACCCAGAGGAGAAAGAGCTTATGATATATATTCTCGCCTTCTCAAAGAAAGAATCATTTTTTTAACGGGGTCTATCACAGACTTAACGGCCAATTTGGTTATTGCCCAAATACTCTTTTTGGCGTCCCAAGATCCTAAAAAAGATATCCAACTTTATATTAACAGCCCAGGCGGTTCGGTAACGGCCGGACTGGCTATCTACGACACAATGCAATACGTTAAATGCGATGTTTCTACTGTTTGCGTTGGCGTGGCCGCGTCAATGGCGGCAATTTTATTGGCTTCGGGGGAAAAAGGCAAACGGTTTGCTTTACCCAGCGTGGAAATTCTACTCCACCAGGTGATGGGAGGAATAAGAGGAGAAGCGGCTGCCATTGAAATTACCGCTCGTCAAATTCTGAAGATAAGAGGAAAACTACATACAATATTGTCTCAAAAAACAAACCAGTCTTTAAAAACAATAGCCAAAGATACTGACCGTGATTTTTATCTTGATGCTCAAGAGGCCAAAGAGTATGGCTTGATAGATGAAGTTATAGAGACTAAAGGCTAAAAAATTCTCACAGAAAATTCACAAAAAAAGTCCAAGATGGGCTTTTTTCGCTTTCCAAGTAGTTTGACAGAGCAAAGAAATGCTGTTAAAATTATTTCAGAAACCATTTAACTCGGATATTAAGGATTTATTTAGCACTATTTTTTTTTGAATCAATATGTTAAATGTCCATTTTTCCATCTTAAAATATGAATTATTTAATCCTGTTGGCAGGGGGTATATTAGCCTTGGTCGTAGGTTCGGTCTCGGGCTATTTTGCTCGCCAGTCAATCGCGAAAAAGCAAGCGGGGACAATAGAAGCCAAAGTTCAAAAGAAGGTGGATCAGGCTCAGAAAAAGTCTGATCTATTAGTTGCCGAATCACAAAAGGAAGCAAACCGGATATTAGAAACAGCTAACCGCGAAGCCAACGACAGACAAAGGGAAATGTTTAAAGCGGAGCAGTTTTTGAGGGACAAAGAGCGTAGTATTGAGGATAAATCTTTAAGTTTAAAATCCAAAGAAGACAATTTTAACCAAAAGGTAGAAGAGCTTAAAAAAATTAAGAATAGTATTGAGGATCTGAAAAAAGAGTCTCTGAAACAGCTGGAAAAAATATCAGGTCTTTCTAAAAAACAAGCGAAAGGAGAAATAATAAAAGCTGTTGAAAGCGAATATCAAAAAGAAATTTTAGAGAAGTTGAAAAAATTAGAAAAGGACGGAAGAGAAAAATTAGAAGAAAAAGCTAAAGAAATTCTCGCTTTGGTAATCCAAAAATACGCAGCTTCCCAATCTCAGGAAATAACCACAACAACGGTTAGTCTGCCAAATGATGAAATAAAAGGAAGGATTATCGGAAAAGAGGGGAGGAATATCCGTACATTGGAAAGATTGACGGGGGTGGAATTGATAGTCGATGACACTCCTGAAGCAGTTGTTATTTCCGGTTTTAATCCTATCCGCCGCCAAATTGCGAAAATAGCCTTGGAAAAACTAATCCAAGATGGCAGAATTCAGCCGGCAAGAATAGAAGAAACAGTTGCTCTCGCCAAAGAAGAAGTTGATAAAATGATTGAGAAGGCGGGAGAAACCGCCATTTATGATACGGGCGTAGTAGGTCTTGACCCCAAGCTGGTTAGTTTATTGGGAAGATTGCGCTTTAGAACCAGTTATGGACAGAATACTTTACTTCATTCAATTGAGGTGGCGCATTTGGCAGGGGCATTGGCATCAGAAATCGGCGCTGATGCGGGAATAGCGAAAAAAGCCGGACTTCTTCATGATATCGGCAAGGCCGTGGATCACCAAGTTGAAGGCTCTCATGTGGAAATCGGCATAAAAATCTTAGAAAAGTTTAATGTAAAAAAAGAGATTATAGACGCGATGAAATCTCATCATGAAGATTATCCGTATGAAAGTATAGAAGCGGTTATAATACAGACAGCCGATGCTATTTCCGGGGCAAGGCCGGGAGCCAGGAAAGATACGCTGGAAAATTACATTCAAAGATTAGGCAAATTAGAAGAAGTGGCGTTGTCTTTTAAAGGAGTTGAGAAGGCGTGGGCGTTACAGGCGGGCAGAGAGATTAGAGTTTTCGTTAAGCCCGAGGAAATAGATGAATTAAAAGCGCTTAGTCTTGCCAAAGAGATTGCCGGAAGAATTCAAGAAGAGCTAAAATATCCGGGAGAAATCAAGGTGAATGTTATACGCGAGACACGGGTTATTGAATACGCCAAATAAT
>CBDVAW010000028.1:0-8628 GCA_965372095.1 uncultured bacterium
TCAGAAAGCTTCGGTATATTGTCAGTCCTGTGTTCAACCGCTCTGGAAAGCTGGGACAAAACCAAGACGGGAATATTAAGTTCTTTCGCTAATACCTTTAATGAGCGGGAATTTTCTGAAACTTGCTGGACAATAGATACATTGGGGTTTCTTGGATCCATTAATTGTAAATAATCTAAAATAATAAGCCCCAAACCATGTTCGGCTTGAAGTCGGCGAGCCATTGTCCTTATTTGAAGGATATTAATACCGGCGGTGTCATCAATATAGAGAGGAGCTTCTGAAAGAACGCCTAAGGCACGCTGAATTTTGGTAAAATCATTGTCTTCTCCGTTGTTGGACAGCCTTCCGGTCCTTAACCTCCATAAATCAACGTTGGCTTGGGAGGATATTAACCTGTCCACCACCTGGTCGGTTGACATTTCCAAGCTAAAGAAACCAACAGGTATTTTTTCGTTAACCGCAACACTTCTCGCAATATCAAGAGCCAAGGCGCTTTTACCTAATGATGGCCGCGCGGCCAAAATAATCAAATCTGAATTCTGAAGCCCTGACAAAATATGGTCTAAATCTGTAAAGCCGGTCGGGACTCCTCTTGGCCCGGATCCTTCCTTGGAAATTCTGTCAATCCTCTCAAAAGCCTCTTCTAATTTAGATTTAACAGATACAAAATTTTGATTAAGGGATTTTTGGGCAATTCTGAAAATCCTTTTTTCCGCCTTATCCAACAGAATATCAACATCCTCGTCTTCGCTATGGCCCATCACTCCTATATCATAACTGGCATCAATAAGATCCCTTAAAATTCTTTTTCTTTGAACGATCTTGGCATAACTCAATACATTGGAAGCAGTAGGAACGGTATTAACCAACGAACTAAGATAAGCGTTCCCACCGGTATTTTCCAGCATATTTTTTTCTTTTAAACGGTTGGCCACCGATATCATATCAACGGGATCTCCTTTTTCAAAAATATCCAAAATGGCCTGATATATGTCTTGATGTATTTTTTTATAAAAATCTCTTGCCTGTAGAAAATCTCCTGTCTTGATAATCGCATTTTTATCCAATATTAAAGAACCAAGAAGGCATTCTTCCGCCTCTATTGCTTGTGGTGGCAGTTTTCCGGGAGTAATCATTTTCCCGGTCATTGCTTCTGTTCTTCTTTGAATATTAGTGTCCATCAACTATAATTTAACAAAGGTATTCGTTTTTGGCAAGTTTAACTATCAACTTATTATGAACAAGTATTCCTCATCAAAAAAATATAACATATCTAAAGAGGCTCGCCATAAAAAAACGGAAAAAAGAAAGAAACAAATGGAAGTTTCCGGGGCGGGAGTAAAAAAAATCCCTCAAATTTGGAAAAAACGGCTTCAACAAAAAGATAGCTGATTTTCATTTTATTAAAAAACCGGGGGATTAAGCGTCTTAAAATAACCTTTTTAAAATATGCTTGACAAATATCTAAGTTTGGATAATATATAAAAGCAGTTCGTTGACATCGCAATAGTCCATGACTATGGCAGGTTGCCAATAATAGGGGAATCTTAATTTCAAAACAAGGTTTTTCTATTGTTGGTAGGCTGCTCGCGGATTAATTTCCTCTTAAAAAGCATTATTATATTGAAACCCGACACTAATAATAATATACAATAACAGACTTGGAAATTGAGTCGCAATAAAGCTTTTTAATAATATAAGTTCCATATATAATTCGCAAAGTCGAGGGCAGGTCCCAATAAAAGGTCATATTCTATCTGGTCAGAATAATTTTATATTTAATTCAACCCGGAATACGGCCTTTTTTCTTTGGAAATTAATCAATAATATAAAACTTTTTTTTAAAAAAAGCATAATCCTGTTTAAATTACTTAGGTTCAATAAGTAAGCGCAACACTTTGATAAAATAGTGTATTATCAAAGTATTATGAAAACGTACAAACATTTAACAATTCAAAACAGAGAAACAATACAATTAATGCTCTGGGAGAAGAAATCAATCAGAGATATAGCTAAAGAAATCAATCGTCCTCCATCTACCGTATCCAGAGAAATTAATAAGAATATAGATTCTATTAATCGGTACAATCCTCGCTCAGCCCATCAAAAAGCTTTAGAAAAACGTAAAAGCAGAGGTAGAAAAGACAGATTAAAGAATGAAGAAATTAGAAATTATGTAATAACTCATCTTAAAAAGAAATGGTCTCCCGAACAAATAGCCGGTAGAATACAATCAGATCTTAATCAAAAGATCTCTCACGAAGCAATTTATCAATATATTTACTACCAAATACACAGACAAGGACATGGATATTTAAAACCTGCTTGCGAGGATTTAAGAATTTATCTAAGAAGAAAGAAGAAGAGAAGAACACCAAAAGGAGCTAGACGCTGTCAGCGCGTATTTAAGCCAAAAGGAACAATAATTGATGAACGTCCTGATATTGTAGACAAAAAAGAAAGATTGGGAGATTGGGAAAGTGATAGTGTTGAATCAAAAGATTACAAACCAGGTATTAATACGTTAGTTGAAAGACAAACAGGATTAGTCTTTATCTCAAAACTATTTAATAAAACAAGTAAAGCAACGACAACAGCTATTATTAAAAGGTTAAATTGTCTTCCTTTAAAAGCCAAACAAACAATTACTTTTGACAATGGAACTGAAAATAATAATTGGCAGGAATTAGAAAGAAAAACAAATATCAAAACATTTTTTTGCCATCCATATCATTCTTGGGAAAGAGGAGCTAATGAAAATACTAATGGATTAATCAGAGACTACTTTCCAAAAAAGACAGATTTTACTACAATACCCAATAAAGAAATTAAGAGGGTTGAACAAGAACTTAACAACAGGCCGAGGAAGCGACTCGGATACAAAACTCCTTTAGAAACATTTAGTGTTGCGCTTAGAGGTTGAATTCAGCTTACCTTTGTTTGACAAAGAATAGGATATAATGTATAATAATCTTAATTTAAACTTGAGAACTTAAAGAAATATATTAATTACTAATTTTCTTTTTATCAACTTCTCAAGTTTAATTGTGGAGTTCTTTGAAAAGAAAATTAAAAAATACATGAAGACAACAGAGAAAAATGTTGACGACTTCGGAGTTTTTTGGAAAGTTATCCATTCAATAGAACAGACCAATAGATTCCCCGTCAATATTAAACACTGTTTCAATTGCAAGCATAGATACCAAAAAAAGTGTCCCTATCCCGACTTAATTGGCAGACAGAATATGAGTGGCTTAATAGCAAGATATTGCCCTGCTCCTTTTGAGCAAAATCCAAACAAGAAAAGAATTCCTTTTGAACAGACTAAATTGGCCAGATTCAGCAAAGAAGAGATAAAAACCTTTTACAGGGTTGCGGACTGGATGGAACAGAATATAGGCTTTTTGCCTCGCAAGGGTCTTCGTAAAGAAATGGTGTACTCAAAAAGCGATAATTAATATTATCGCTTTTTATATTGTGTATTGTAAAAAAATTAAATCTTTTTTATTTTCGGGCCTTTATCCGTATCTTCAATTTGGTAACCGGCTTCTTCAATTTTTTCTCTTACTTCATCCGCCTCCCCCCACATTTTATTTTTTCTGTGCCCTTCGCGTTCCTTGGCCAATAGCGTTATCTCTTTGGGGACTTCGGTTATCTCTTGTTTAATGCTACTGAAAGAAAGGCCCAGCACTTTATCAAAATCCAGAAGAGTTCCTTTTTTTATTCCAATTGGCAAGTCCGATTTTATTAAACTCCAAACTAAAGCAATGACCTGCGGCATATCAAGATCGTTGTTAATATATTTCAAAAACTTTTCTTTATAATCCGCATCAACTCCCAAGTTATCTGTATTATATTGCGCTATCTCCGAATAAAGCTTTTTCAGAGCGATTTGAGACGCTTTTAAAGATTCCCATGTAAAGTTTAGCTGGGATCTGTAATGCGCCGTCAGAAATAAATAACGCAAAGCAAGAGGATTAAAGCCTTTTTCTTCTATATCCTGTATTTTGAAAAAATTATTAAGAGACTTGCTCATTTTTTCCCCTTCAACCATCAAAAACCTGGTGTGAAACCAATAGTTGGCATACTTTTTTCCTGTTGCTGATTCCGATTGCGCAATTTCACATTCATGGTGGGGGAATATATTATCTTCTCCGCCGGTATGAATATCAAAATGCTCGCCCAAATGTTTCATAGACATAGCGGAACATTCAATGTGCCATCCGGGAAAACCTCTGCCCCAAGGCGAATCCCATAGCATTATATGATCTTTATGCTTGCCGACAGCTTTCATCCATAACGCAAAATCATAAGGGCTTTTTTTATTCGGGTTAATGTCAATCCTTATGCCGGCTTTTAATTTATCTAAAGTATTGCCGGAAAGTTTCCCGTATTGCGGGAACTTGGAAATATCAAAATACAAAGCATCTTCAGTTTCGTAAGCAAAACCTTTTTTAAGCAGCTTCTTATTTAATTCTACCATTTCCGACACATAGTCGGTCGCCTTACAAACAATATGCGGCTCTAACAGATTAATCTTTTTTCTGTTTTCCAAATATACCTTGGTATAAAATTCAGAAATCTCCCACGGGTTTTTTCCTTCTCTTCTTGCGCCTTTTTCAAGTTTATCTTCTCCTTCGTCGGCATCGGAAACCAAATGACCCACGTCGGTAATATTCATTATATGCCTCACTTTGTAGTCGTTATATTCCAAAACCCTTCTTAAAATATCAGAATTGAAATAATTCCAGGCATGCCCGAGATGATCATAATCGTAAACAGTGGGCCCGCAGGTGTATAACCCAACTTGTTTATTACTGATCGGTTTAAATATTTCTTCTCTATGGGTGAGGGTGTTATATATTTTCAACATTGATTTTATCTTATCATAGAGAAAATTTTTTGAAAGTTATATTTATGATATAATACAACAACTATATTACGGTTAAGTTTTTAGCTATTGTCCGCTTTAAAATATCCTAAAATATAAAGAAATATTAAGCTTGGACAATCGCAATACTATGAAAAATAGGGCTTTTACCCTCATAGAGCTTTTGTTAGTTATTGCCATTATCGGCTTACTCACGTCCATTATTGTAATCAGCGTCACTTCGGCCAGAGAAAAAGCAAGAATTGCGGCAGGAATGCAGTTTGGACAAAATATTAAACACAGTATTGGTTCTGAATTAGCGGGCGAGTGGAGTTTTGATAATGATGATGCTCGCGATGACAGTGGAAATGGGAATGATGGAATTATTAACGGATCTACTCCTATTGATGGCATAACTGGCAGAGCTATGAGTTTCAACGGCGCAGGTAATTACATTAATTGCGGTAACAATCAAATATTAAACCCGGCTGAAGAAATTACAGTTGAGGCTTGGATCAAACCGGCTAACCCGGGCGGGAGTTGGCAATCAATAATAGCGAATTCGCCCACGGGAAGTCAATATAATTATTGGTTCTATTTAGAAGGCAATGCTCTTAAATTAAGCGTTTATTCTGCAACATATCCTGACTTAACAGTCTTTAACGCAATTCCTGCCGCTAACACTTGGTATCATGTTGCTTTTACCGCTTTCAATGGGAGTACGAAAATTTTTGTTAACGGAAGTCAGATTGGAAACAATGGAACAGCCGGAGTTGGTCATTGGCCAGGCGGCGACACCACAATCAGTGATCTAAGGCCGGCTAGAAATATATGTTTCAACGGCATAATTGATGAAGTCCGCGTATATGGCAAAGCCCTGTCTTCAACTGAAATTCAACAACATTACGCCGAAAGTCTAAATAAATTAAAACTGGCCGGGCAATAAAATTACCAACGAGGCCAGGTCTCGTTGGTAATAGAAAACATCTTAAATAATAAGGTTGATGAGGGATTTTTATACACAGACAAATTTAATTAAGATAATATATAATAAAAATAAAATAATGGAAAATAGAGCTTTTACTCTCATAGAGCTTTTAGTAGTTATTGCCATTATCGGCCTGCTTACATCTATTGTTATAGTCAGTGTTAATTCGGCCAGAGAAAGAGCGAGAATTGCGGCAGGGATGCAATTCGGACAAAACATTAAACATAGTATTGGCTCCGAATTAGTGGGTGAATGGAGTTTTGATAATGATGATGCTCGCGATGACAGTGGAAATGGGAATGATGGAATTATTAACGGGCCTACTCCTATTGATGGTATAATTGGCAGAGCTATGAGCTTTAATGGAACAAATGGTTATATTAATTGCGGGAAGGACCCGAGTTTGGATATCACTGATGCAATTACGGTGGAAGCGTGGGTAAAACCGGCATCAATATCCGGATATAGAAGAATACTGTCTAAGCAGTATATAACTGATGGAACCACGGCAAATAGTTGTTTCCAGTTGGGGATTCATAATGATAATGAATGGCGCTGGAGTGTTGGTGGTGTTTTTGACATATCACCACCTTCTCCAACTCCTTCTGCCGGGGATTGGCATCACTTTGTTGGGACTTACGATAGAATCCATACAAAAATGTATGCAGACGGAGAAGAGATATATTCATCAACTTCTTACACTAATCCTATAAGGACAAACGCTGACCAGATTCTTACAATCGGAACCAGTGATTGGAATGGATCTCAAAATTATTATTTCACCGGCACAATTGACGAGATTAGAATTTACGGTAAAGCCCTGTCTTCAGCCGAAATTCAAAAACACTACACAGAAGGCTTAAAAAAACTCAAACTGGCAGAAAAATAGATTTCAAATTACCAACGAGACCGAATCTCGTTGGTAATTCATCTGCGCTTAAAGTTATAGAACAATAAAACTATGAATCTTACTTTCGAGCTACAAACATTTCTATTAGCAATGGCCCCTATTGGGGAGCTTCGGGTTG
The DNA here is from genome assembly GCA_965372095.1 of uncultured bacterium. GTDB lineage: Bacteria > Patescibacteriota > Minisyncoccia > Minisyncoccales > CBDVAW01 > CBDVAW01. The sequence continues at coordinate 6,890 of CBDVAW010000028.1, forward strand.
CTATCCCGGTAGCTTTAACTGTCTATAAAATAAATTGGCTAACCGCATATATTATTGCCGTTATGGGAAACTTAACGTCAATCACACTTATTCTGATCTTTCTCCCGGCAATTTCAAAATGGCTTTCTCAAAAATTTACTATCTTCAAGAATCTTTTTACCTGGCTTTTTGACAGAACCAGGAAGAAATATAATGGGAAGATAGAAAAATACGGCTATCCGGCTTTAATTCTTTTTGTAGCTATTCCTCTGCCTGTGACCGGAGGATGGACTGGGGCTTTGGCCGCTTTTTTGTTTGGAATTCCTTTTAAAAAAGCTTTTCCTTCAATAACCTTGGGCATACTGATAGCAGGAGGATTGGTATTGGGGATTACCCAAGCCGGTATTACTGTTGAAAAACATCTCGGATGGCAGGTTTTAGCAGGCCTCTTATGCACAGGCGGATTGAGCTGGATAATGTATAATAAAATTAGCAATAATAAGAATAACACTACTAAAAATGAATCTTAAAAAAAGAGATGTCATAGCTAGCTTGGTTGCCGGTGAAATAACCAGCTGGTTTATCATTTTCATAATAAAAAACCCTCATATTGAAGAATTAAGAGGGTTAGCTTCTATAGAGGGGCTGATCTGGGCATTGCCTGTTGTTTTTCCCATAATCTTTTTTTTAGGCATTGTCACGGCGGCAATATTGGGACGAATCGCTCGAGTATTCTATCAAATAATACGATTTGGAGAGGTGGGCGTTCTTAACACCATAATGGATTTCGGGATATTGAATTTGTTAATTTGGTTAACCGGGATTACTTCAGGATTGGCAATCATCCCATTAAATATATTCTCTTTCTTAACCGCTACCGTAAATAGTTATTTCTGGAATAAATCATGGACTTTTGAAAAACAAGGAGGCTCCACAAGTAAAGAATTCAGCCAATTTTTAGTTATTAGTATGATTGGATTGGGTATCAATACCGCTATCATTTATATGGGCACCACTTTGGTTTCTCCTTTATTTGGACTGTCTTCCGGCGCTTGGGCGAACATAATGAAAGTCTTTGCCACAATGTTCTCAATGGTCTGGAACTTTTTCGGTTATAAGTTCATTGTTTTTAAAAAATAACAAAACGCGAAATTATAAAGTAAAATGAAGGTATTAATGTTTGGCTGGGAATTCCCACCACATAATTCAGGTGGGCTTGGAGTAGCTTGTGAAGGGCTGGCCAAAGCTCTTGCCAGACAAGGAATAGAAATAAGTTTCGTTTTACCTAAAAAAACAGATTCTGAATCTTCTTTTTGTAATATAATTTTTGCCAATATTCCTGTAAATTTAAAAATAAGAACTGTTGATTCATTACTTAGTCCGTATGCTACCGCTAAAGCTTATTGGCATTCGGTTAAAAATTCAGTTGAAACCGGCAAACAACAAAACATCTATAGCCCCGATCTCTTTGGAGAAGTTGAAAGATATGGAGAAGAGGCTAAAAAAATTGCCGCGACAGAAGAATTTGACCTGATTCATGCCCACGATTGGCTAAGCTTTCCTGCAGGATTAAAGGCTAAAGAGATCTCCGGCAAGCCCTTAATAACCCACATCCACGCTACCGAATTTGACAGAACGGGGAATAATAATGTAAATCAACACGTTTACGAAATAGAAAAAGAAGGATTTTCAAAAGCTGATACTATTATTGCCGTAAGTAATTTTACAAAAAATATGGTTGTTCGGCATTATGGAATAGA
>CBDVAW010000029.1:0-7943 GCA_965372095.1 uncultured bacterium
ACTCCCTCTCTAATCTGTTTGATTTCTAAAAAATCTTGAGCGCTTGTTTTGGACATAAAATATTTAGTGTTTAATTTTTGCCTACTTTTTTGTTTCCACCTTAGTTGACAGCTTTTTTAAAAGGCTTCTTTCCGCGACTCGCAAAGAAGCGGTTTTTTCTATCTTTCCCTCCTCTTTAGGAGATTCCCTTTTAATCATCTTAGGAGGAAACCCGCTTTTTTTCCAAAGATAAATCTTAGGGGCTACCGAGAAGAGAAAGAAATTTTTTAACACTACCGGCAAAGAACGTCCCCCCATCTTAAAAAAAGCCAACAAAAGAGAACTCCCGAGTAAAATAACTGACGCCATAAAAAAGAGAGGCTTTGGCAGGATAAACCATATTATTAATATTATTCCTACGGCTGTAGCTACAAAGAGAAACTGTTTGAAAGTAAAAGGCCCTACTATTTTTGCTTCGCGATCAATAAATTTAGGAACGGTAAATTGCATAACTCTTTTTTATTTTACTATTATTTTACCACAAAGCCAAGCAAGGGCAACAAAAAAAATCAATGATTGACAAAAGCATACTTCAATGGTATGCTAATAACAGTCTAAGTCGAATAGACTGAAAAATTCAAAATATTTATTAATTAATTTAATTAATAGAATTGTTTTTTTCAGTCTTTCGCAAGACTGTTAAAACGGTTCTTTAATAATAAAAATATGGGCAAAAGTAAGAAAGAAAAAATAATAAACGAGATGAAAAAAGCTTCAATCCTAATTATTGGCATTGTCGTCGTCTGTTTTATTGTTTGGGCATCTCTATCCTTCCTTCCGCGGTGGTGTGGCGTGATATTAATTCCTTTGGTTGCTTTTTTGGTAGTTTACTACCTTTGGGCTCCCAATAATATCTGCTGGACCATTATTGAGGAGGGTCACAGTAAAGTAATCTCTAAAATGGGCAGCTTCAGAAAATGCTTGATAAACTGGCGGGAATATACTTTTAACAAAGAGTGGAGCGTAATAAAAGAAAATTCTCAGCATAAAGAAGCAAAGCACTTTTTAGGCGGACTGCGATTTTATGGGATATGGCCATTTTTTGAAACATACAGCTATAAATTGCGTTGGAAGAGCCTAAGAGCCGACGGGAGTGCCGTTGACCACGAAGAAACATTAAACTCTGTCTTATTAAAAGACTTTGTTTATCTTGTGGAAATTGATGGCGCGGAAGAAAAAAATAAGATTCCTTTGGACATTGATCTCTTAATAACAATAAGAGTGGTGAATCCGTACAAAGCTCTTTTTAGGACTCAAGACTGGGTAGAGCTTGTAATGAACCGGATCAAACCTTTTTTCCGCGAATATATTGCTCAGCATACCTATGAGGATTTAATAGGAAAAAAGCAAGCTGCCGGAGGAGATGTCTGGAAAGAGCTGGTAACTTACGGTATTGTCAAAGAATTTAAAAGAGACTACGGCGTTGAAATTAAAGATGGCGGGATTGAAATGAAAGACATTACTCCCCCGCCGATATATCAAGAGGCCGCCACGAAAAAATATTTAGCGGAGAAAGAAAAAGAGAAAAGAGCGGAAGAGACAATGGGTATGATTCTTCAAATGTTGGCTGATGCCTACGGTATGAGCCCGGATGAAGTAAGAAAGACAATCCATAAAGATCCGAAGCTTAGAAAAGATTTTATGCGTCTCACAGAAGATTTGGTCAAAAGAAAAATGGCCATTGAGGGACAAAGTTTTGTTGATATCAGAGTATCCGGAGCGGAAGGAGTTGAAAAAGGATTGCTTAATCTTATCGCCGCGTGGAAAAGAATGCCGAATGGTGGGACAGGAGAAAAAAAGCCGGACGTAGACGGAAAAGACAGAAAACAATCTAAGCAAAACAAGGAAAAAGCAGAAAAAAGTATGAGTTATGAGGAAAAAGTTGAAGCTTTAAAAGCCCGAAGAAGGGGCGAATAAATAAAAGAGGACATTTTAAACGTCCTCTTTTTTATTTTTATTCAATTGTTTCACGATAGGTGTCTTGTTTTATTGGAGGAGAAGGCTTTTTAGAAAGTTTGGGAGCCGGGATAGAAGTTTTATCTTCGGGCTCTATATGTGCCATCTCTTCTTTAATAAATGAAGTTTTTTCTATTAAGACAAGGACTTTATTTTTTAGATCATCAACCAATTCTTCCGTCTCTTGCGGAGAAAGTTTAAGCCCTTTCTCAAGATCAATGTACAACTCTTTAGGTATTATTTTATTTATTGCCATTTGCTTGACAGCTGTAAATATTTGGCGGATGGGCAAACATTCAAACAGTTCCGCCTTTCCCCCGAGCGTTGTCGCCCGTCTCATTCGTTCTATTACTTCTTCTCTGCATTGTTTTAATTCGTATTTTTCCAGAAGTTCCTTTACAATGTTTCGTGCCTTATCAGGGAACATTATTCTTAAATTAGAGTCAAAAATAGTAGTCATTTTTATCGGCTTCTTGATTAAATTTTATTAGTTGGATTGATTTTTTTAAACCAGAGTGGTTTTTTGATCAGACTCTTTTTTATTGTTACGGGACAAAGGTCCTTTTTTAGGAAGTTTGTACCGGCCAGTTGATTTCTGTTTATTATCCAATTCTATTTTAGGAGGCTTATCCCAAAGCGAAATCATTGACTGTTTATCAACCAGATTTTCCGCTTCTTGCAATTGGTTGTTTTGTTCAAAACGTTCTCTTTGGGTGTCTATTTCCGGGGTGTGTAAATGTACTGTTTTTAATATGCTCTCTAACTGTTTTGGAGTTCCATTCTTTTCAAAATCTTTCAAGTGTTTTGCGTTCATAGAATAAAAAACATCCAGATTTTCCAAAGCCTCTGTTTGGATATTCTTTCTAACTTCCGAAGGAGCAGTTTTATTTAATACACTCTTGGTCGTTTTCCCGACATCAGGAGCCCAGTGAGGCATTTTCTTTAAAATATCTCCTGTGTTGAGCCCGTAGTCTTGTAGAGTTTTTACTATGCTGCGATCAGTCTCTTTAAGCGCTCCCTTTTTAGCCAACTGTTCCAAGGCCGCGGCTTGTTCAAGCCTGTTTTTACGGCTTAACGGAGTGCGGGTGGTTATTTTTCTAAGGTCGTCCACCGAATACTTTGCCATTGGCTTAGCGGCAGCTTCTTTCTTTTTAGCCAAACCAGTTGAATAAGCTCCTATTCCACCGACCGTTGCCCTAAGGCCGGGGATGCTTTCCATTCTTCTTCTTACTGCTGCTACTTTTCGTTCAACTCCCGGGACCGCTCCGAGCGTCGCGCCTGCTTTAAGCGGCGCTTTGGCTGTCCATTTTCCGGTCGCTTTTCCATATTTCTTGGTTAATCCTTGGGCGCCGGATATAACGCCGGAAGCTCCGGCCGCGCCGGTAGAGAATGAGACAAAAAAACCGATATAAAGAAAAGCGATTACGACAAAAAAAGGAAGAATGGCATCAAAAGATCCGCCTCCTTCTCCTATTGCGTCTCCCAAGTCAGAGCTTCCAACAAGACTTATATCGTCCATTGTGTACAAATATAGGATTCGGTAACTTAAGTAAAGGAAAAAAGATGCCGCGGCTCCGACAAAAGACCATTGTAAGAATTGCGACCACCACATCTTAAAATATTTTCTGGTGGCCGGTAAAATATATGAAAAAAAAGCGAGGGGTGAAAGAATGACTAATATCCAAATAGCGATATATCTCATAAAAAAGAGGGTCGCGTAGAGTAGGAGTATGATTCCTCCAAGAAAGGTATATAAACAAAAAGCCATTGAGGCTCCGACAAAACTCAAGTCGTCCCATGGTTTTGTGTCTTTGGAGATTTCCGCATTCATTTCTACCTGAAAGCTAAAAGTTGATCCAAAACCTTCTTGCCAGCTACCGGACGCATTGAGGAAAAAACTTGTTAGGATATTGGAAGCGTCAACAACCAGGCCGCAAATAACGGGCGTAAAGTTAATTAAAATAGCGATAAAAATCAGAGTCGGGAGAAGCTTTTTTACTTCATAGTCTTTAAGTTTTAGGGCCGTGCAGAGTCCTATAACCACTAAAACGATTACAAAACCCATATTGGTCAGATCTCTGACGAGCTTCCAGCCGATTTCCAGAACAGGATTATTATTAGGATTGGTGAAAGAATAAGAAGTAAAGCCGGGGCTTGTCACCCAGTCAAGAATGGCGCCGGACAAGTCCATAAAAAATCCTCCCAAAGCCGCAAGTATTTGGAAGATAGACCCGAACACTATATTAACAAAAGAGAATAAAACCCCCTTGCCGATATCAAGCACGCTAAAGGCGTGGGCTTGCCCGGCAGGAACCATAATCCCGATAATACTAAGGAATAAAAGAACAATAACCAATAACCGAACTTTGGGCTTAAGATTATTCTTGAGAAGTTTTTTAATCTTCCTTAACATTAGGTTTGTGAGAATTTAATATTGCCAAAACATTAGGTTTGTGAGAATTTAATGTTGCCAATAAAACAATGTAATATTTATTGCACTTATTGTAGCATAAATTATAACACAATAAAAAATAGCCGGAAAATACCGGCTATATGGTTTTATATCTTTTAGCCAGTTCTTTCCAGTCCCGGATATTCAATGTTTCAGCCCTTTGAGAGGGAGAAATATTGCTTTTTTCCAGCCACATCCCAACCGTTTTTTTATCAAGGCTTAATGCTTTTGCAAAGACATTCGCCAGTTGCTTCCTCGGTTGGGAAAAACCGGCCTTGGCCAGCTTAAAAAATAAGTCTTTATCAGCTTGTTTTATCGGCGGCCCGATCTTTGGTTCTATGGTAATTATGGCAGAGTCCACTTTCGGCTGAGGCCAGAAACATTTTTTAGACACATAACTGATGATTTTCGGTTTTGCGTAAAATTGGACAGACAAAGCCAAAAGACTCATCTTAGGGGGTTTAGAGCATATTCTTTGGGCTATTTCTTTTTGCACCATAAGAACAATCGTTTGCGGAGGATTTTTACTTTCTAAAATATTTTTTATCAAGACAGAAGTGAGATAATAAGGAAGATTGGCTACTATTTTGTATTTCTTTTTACATTTGGCAATATCAAATTTTAAGATATCTTTTTGGACAATTTCTATATTATTGAACTCCCGCATGGTTTCTTTTAAAATCTTGGTCATATTTTCATCTTTTTCCACCGCAATGACCTTTTTCACCCTTGTTGATATTTCCTTGGTCAAAGTTCCTATCCCGGGGCCGATTTCTAAGACCACATCATTGCAAGAAAGCTTAGCCGCCCGGGCCACTTTTTTTATCGTCATATTGTTTGTCAGAAAATTCTGCCCCAAATGCTTCTTCGGGGAGACAGAATGTTTTTTTAAAAGACTCTTGATGGTGCTCTCGGAAGTTAAATTCATTATTATCACCTTAGCATAAAAAGAGTATTAATTAGCCCCGGCCTTATTGATGAGCCCGGGTCCCATCGGCCACAAAATCTTTAAATGGCTCAACCGTGGAATTATCACAATAGCTGCGGTGTCTGTGGAAAAGAAGCTTGACTTATATCTGTCTAAAAGCTATAAAACAAACAGGGTTATTTAAGAAAATTAAATAGGAGGACCTAAACATTCGTAGGATTTATAAACATTTTTTATCTTGCTCCCGTTCTCTAAGCGAAGCGGACAAAGCGGTAAAAAAAATAAAAAACAACATTAGAAAGGGATCTTTTAAGGGTCTCTTGTCTTATTGGAAGGTGGTTGCCGTTGTTATAATTGGTCTTGGCATTGGCTTAATCTGGGAATCCTCCGACATTCGGGAGGATTTTTCTTTGTCGTCAGTCCGGCGCGCCGCTTCTTATTCAGAGAACACGAGAGATAATGATAGCAGATATTCCTTTATCGGTTCAAGCCAGCCATATTCTTTTAAACCGCTTCAGCTGGTTTTAATAGAAGGATCAAGCTTAAAAGGCTATTCTTTTCCGACAACAATATCTTCCAAGGTTTTAGGGAGCATGGCTCAAGAAGATGCCGAATTAGATAAGCACGGAGAAATTAACAGCTATATTGTTAGAGAAGGAGATACTCCTTCATCTATCGCCGGCCAATTTAATATTTCTCTCAACACATTGCTTTGGGCGAATGATTTAAGCTCTAAATCCTCAATTAAAATAGGTCAAAAACTTATTATTCTTCCTGTTTCAGGGGTTATGTATTTAGTCAAGGAAGAAGATACATTGGGCGGAATCGCTCAAAAATGTAAGGGCGCTATGGAAGAGATTATGCTTATAAACGATATATCTGATGACGGCAAGATATTTATTGGAGATATTTTGATAGTCCCCGGAGGGGAAAAACCTGCTTCTGCCAGTCCTACTTCAAATTACAGTATTCCTGTGGCGAATCATTATTTTACTTGCCCTATCCCCGCTCCTTGTAATATTACACAAGGGCTTCATTCTTTTAATGCCATAGATTTTAGTAACGGCAATTGCGGAGATCCCATCTATGCGGCGGCGGGAGGGACGGTTCAGAGAACCGGATATCATAATATTGCCGGAAGATATGTCAGAATTTTGCACCCAAACGGAGTGGTAACATTTTATGGACATCTTTCAAAATATTTGGTTTCTGTCGGAGAAAAGGTGTCCCAAGGAACAATTATCGGTTATATGGGGCATACCGGTTACACTATCCCCTCCGGTTCCAGGGGTTGCCATTTACACTTTGAAGTCCGGGGCGCTGTGAATCCTTTTGCCAAGTAACTAAATAAAACATAAAACACAAAACAACAGCCGCTTATAGCGGCTGTTTTACGTAGTTTATATTTCTTTTATTCTATACATTAATGCTTCTGATAAATGGCTGTAAGAAATCTTTTCTGATTCGTCCAGGTCGGCGATGGTGCGCGCTACCTTTAAGATGCGATGATATCCTCTTGCGGAAAGCTTCCCGGAGTTTACAATATTCCGCAATAATTCATTAGACTGACTGTCAATATGGCAATATTCCTTAATCTGATGGATATTCATTTCCGCATTAATGAAAACTTCCCCCGTTTTTTTAGGAGAAAAGAATCTTTCTTTTTGGCGCTTTCTGGCTTTTATCACTCTTGCTCTAGCTTCGGCGCTGTCATTTTCTTTATTCTGAGACGTTAATTTTTCATATTTTACCTGTGGGACTTCTATAAAAAGATCAAATCTGTCCAATAACGGTCCCGAAAGTTTGCGGCGATATTTAGCGACCTGGCTTGGGAGGCATTTACATTCTTTTTCCGGATTGTTTAAATTGCCGCACGGGCAAGGATTAGCGGCGGCTATCAGCGTAAAACGGCACGGGAAAGTTAAGGTTTGCCGTGTTCTTAATACGGTTATATGTCCTTCTTCCAATGGCTGGCGAAGGCTTTCTAAAACATTGCGATGGAATTCAGGGAACTCGTCTAAAAACAGGACTCCCCTGTGAGCCATTGTTATTTCTCCGGGGCGAAGAGGATTTCCTCCTCCAACCAAGGCTGCTTCAGAAGCCGTGTGGTGAGGAGAGCGAAACGGCCGAGAATTGATTAAAAACTCTTCTTTGGGGAGTTGGCCGGCTACGCTATAAATTTTTGTTATTTCCAAAGCTTCTTTAAAATCCAAGGGTGGTAAAAGTGAAGGGAGAGCCTTAGCTAAAAGAGTTTTGCCGGTTCCGGGAGGACCGGTCATTAATAAATGGTGTCCGCCGGCCGCGACAATTTCTAAAGCTCTCTTGGCATATTCTTGTCCTTTAATCCATGACAAATCTACGGCATATTCAGAAGTTTGGAGAAAATCGTTAAATGCTATATCCAAAGGCGATATTTTCTTTCTGCCCTCCAAATGATTAATAGCTTCTTTTAAAGTTTCAACACCTATGACCTTAAGACCCTTAACCAAAGCAGCCTCGCAGGCGTTTTCTTTTGGGAGAATCAGCTCCACTTGTCTTTTTTCCCGGGCCATTAAGGCGATAGCAAGG
>CBDVAW010000030.1:0-7554 GCA_965372095.1 uncultured bacterium
GAACTGCCCTTGTTTTAGGCGGCTGGTCGCCAAACCAAAATATTTTTTGGGAATTAATCTTCCCCGGGCTTGTTTTGGGGACAATCTTTCTAAGCGTCCACCTCAAAAGTAAAGCTTTTCTTGTGTTCGGCTCGGCTTATTTGATGATTTATATTGTTAAAATTACAGCTGAATATTTCACCGAAGGATTAGGATGGCCGCTCTCTCTGGTTTTAGCCGGCTTGACTATGATGGGCATAGGATATTTTTCGCTCTATCTAAGTAAAAAATATATATCTTCTTAAATATCTTTATTAAATTAAAACCCGCCGTTTTTGGCGGGTTTTAATTGGCTCGCCTATCCTCTCTTTTAATATGGATATTTGATATAATGGATTATTATGGATCTTTCTACTTCTGTCCAACAACTCCCGCATATTGGTCCGATTTACCAAAAAAAACTCAAAAAGCTTAAAATCAAAACGGTTGGTGAGTTGCTTTTTCATTTTCCTTACCGCTATGAAGATCTTTCTAATATTATAAATATCAGCCAAGCAAAACTGGGAGAAAAGATCTGTGTTCAAGGAAAAATATTAGAGATAGAAAGTAATAGATCGTGGAAAAAAAGAATGAGTTTAACTCATGCCGTCATAGAAGATAAAACGGGAGCCGTTAAAGCAACTTGGTTTAATCAACCATTTTTAGCTAAAACTTTTAAAAAGGGAGACGAGATTTGCTTATCCGGCGAATTGGTTTTCGGAACAGGTGAAGCTTATCTGGATAACCCTATTTACGAAAAAATCCACAAAGAAACCGGTCCTACTCATACCGGCAGAATCGTTCCCATTTACCCTGAAACGGTAGGCCTTTCTTCCCGATGGCTTAGATATATTTTGAAACCATTGCTAACTAAATTTAAAGACAAAATTCCGGAAACGCTCCCGGACAAAACAATAAAAGAACATAAATTGCTTTCTCTTAATAAAGCTCTTTGGCAAATTCATTTCCCCGACTCTTTAAAACTGGCCCAAGAAGCTCAAGCTCGTTTTTCTTTTGAAGAACTCTTTTTAATGGGGCTTGTTGTTCTTAGAGAAAGAATGAAATTGGCGCGGGAAAAAGCTTACTCTGTTCCGTTTGACCTTGAATTGGTGAAAAAAATGGTTAATTCCCTGCCTTTTAAATTAACTGACAGTCAAAGAAAATCAATTTGGCAGATTTTAAAAGATATGGAAAAACCGCAACCGATGAACAGACTTTTAGAAGGAGATGTGGGTTCCGGGAAAACAATAGTGGCTGCCATAGCCACCCTTTTGGCCGCTAAATCGGGATGTCAGATTGCTTTTATGGCTCCGACAGAAATTTTAGCCAAGCAACATTTTCAGGAAATAACCAGACTTTTGTTTGATTTTAAGGTAGATATTGGCATTCTGACGGGAAAAACAGACCAGTGGCGCTCTAAAAAATTGAGAAATCAGTCCATTGAAATATCCCGCCAAAAAATTCTCAAAAAGACAGTTGAGGGAGAAATTGATATTTTAATAGGCACTCACGCCTTGATACAAGATAAGGTTAAATTTAAAAATCTTGCTTTGGTAATTTTGGACGAACAGCATCGTTTTGGAGTGAAACAAAGAGCTAAGCTTGTAACCAGCCGGGAAAAAATTCCGCACTTATTGTCTATGACGGCCACTCCTATCCCCCGGACTCTTTCGTTAACTATTTATGGAGATCTGGATTTATCTCTGATTAAGGAATTGCCAAAGGGAAGAAAAAAGATCATTACCAAAATAGTATCGCCCGCTAAAAGACAAGAAATTTATGAATTTATCCGAAAAGAAATTTCTAAAAAAAGGCAGGCTTTTGTGATATGCCCCCGAATTGAACAAAACGACGAACAAAATATAAAAGACGGAAAAAAGCCTTCCAGTTGGGCGGGCGTAAAGGCCGTTGAAGAAGAGTATGAAAAATTATCAAAGAAAATATTCCCTGATTTAGAAATTGCCATAATTCACGGTAAAATAGCAACAAAAGAAAAAGACAGAATAATGCAGAAATTTCAAAGAGGCAAAATAGATATTTTAGTCTCAACTTCGGTCGTTGAGGTAGGCGTTGACATCCCCAATGCCACCGTAATGATGATTGAAGGCTCGGAAAGGTTCGGGCTCGCCCAATTGCATCAATTAAGAGGAAGGGTGGGACGATCCGAGCATCAATCTTTTTGCTTTCTTTTCGCAGATTCCTATTCAATAAAAACCAGGCAGAGATTGAAGGCTCTCATAACTTGCGAAAACGGTTTTGCTTTAGCGGAAAAAGATTTGGAGATAAGAGGCCCCGGAGATTTCTCGGGAACGCGCCAATGGGGACTCCCGGACCTGGCGATGAAAGCGCTTTCTAATCTTGCCTTAATAGAAAAAACGCGCCAAGCGGCTAAAGAAATTTTAGAAGAAGATCCTCTGTTGAAAAAATATCCTCTTCTTGTTAGAAGATTGAGTCTTTTTGAAGAAAAAGTCCATTTAGAATAAACGCTTTTTTCTCCTGCGATCTCGCTTAAATATATACCTGCTTAAAATATTAGTTTTTAAGAGAGTCTTTGGCCTTCTTTTTTGGAGTTACCCAAAAACCCATATACTTCCCTATCATTAGGCGAGTTTGCGCCTCTATCCCCGGGATGGCTCCAAATATAACAATCGTAAACGGAACCAATATCCATTGAACCATAATCCCGAGACGCTTGAATAATTTCTTGGCCGGGCTGTATTTTTTTGGCATATTCGGCAAAAGCAACATACTGTAAATAGCTGAACCGACCAGGCCGACCATAGCCAATGTCATCAATACTCTGGTAACCCTCGGAAGATTGTAAGATAAAAGCGTAATATTAAAGTCTTCTCCTCCCAAATACAGGGGAAGCCAGCCTAAGAAGAAGATAAGCAAGGCATTCGTCGCCCATGACCAAAAACCTTCAAACTGGACCCATATCCAGTGTATTTTCTGCCTCAATGCAATTTTAGTTTGAGCATTTTTATAAAAACCGAACAATAAAAACGGGATATTTTCTACTCCCCATCCCCAGCGTCTCTGCTGTTTATAAACATTTAAAGCTGTTTTAAAAAAATTAGACGCCAGGTTGGCATCCATAGAAACCGGGTAACACATTGGAATAACCTTATAGTCTCCCTGATAGAAAAGCAAATTCTTCCAAAATATTCGGGAATCTTCCGAAACCATATTAACCGGCCAAAAATCCACTTCAACCAATGCTTGAAAGCTTAAAGATTGGGAAGAAAAGGTGGAAAGACGCTCTGGGCGCTGCTGCTGCATCATTTGCCAAAATGTCGCGGATGTGGCCACTACTCTGGAAATACCCGGCGCTTCCCAGATATTATTGTTATAAATAGGGATTGGCTGATAACTGGTTCTTGTTGGTTTTTCCACAGTTAAATAATAATAAGTCAGACAGGAAAAATATTTAGGATAAACCCGCGTGTCAATGTCAAAACAAGAAACAACAATATTTTTATAAGATATCTTAAGGGGATCAATAATCTCTTTTTTTGCCTGTTTGGCGGCCCATGTGGAGTTAGCCCCCTTGCCGGCAAGTTCACCAACAATATTTTTAGGATGAACGGTGATTAAAAATTCATTAAATCGCCCTCCAAATTCTTTTTTAATCGTCTGCGCTATTTTTGCCGCTTCTTCCCCCGCTCTCTCTTCAATACCTAAGACAATGAACATTTTATCCTCGGGATAATCGGAATTAACAATCGCCTCTAATGTTGCCCTTACCGTTTCTATGGGCTCTTTGTATATTGGCAGAATAATTAAATGATGAATATCCCGCCAATCCTTTCCTTTAAAAGATCGTATTTTCCCCATCCAGTCAGCCGCAATATTTTTTTTCATTACAAAATAGCTTGCTCTTAAGTGAAAAGAAAGATAAACGGTTTTGAGCAACCAGTAAGTATCAAAAACAATAATAAAAAAGGCCACCCAAACCGGCCTTGCCCAAGAAAGAAAACCAACGCTTAAAAGCGTTGTCCATGCGAGAGCCCCGGGGATAATTTCAAAAATCCGATATATCATTCTCTCTTTCAAATCTTTCAAATCAGACGCTTTGCCGATTCGCAGATAATATTTGTCCATATCCATTATTTTACCACCTTAAATAACAAAAGAAAAAGACAAATGTTTTATTTGTCTTAGTGTGACCCCAGGGAGAATCGAACTCCCATTACAAGGTTGAAAACCTTGCGTCCTGACCGTTAGACGATGGGGCCTATGAATCAAGCCCGACCAATATTTAAATATGCCGAGCAAGGCTAATGATTATTCTGCCAAATTTATTGAAAAAAAGCAACTCTCAATGTAGTATAAAATACATAATATACGACGCCTAAACTTTTAAAAGCAATACCAAGCTTTTTTTGTTATGCGCTTCCCAATTTATGATCATTTTATCCATTGAAACATCTTGCGACGATACCAGTATAGCGGTATTACAAATATCGGGGGTAAAAAAGCCTTGTTTTACCGTACTCGCCAATATTATTTCCTCTCAAGTTGAAGTCCACAGCAAATGGGGAGGTATTGTGCCGATGCTGGCAAAACGCGAACATCAGAAAACATTGACACCGGTTTTGACGCAAGCATTGAAGGAATCCGGTATGCTTAAAAAAAATCTACCCGGAATTTTAAATATTCAAAGCAAAATAAAACCCGGGCCTCAAAAACGCGGCCCGCAATTTGAGAATTTAAAAAAGATACTGGAACGAGAAAAAGTTCTTGCCGGTAAACTGCAGCGATTTTTAACAAAATATCAAAAACCCGATATAGATATTATAGCCGTTACCACCGGTCCGGGGCTGGAGCCATGCCTATGGGCAGGCATAAATTTCGCCAAAAGTCTTTCTTATTTTTGGGATATCCCCATCGCTCCCGTAAATCATATTGAAGCTCACATACTCGCCAATTGGCTGGACAAAGATGATATTGCTTTCCCGGCGCTATGCCTTATAGTTTCCGGAGGACATACTCAATTGATTTTGGCAAAAAGCTTCGGCGAATACAAAATAATAGGAGAAACCAGAGACGACGCGGCCGGCGAATGTTTTGATAAAATAGCCAGAATTTTAGGCCTTCCCTACCCCGGCGGCCCGATGGTTGCCGCTGAAGCCGCTAAATTCAACGACTCAAAGCTCAAGACCGGGAAGTCTCAGGTCACACTGCCAAGACCAATGATATATAGTAAAAATTATGATTTTAGTTTTTCCGGACTTAAAACGGCCGTGCTCTACGATTTTAAAAAAAGGCCTGTAAAAATACAAAAAAGCAAAAGTTACATCAGACAAATATGCGCAGAAGCTCAACAAGCCATTATTGATGTTCTAATCCGCAAAACCATAAAAGCCGCCAGGGAATATTCCCCGCAAACTATTCTTATGGGCGGAGGAGTGGCGTCAAATAAAGAGCTGAGAAAACAATTGGAAATAAAAATTAAAAATGAATTGCCGTCACTAAAATATTTGACCCCAAACCTTGAACATTGCGTAGATAATGCGCTTATGGTGGCAATTGCGGGATATTATAAGCAATTGGAAAATAAAACGGTTGATTGGAAAAAAATCAAAGCAGAGGCCAATCTTAGAATAAATTAAAAGCCGGATCCCCTGCCTAAACAGTCCTAAAATTAAAATTTAAGCATTAATTAACCGAAATTGCTTCGCTCTTTTGGTTAATGTGTTAAAATAATATTATTAATATGGAATTACCTAAAACTTACGACCCGAAAGAGTCAGAAAAAAAAATATATAAACTTTGGATTAAGTCGGATTATTTTAATCCGGACAATATTCCACCGGTAAAAGACAAAAAAGCTGAAAAATTCGTAATAACAATAGCTCCTCCCAACGTTACGGGAAGTCTTCATATGGGGCATGCCTTGGAAAATATTTTGGTTGATATTCTTATAAGAAAACACCGTATGCAAGGAGATAAAACACTCTGGCTCCCGGGAACCGACCATGCGGGGATTGCCACTCAAAATGTGGTAGAAAAAGACCTTAAGAAAGAAGGCTTAACAAGATTTGACCTGGGAAGAGAGAAATTCATAGAGCGAACATACAAATGGAAAGAAAAATACGGCAACCTTATTTTAAACGGGCTGAAAATGCTTGGTTGCAGCTGTGACTGGTCAAGGCTCAGATTCACAATGGATGCAGACTATATTAGCGCGGTAGAAAAGGCCTTTGCCCATTATTACGAAAAGGGATTGATATATCGCGGGGAAAGAGTGATAAACTGGTGTTCACGATGCGGAACATCCCTTTCAGATCTGGAATTAGAGCATAAAGAAATAAACGGAAAACTCTGGTATATCCGTTACCCTATAAAAGATAGTTCAAAATATATTGTTGTTGCCACTACTCGACCCGAAACCATGCTTGGAGACACGGCCGTAGCAGTTAACCCCGAAGACACAAGATATAAAGCGTTGGTGGGACAAAAAGTCATCTTACCAATCCAGGAAAGAGAAATCCCGATTATCGCCGATAAGGCGATAGACCTTAAGTTTGGAACCGGAGCGGTAAAAATAACTCCCGCTCATGACCCTTTAGACGCGGAAATAGCCCAGCGGCACAATCTTCCTTTTATTAAAATATTGGACGAAAACGGAAAAATGACAGCCGAATCCAAGATATGCGAAAGCCTTAGGCCTAACGCCTGCAGAGAAAAGGTCTTAAAAATATTAGAAGAGAAAAACATACTGGAAAAAACAGAAGATTATACGCATTCAGTCCCCCATTGCGAGCGCTGCAACACAAGAATTGAGCCGTTGATCAGCAAACAATGGTTTGTAAAAATGGACGAACTCGCAAAATCAGCGGCTAACGCCGTAAGAAAAGGAGATGTCATCCTTACTCCCGAGAAATATCATAAATTATATTTTAACTGGTTGGATAATATTAGAGATTGGTGTATTTCAAGACAGCTCTGGTGGGGGCATAGAATACCAATTTGGTTTTGCCAAGAAAAAAATGATTATTTTTTATCCATTAAACCTCCGAAGAAATGCGTTATATGCGGAAAGTGCAAACCAAAACAGTCAGAAGACGTATTAGATACATGGTTTTCTTCCGCGCTTTGGCCATTTGCCACATTAGGCTGGCCCAAGAAAACTAAAGACTTGGAAGAATTTTATCCGACAACACATATATCTTCAGCTCGCGACATTATCAATTTATGGATGGCAAGAATGGTTTATTCAGGGCTTGAATTTACGGGAAAAACTCCTTTTAAAACTATTCATATCCATCCCACCGTACTGACTAAAGACGGCAGGAGAATGTCTAAATCTTTGGGCACGGGAGTTGACCCGCTTGAATTAATTGAAAAATATGGCGCCGATGCAACCCGTTTTGGGATTGTGTATCAAAATATGGGCAACCAAGACATCCACTTCACCGAAGATGAGATAATGGCAGGCAAGAAGTTTTGTAATAAAATTTGGAATGCTTCACGTTTTGTTTTAACGCAAATCGGAGATTCTAAATTTGACGCTTCACTTTCCATCCCCAA
>CBDVAW010000031.1:0-7419 GCA_965372095.1 uncultured bacterium
GAAGATGACGAAGATGGAGATGATAAATAAGACCAATAACTGATAACAGTTTTTAAAAAAACAAAATCCCAGATATCTGGGATTTTGTTTTGATTAAGATTGGATATAAAAACTGCTTTTATAAAACTAAAAAAATGTGATACGATATTAAAATAATGGCTAAGCGAAAATATTACAGAAAAACATATAAAACCCACAGAAAATTGAAAATTTTCTTTTTTTTGTGTAATCTTTTATTTCTGTTTTTTATACTTGTTTTGCTGGGATTTTTTTTACTTTTTATATATTACGCAAAAGACCTCCCACGCCCGGAAAAGTTCACCGAACGCCCTTTCATACAATCTACTAAAATTTACGACCGCACAGGGGAAATACTATTATATGATATTTATGGAGAAGAAAAAAGAACAGTAGTGCCTTTAGACCAAATCCCTACACATTTGATACAGGCTGTTGTTTCTCTGGAAGACGCTAATTTTTATAATCATTTTGGATTAGACTTAAAGGCTATTGGGAGAGCTGTTTTATCTAATTTAAAGACTTGGGGACCGAGCCAGGGCGCTTCCACTATTTCGCAACAGTTGATCCGCTCTTCTTTTTTAACTAGAACAAAAACGCTGGAACGAAAAATCAAGGAAGTTATTTTGACTATAGAATTAGAAAGAAAATATTCAAAAGACCAAATTATGGAGTTTTATTTGAATCAGGTCCCTTTCGGCTCTAACGCTTATGGCGTAGAAGCGGCAAGCCAAACCTTTTTCAAAAAGAGCGTATCGGAAGCTTCCCTGGCCGAGTCAGCTGCACTGGTATCAATGATAAAGGCTCCTACCTATTACTCTCCCTATGGGAATAATTTGGATAGTCTTTTGGCAAGAAAGAACTACACATTAAACAGGATGGCAAGTGAAGGATATATTACGCGCGAAGAAGTAAAAAACGCCCAAGAAGAAAATATTGAATTTACCCAAGTGTTGATTACTATTAAAGCTCCTCATTTTGTTTTACTTGTTAAACAACAATTGGAAGCAAAGTATGGAAAAGAGTTTTTAAAAGAAAAAGGGCTTAAAATATATACCACACTTGATTGGGGTCTTCAACAATATGCTGAACAAGTAGTATTAGACGGATCAATGTTGAACAAAGCATACGACGCGCACAATGCCGCCTTAGTATCAATTAATCCGCAGACTGGAGAAATCTTATCAATGGTCGGTTCTAAGGATTGGTTTGACGTTTCTTACCCGGAGAAATGCATCTCCGGGGAAACTTGCCTATTTGACCCAAAAGTCAATATGTCCATACATCCGCCGGGGAGACAGCCCGGATCCGCTTTTAAGCCCATCGTATATGTAACCGCTTTCCAAAAAGGTTATGACGATGAATTTATTGTTATTGACGAAGAAACCAGTTTTGGAATATGGGGAGAAAAAGAATATATTCCTCAAAATTATGATGAAAAATTTCGCGGAGAAGTAACTCTTAGAGAAGCTTTATCTCAATCTCTAAATGTCCCCTCGGTAAAAGTTTTGGTGGATTTGGCAGGGATAGAAGATAGTATAAAAATAGCTCACAATATGGGGATTACCACTCTAAATAAATCTTTATCTTTTTATGGACCATCCTTAGTGTTGGGAGGTGGGGAAGTAAAGCTTTTAGATATTGTTTCCGCTTACGGAACGCTTGCCACGGAAGGCCTTAGTATCCCGCCCGTTAATATTTTTAAGATAGAAGATTCCAACGGCAATGTTATTGAGGAAAATAAAAGAACTCTTAAAAGAGTCCTTGAAACAAAAGCAACAAGACTTATTAATGATATTTTGTCAGACAATGAAGCGCGATCCCCAATGTTTGGAGATAGATCCAATTTATATTTTGAAGATTATATTGTCTCTGCAAAAACAGGAACCACTTCTGACTTTAGAGACGCGTGGACCGTAGGCTATACCTCTTCGTTAGTAACGGGCGTTTGGGTGGGTAATAGTAATAATTCTCCTATGATGAAAAAACCAGCGGTAGTGCTGGCGGGAAGCATATGGCATATATTTATGGAAGAAGCCTTACAACGCTCTTTTTAGTAAAATTATCGCTTTTTTAAATTTTAAAAATTATATTCTTAACATATTCCTTTTGAAAAAAGAAGTTAATTTCTTTAATTATCTTTCTTTTTTGGAGTTGAAGTTCTTGAATCACAATAGGATTAAAAACACTAACATATAATATGTTGTTTTTAAAATAAAGCGCTCGAGTTTTCCCCGAAATTTTTTTTCCTATTAAATCAACAATTATTCCATTCCATAAACCACAAATCTCTGTTTCTGAAAGTTGTTGTCGGGAATTATATTTTCTGACTTTTTTCTCTATAATGCGCGATAATTTTTGAAACATTCTGTTGAGTATAAAAGCTTTTTAGTCTGCTTTTATAGGCATTACCACATATAGAAAATTCGTATCTCCAACAGGTTTTATAGTGGCGGGGCCGCCTTCTTTTTTTAATTCAAATATTATTTCTTCGCTCTTTATATTGGTAAGCCCATCCATTAAAAATTTCCAATTAAAAGAAACGTCTGTTTCGTCTCCCTCTATTTTACAGTTAACAGAAGAACGGTTCTCTCCAAGTTCGGCATCTTGCGCGGACAGTTCCATTCTTTTTTTCTTGGGATCAATTTTTAATTTAATTTCGTTTGTCTTCCCGCTAAAAAGACTGGCTGTTTTAATTTTATTAATAAATTCGTTTCTAAATAAAATCAATTTTGTTTCGGATTTTTTTGGGATAATCTCCTGATAAGCAGGAAACTCTCCTTCAATCAGTCGTGAAATAATTTGGAATTTAGGTCTGGAAAAGTCTTTTATCAAATATTCAAACATAATTTGATTTGGGGAAAGGTAAATTCTCACTACCCCCTCTTTCTCAGAAAGGATATTAACAATCTCTCTTATTGTTTTTTGAGGAATTATTAAAGAACATTTATTATTATTTGTTTTTTTAAAAAATATTTTCTTTTCTGCCAACCTAAAACTATCGGTAGCTACTATTGTCATCAAATCTTTTCCAAATGAGATATAGACGCCTGAAATTTCAGGTCTTGTTTGAGAAGAAGAAGCATTTTCTACAACTTGTGATAATCCTTGGCAGAAAGTGGAACTTTCTATTTCTATATATTCCTTTTTTTCTATTTTAGGAATAATTGGGAATTCTTCGGAATCAAAACTATTTATCTTTGTTTCATTATTTTCTCCACCGACATATAATATATTTTCTTTAGTTTTTAAAATTATTTTTTCGTCAGATATAGAACTTATAAAGCTTGATAAAAACTTGGCGGGAGTGGCTATTTTCCCTTTTTGCTCGGTTTTTGTGAGAATCCAATAATTAATACCGATTTCTAAATCAGTAACGGAAAGTTTTAAAAAATTATCTTCTGTTGATAATAAAACATTATTTAAAATTGGCAAAGAAAGAGACTTAGATGCAATTCTATCCACAACACTTAACCCCTCTTTTAAATTATTTTTTAATATAATTATTTTCATTGTTATTATTAGTACTGTTAATTATTATGTTATTTATAAATAAGATTAGTGTTTAAATAGAATATTTAATAAATAAATAGAGTAAAAGATGTTAACAAATGTGTGAAAATGTTTTCCTGATATTTTCCCAAAAAATAATTTAATATTTTTTACACACCTTATTCACCGTAAATCCTTTGGCAAATTAATCGAATTTCTTCATTTAAGTTTTCATTCTCATCCCTCTCTTTTAATATTTTTTCACAAGCATGAATGGCGGTAGTGTGATCTTTCCCACCCAGTTTTTTACCTATAAAGGGATAAGAACTTTTTAACTCTTCTCTTAAAAGATACATAGCGATTTGACGAGGCCTAACAATTTCTTTTTTTCTGGATACGGTTGAAAGGTCACACTCTTTAAGGTCATAAAACGTTGCTACAGATTGGATTATTTTTCTCGGAGTTGTAATTTTAACAGGATCAAGAATTATATTTTTTAAAAGGCCTTTTACTCCATCCATAGTAGGTGTTTGCTTATTTAAGTTTTGATAAGCGATCAATTTATTTAAAGCGCCTTCCAATTCTCTGATATTTTTTTGAATATTTACAGCAATATAGTTATATATATCGTCCGCAAAGTCCACTTTTTTTTCTTGAGCTTTAATTTTAAGAATAGCTACCCTGGTTTCTATGTCTGGCTGGCTGATATCGGCGATCATCCCCCCCCCAAAGCGCGATTTCAATCTTTCTTCTAAGGCCGGTATGGCTTTTGGAGAACGATCAGAAGATAATATTATTTGCTTGTTTTGTTCATACAGCGAATTAAATGTGTGAAAAAACTCTATTTGAGTTTTTTCTTTCCCGGCCAAAAACTGAACATCGTCAATAATCAACACATCAACAGACCTATATCTTGCCTTAAGGTCTTCAATGTTGTGATTTTTAATAGACATCACAATTTCGGAAGTAAACTTTTCAGAAGGAATATATTTTACTCTTTTCCCCGGAGAATTTTTTATTATTTCATTACCAATAGCCTGTAATAAATGTGTTTTCCCCAAACCAACTCCACCATAAACAAAAAACGGATTATATATTTGCCCCGGACTTTTAGCAATTGCAGAAGCAGCCGCGTGAGGCAACTCATTGAAAGGACCAATTACAAAATTATCAAAAATATAACGAGGATTAAGATTAGTCTCTTTATCTATTTTAAATTCTTGGAAATCTAATTGTTCCGAGGCTGGGGTGGAAACAGACTCTTCTTTGGGCTTGGGCTGTAAAACAGAAACAGAATATTTAATATCTTTAATTTCTTGGTCTATATCGTGCAGTATCTTTAATATAATTTTATTATATTTATTCTCCAACCATTCTTTTGAAAAGTTATTCGGCACCCCAACAACTATTCTACCTCCTTTTCTGGAAACAATACTGGTGTTTTGGAACCAGGTTGTAAAATTGGCTGCCGAGATGTGAAATTGGATTTGAGCAAGCAATGCCTGCCAAAGATCTTCTTTTCCCATAATTTTAGAAAGTTGAAAGATATTAAAACTGTAATATTTAAGTAATTATATCATAGGTCAATAAGTTTAAAAAAACAACAAAAAGCCCTTAAATTGTTAATAAACTGGGGAGAATGTGTGAAGATCACACACTTGCAATTATCGAGAACATAGTTTTTATTAATTAGTGTAATTGTTGTGTTGTCTATGGATAGATGTTAAACAAATTGACTCTATCGCTATTAAGTATTATACTAATTTAAGCTTTAATTATAAGATTACATTTTTATTTTTATTATTTTATGAGCAGAACTTACCAACCTAAAAAGAAAAAAAGGAAGAGAACGCACGGGTTCTTGAAAAGAAGCAGTGAAAAAGGAGGCCAGAAAGTCCTTCAAAGAAGAAGACGAAAAAAACGTGAAAAACTTACTGTTTAAGATTTTTCCATAACTTATGCTCCCAGTTCAAAATCGGCTTAAAAAAAAGAAAGACTTTGATGTAGTCTTTAGAAAAGGAAGAAGCTTCAGAGAAGATTTTTTGTCAATAAAAATCATCCCCAATGATTTAGAGTTTAGTAGATTTGGCCTTGTCGTCGGGCAAAAAGTATCTAAAAAAGCCGTTTCGCGAAATAAAGTTAAAAGGCGCCTAAGAGAAGCGATAAGAATGGAGTTGCCGAATATAAAAAAGGGAGTGGACGTAATATTAATGACTTCGCCGGAGATTGCAGGAAAAGATTTTTTAGAAATTGAAAAGAGGATCAAAGAAATTTTTATTAAAGCGAAGATTTTAAATTATCAATAATGCTTAAATTTTTCATTCTTCAAATAATAAAATTTTATCAAAAAGTACTGTCTCCTGACCAGGGGATTTTTGCTTATTCCGCAAGGTTTTGCCGTTTTTATCCCAGCTGTTCAGAATATGCCTATCAAGTGATTAAAAAACGCGGCCTTTTTAGAGGTATTTTCCTTTCAATTAAGAGGATATTAAAGTGTCATCCATGGCATCCGGGAGGAGTGGACTTGCCATAATGTTGGCAATACTATAAAGCAAGATAATTATGGATTTTTTTATAAATATTTTTAATGTTATTTTATATCAACCGCTCTTTAATGCGCTTATTTTACTCTATGAGTTTTTACCTGGCGGTGACTTTGGATTGGCAATAATTGTATTAACCATAGTTATTAAATTAATTCTCTATCCTTCATCTGTCCAAGCCATTAAATCACAGAAAGCAATGTCGGTGCTTCAGCCGCAAATCCAAAAAATTAAGGATAAATATAAGGAGAATAAAGAGAAGCAAGCAAAGGCCACTATGGAACTTTATAAAGAAAATAAAGTTAATCCCCTGTCCGGCTGCTTGCCCTTACTTATTCAACTACCTATTTTGATCGCTATGTATAGAGTGTTTTGGAAAGGGTTAGCGCCCGAGCAGATGGGTCATCTTTATAGTTTTGTCCAAAATCCGGGGGTAATTGATTTTACTTTTTTAGGGCTGATGAGTCTTGCCCATCCAAGCGCTTTTTTAGCCGTGCTTGCCGGTGCCGTTCAATTCGTTCAGTCAAAAATGCTTATCTCTAAAAATAAAAAGAAAGGCGGGAAGGGCAAAGACCAAATGGGCCAATTCGCGGATATGATGCAAAAACAAATGATTTATTTTTTTCCTGCCATAATCGTTTTTATTCTTTGGAGCCTTCCTTCGGCCTTGGCGTTGTATTTAATTGTCAGTTCCGTATTTTCCATTGTCCAACAATATTTTGTTTTAGGGAAAAAAACTTCCGTGCAGGTTAATATTTAAACATTTAAAATATGTTAGAAAAAGACAACTTAACAATAATTAAAAAACAGGTGGCGGAATTTTTTGAAAAAATGAGCTACGAAGTTGAAATAAAATCGTCTTCAGACGGAGATACCGTTATGATTGATTTAGAGCTGGAAAAACCGCAAATTTTAATCGGAGAAGGCGGTCAAACCTTGGCGGCGATCCAACACCTTATTAAAGCTATTTTAAAGAGAAAAATAAAAGAGCCGTTTTATATTGATATAGATATCAATAATTATAAAGTAAAGAAGAATAAATATCTTAAAGAAACGGCCAACTTTGTGGCAGATGATGTGTTTTCGACAAAAATAGAAAGAAAACTAAATCCTATGTCAGCGTATGAAAGAAGAATTGTTCATATGGAATTAGCGGACAGAGAAGACGTTATCACCGAAAGTATTGGTTATGGTCTGGATAGAAGGGTAATAATAAAACCGCGTTAAGGTTGACAAATTCTCTAATTGTGTTATTTCTTAAGTAATTATTAAGAAGCTAACACTAACGAATACTTTAGCTTCTTAATAGAGGCTAAAGGTTCTTTAAAAATATGGAAAACACAACCAATTTTGGCCCTGGTGATGA
>CBDVAW010000032.1:0-7239 GCA_965372095.1 uncultured bacterium
CTTAAATAGTGATAGAATAATTTTACTTTAATATGGTTTTCCCGCGCCGCTGTGGTGAAACTGGCAAACACGATGGACTCAAAATCCATTGCCCGCAAGGGCTTGTGGGTTCAACTCCCACCGGCGGCACCAAATATAGAGCAAAAAACCGCCTAAAGAGCGCGGGATTCAAACCAGAATCAAGTTTAGAAACGAAATAATGGATTAAGTTCAAGGAACGACGACGAAAAGGTATTAAGGATTAATACCTTGAGGAGAAGTGACGAAGGAATTGACCTATTATTTCGTTTCCCTTTGGGCGGAAAGAATTCGGGCAATATTCTTCATTGCTCGTCGCTTATGTATCCTATAGATACACTACGCTCCTCGCATCTTGGATCTTACCCAAATTCTTTCCGCTAAATTGACTCTGGTTTGAATCCCGCACTCTAAGGCGGTTTTTAATTTGAGACATCCTCAACGAGGCCGGGTCCCATTGGTCTCGTTGGCAAAATCAAACCGCTTTCTCAATAATTATTGTTTGAGTTGGGTAAGCCATTTCAATATTTTCTTCCTCAAATTTTTCTTTAATGGCAAGGTTTATTTCTTGCTGAATATCCATATAGATTTTATGTTCCGGGGTATCAACATAATAGACAATTTCAAAAATCAAGCTAAAATCGCCAAAAGACTTGAAATGAACCCTATCTATCTCCGCCAGATCAAGCTCGTTAATAATATCTTTAATTATATTGGGTATTCTTTTAAGTTTTTCCGTAGCGGTATTGTAGGTAACTCCAAGATCCACAACTATTCTCCTTTTCTCCATTTTTTTATAATTATGGATTCTCGTTTCGGTCAGTTCTTTATTGGAAATAATCAGCTCCTGTCCCTGAAGAGTCTGAAGCCGGGTAGATTTAATTCCTATTTTTTTGACTATACCCTTGTCTTCTCCCGCGATAATAAAATCTCCCGGCTGAAACGGTTTGTCAAAATATATGGAAAAAGAAGCAAAAGCATCCGATAAAATATTTTGCATTGCCAACGCAATGGCAAGACCTCCGATACCAAGACCTGCCACCAAGGTTGAAATATTATATCCCAAATTCTGTAAGACAAGAATCGCAGCCAGCACCCATAATCCCCACTTGGCGAACTTATTTAAAAGATTAATGGCGGCAGGATTAAAACTTTCTTCTTCCTTCTTTTTATTAATTACTTGATTGAACCCATAATCAATTATTTCTTGCACTCCTCTGACGACATAATAAACGACAAGAATGAATAACCCGTAACCAATTATATTTTCCGCCACCAACGGTAGTTGAATAAACCGGAAGCCCAAATACAAAGATAGAAAAATATAGAACGGCCAAGAAATAGAATCAATCACCTTTATTAACACATTATCAAAGTCTGTTTGGGTATGGTCAGCTAATTTTTTTAATTTTTTAATAACAACCGTTTTGATGACTTTTAGTATAGCTATAGACAAAGCAAAAACCGCCAGAGCCAACAAATAATCTTGCATAAAATTGCCGCCCCACTCAATAATCAAATATTCTTTGAGCATTATTTTTATTTATCACTTCTTAGTTTATATAAATGAGGAAATTTATTGTTTTATTTCATTTCTATCTTTTCTTTACTAAAAACCATTTTTACTCTTGTCCTAAATTCAGTCGCCACTTCCCATTGCCTGCCAGGCTGAGTCTCGCCGAGAATAGCCAAAGTTACATTTCCTCCTTCAAAGTCCTCCACCCCCAAAAACTTCGGGGGAGTTATTATTAATGGCCCAAATTTAACATCGTTCGCCAAATCTTTCCCTATGTCATTTATGATTCTTTCCGCCTTACGAAGATCCGCGTCATAGGATAAATAAACATTTACACTCATACGAGAGATCCCTTTGGTTAAATTCGCAACTTTCCTAATGCCCCCGTGAGAGATAAAATGCAGAATGCCGTCAATGCTTCTAACAACAGTTCTTCTTAAGCTCATTGTCTCCACCTTCCCTTTTAAATCATATCCAGGGCCTGCAAAATTAACCCAATCTCCTACGCGGTATTGGTCTTCCGTTAAGATAAAAAGTCCGACAATAATGTCTTTAATCAAACCTTGCGCGCCAAGGCCAACGGCAAGTCCGATAATCCCCACTCCAGTCAAAAGAGCTATTGCGTTTATGCCAAACTCCGGAAGAACAAGTAAAAAAATCACAAATATTATTAATGTCTTGCCGGTAATTTGAGACAGTTGCGACAAGGTTTGCGCCCTTTTGTCAGCTCCTCTTATATCTTGATCATTATAAGTTTTTTTTACCACCGCCGCCACAAAAAAAGCGATGACCTTCTTTAAAAATATATAAGCAACAATTCCCAATACGATAACAATTAAAATTTTCGGCCCATGCCCCAGAAGCCAATTCTGAACAGACTGCCAAACAATATGAAAATCAAGCATAAAAATTTAATTTCTTAATTTTAAAATAAAAGTTCTACTGTCTATATTATTATAGCGTAAATCCATACACGCAAACAGCTCATCGCAATTAAACTTTTTCAAGCGCCAATCTAACAGCGCCAACGACAGGAGAATTTTTAGGCCGGATAATTTCAGCCATAGGATCTATTTTTTTAATTTCTTTTTTAAGAAAATTATAAATTATTTTAGAATGGAATATTCCTCCAACAATTACCACCGGAAATTTTTTCCTTGGCAAAGACAGTTTTTTAACGGCTGTTTTGACGGAAAGCGCTAATTCGTTCCCCGCTTCGCTTAATATCTCTTTAGCTATTTGATCTTTTTCTGAAGCAGCCTTATCAACTAACGGAGCAAGCCAAGCCACGGTTTCTATTGAATCTTTTTGGTAAATTTTTTCCATTAAACCATCTCCGTTCTTGACGCCCAATTGTTTCAAAAATAGCTCTGTAAGTTTCGTTTTCGGGCCTCTTCCATCCAACTCTTTGCATACGGCCTGAAGAGCTTTTCTGCCTATCCAAAATCCGGAACCTTGATCGCCTAAGATGTAGTCCCATCCTCCGATAATTATTTCTTTTTTATTGTGCCATCCCATCACAATAGACCCCGCCCCCGCTATAACTAAAATGCCCGTTTTTTGCTCCGTCCCGGAACGAAATGCCGCCAGTTGATCTCCGGCCACCTTTATTCTCTTCTTTAAAAAATTTAATCCCGGATATTTTTTTAAAAGATGCTTTTTAATCTTTTTTCTTTTAGCCTTATCTCTTTCCAGCCCTCCTGATAAAGCAATGTATATAAAGGCTATTTCGTTTTGAGGTTTGTGTTTAATTATTTTTTCAACAGCTTCGCCAATATTAAAAACTGCCGCCTCTACTCCTATTTTATTCGGATTTGAAGGGCCGGTCTTAATGTACGTTAAAATATTGCCTTCTTGATCAGCCAACACCACCTCTGTATCGGCACCTCCTCCATCAACACCGACAACATATTTATTTTTTTTATTCATAGTTCATCAACTAACCGGTCTTAATATTGAAAAGCGACTAATGTTCGTCCGGCGCCAATAACTTGGCCGTTCTCTCTATCTCTTTTAAATACAATATTGTCCAAAGACTCGCCGTTCCCTTTTCTTAGACTGTTTACAAATCTTTTTGACATTAAAAAAGGCGAGAATCCTTTTGAATAAAACACTATCAAGTCAGAAGGGTTGGTAGCCAGATAATCATATATAAAATATTCCTTTGCTTGCGGCTCCCCGTTGAAACTTCCATAGCCGTCGCCCGAAAGGCTGTTGCAAAAATCCCTTTGGAAAATCTTGTTCTGTTGGTTTTTGTTTAATTCCTGCCAGCGTGGATACAAATGTTGGATTTTTTCCCCAATATTGCTGATTTCACCGCAAATATTAAATCGCAAATTATCTTTTTTGTCATAAACAGCCAATCCGCAACCACCGGAATAACCATAATAAAGGGCGTCTTTGGCAATAAAGCCGATTATCCCCGCAATATCTGGTTTATTACGACTTGAGAAGCCTGCACCTTTTTTAACATCTTTATTATCGTCTAATATTTTGGTTTTTTGATTAACGACACTGAGGGTTTTTTTAATCAATTTTAAAAAATTAGCAGCCTTAAAATCTTCTTCGCTGATAAATTTAGATAACTTGTTTTCTAAAAAATCCAAAGAAGTATGGCAGAAATGTTCGGATACCATCTGGTCTCCACCGGACGGCGGATAATTATCAAGAAAAAAACACATCGGGTCAACCGTGTCAGCCAAAGTAAAAATCGGGTACAAGGACGAGGTCAGACAAAAACTTGTATCACGCTTGCGACCGAATTCAGCGGCAGCGGCATAAGTGGCGGTTAAAGTTTTCATTAATTCTTATTATACAATAAATATTATTCTACCGTTGTTCTTTTTACTTTTTGCTTTAATGCTTTTATATTGCCCTTTACTTTAAAAACCCGCGACTTATTACTATCGCAAAGGACAGCCAAACCGGCAGAATCATACCCCCGGTATTCAAGCCTCTTCAGGCCGTCAACAACAACCGGAAGGGCATCTTTTTTTCCAACATAACCAATAATGCCGCACATTTATAAAACTATGTTTATTAATTTATCAGGAATAAAAACTATTTTTTTAATGTCTTTACCTTCAATCCATTTCTGCAACTTTCCCAGTTTGACAACGAGACTTCTGGCCTCTTCTTCGGATATCCCCGCTGAAACTTTTACGGTATCTCTAACCTTGCCGTTAACTTGGACAACCAAAACAATTTCTTTCTCTTGGATAAGCAGAGAATCATATCGCGGCCATTTTTGGCTGTGAATAGAATCTCTAATCTTGAAATCCGCCAATTTATTGGTTTGTTTACGACATTCTCGCAGCTTATGCCACAGCTCTTCGGCCATATGAGGAGCAAGCGGAGACAACAACAAGAGCAAAGTTTTCAAGCGCTTCGCGCTGATAGCTGATTTTTGTTTCTCCATAGCATTAATCAAGACCATTAATGCTGAAATAGCCGTATTAAATCTAAATTTTTCTATATCCGCTGTCACTTTTTTAATGGTTTTATTTATTAATTTATCCAAAGCTTCCGAAGATTTTTTATCCTGTTTTTCACCGGCTCCTCCTTTTATGGTTTTATCTGCCAAATTCCGCACTCTGCGCAAAAAACGATATATCCCAACAATACCTGACATCTGCCATGAACCTCCCTGATAATAGGGACCCATAAAACAAAGATACATTCTTATCACATCCGAACCGTATTTTTCTACAAGAATACCGGGATCAATCACATTGCCGCGGGATTTTGACATTTTCTGCCCATCAGGGCCAAGAATAATCCCCTGATGACGTAATTTAAGAAACGGCTCTTTAAATGTTAAATGTCCGAGGTCTTTAAGTACTTTTGTAAAAAACCTGGAATACAAAAGATGGAGAACGCTATGCTCGGCGCCTCCGATATAAATATCAACCGGCAGCCAATTATTGATTTTTTTAGCAGAAGCAAAATTCTTATCATTGCAAGGATCGGCATAACGAAGATAATACCAGGAAGAACAAAGAAACGTATCCATTGTGTCGGTTTCTCTTTTGGCCGGTTGACCGCATTTAGGACAAATGGTTTCTACAAACTTCTTTGATTTAGCCAAAGGAGATCTTCCCTCTTCAGAAGGTTTATAGTCTTTAATAACCGGTAAAAGAACAGGCAGTTCTTTTTCCGGGACAGGTTGGATACCGCAACTATCACAATACACAATTGGTATTGGGACGCCCCAATATCTTTGCCTGGAAATCAGCCAATCTCTTAACTTATAGTTTACCGTTTTAACGGCCTTGTTCTGCCGTATTAACACTTTTGAGATACGCCCTTTCGCTATTTCCGATTTTAACCCGTTAAACCGGCTTGAGTTTATCAAAATTCCTTTGCCTTCATAAGCTTTCTCTGCGCCGCTTGAGGCTGCCGCTATCTTCTTTTTAGATCTTGAATCAAAAATCACATCAATAATCGGCAAATTATATTTTTTGGCAAAATCAAAATCCCTCTGATCGTGCGCAGGGACAGCCATAATGGCTCCCGTGCCATAATGCATCAACACATAGTCGGCAACCCAAACAGGAATTTTTCTTTGATTAACCGGATTAATAACATAGATGCCCGAAAAAATTCCCGTCTTTTCTTTTTCTATACTTAGTCTTTCAATCTCTTTTTTATTGCGAGCTTGCTCAACATATTTTTCAACTCTTTTTTGAACGCTTTGAGGAACTTGCTTTAAAAGAGGGTGTTCCGGAGCAACCACTAAATAGGTCGCTCCAAATAAAGTGTCTATTCTGGTTGTAAAAACTTTTACGGTTTCTTCGTCCGGCGCGATTTTTGCGTTAACAGATCGTGGTTGAATTTTGAATTCTATTTCAAACCCTTCTGATTTTCCTATCCAGTTCTTTTGCATTGTAACGGTAGCTTCCGGCCAGTCTAAGTCTTGGAGGTCCGCCAATAAAGCCTCTGCATAATCAGTGGTCTTAAAAAGCCACTGTTCAAGTTCTTTTTGCGTTACCACCGAGTCGCATCTTTCACATTTATTCTCTACAATTTGTTCATTCGCTAAAATTGTTTTGCAAGAAGGGCACCAATTGGCCGGGACTTTAGCTCTATAGGCTAATCCTTTTTTAAAAAATTCAAGAAACATCCATTGCGTCCATTTATAATATTCGGCATCACAGGTAATCACCTCTCGAGACCAATCATAACAAGCGCCTATGGACTTTAACTGCGCGCGCATTCTTTTAATGTTTTCGTATGTCCATTTTTTAGGATGGATATTGTGTTTGATAGCGGCGTTCTCGGCCGGCAAACCAAAAGCGTCAAAACCGATGGGCGACATAACATTAAATCCTTGCATTCTTTTTAGGCGCGCGTAAACATCGGCCGGAGCGAAATTATACCAATGGCCGACATGTATCTCTCCCGATGGATAGGGAAACATTACCAAGTGATATAATTTTTTCTTTCCTTTTTTAACATCGGGGGTATTATAGATACCGATTTTTTCCCAGATCCGCTGCCATTTTTTTTCTACTTTCCGGTGACTATAATCATTCATTGTTTTGTAATATTAAATAATTATTAAATGTCCGCCTACTCATTCTATTTTTCTTCCAGTTGTTTAATCTTCTTTTTAAGCTCCGCCATTTTCAACTCTCTTCCCACGGTAAGCTTGTAAAACTTTTCCAGATCCGCCTTTCTTTGATTTATTTCTTTATAGGCAAGAG
>CBDVAW010000033.1:0-6809 GCA_965372095.1 uncultured bacterium
TGAATATTTTATTGGTTTTTTTAAGATAGCTGCTTATATCTTTTCTTTTGCGAAAAAATATAGCTGGCACACGGCTGGTTTCTTGAAAATAAAAATGAAGCATTTCAAATATTTATTTTAGCTAAAATCTTTTAATAACCTTTCTACGCTGATTTTATTAATCGGCTGTTCCGCCAGAGGCTTCTTTTCCAACAGACCTATTTGTTCCTCAAAGCTCGGTTTGTTTATTTTGTAAAAAATCCCGAGGGGAAGTTTGTCGGGGCCTTCCATCGCTCTTTTTAAAGCCTTTTCTTTATCTTTCACATCGTGGTTTCCGTCTAATTTATAAATACGTTCACTATACCAAGAATAAGTATTTAACGGATTAGAAACAACACACGGTTGAAAAATATCAATAAAAGAAAATCCCTTATGCCGGATGCCTTCTACTATCATTTCCGTTAAATGCTCAAGATCGCCTGAAAAACTCCTGGCCACAAACGTAGCGCCTGAAATTATTGATAAAGCCAACGGATTAATAGGTTCTTCCACTACGCCATACGGACTTGATTTAGATTTGGATTTTTTTTGAGAAGTTGGAGAGCTTTGACCAACCGTCAGTCCATAAATCTGATTATCGTGGATAATGGAACATATATCATAATTAGATCTACATGCATGGACAAAATGATTTCCACCTTCACTTAATTGATCCCCGTCCCCGGCAATCGCCAGAACATTCATATCGTGATTGGCTATTTTAGCCCCTACCGCGACAGGGATGGCTCGGCCGTGAAGTCCTTCAAAACCATAAGTTTTCATATAATTAACCATATGTCCATGGCAACCTATTCCATAAACCATTAAGATATCCTGCGATGTTAACCCTAATTTAATAAAAGCGTTTTTAAAAGCTGCCCAAATCCCATAATTACCGCATCCGGGGCACCATGTAGGACTATATGGGGTTTTGAAGTCTTCTATTTTTGACATATTTATAGAGTTTTTACTTTATTAACGATTTCTTCGGGCAGAAATGCTCGACCGTCATACTTTAATAGATGATTTTCAGAAACAAAATCAATCTTTTCTTTTAAAAGACCAGCGAATTGGGCGGTAAAATTACCTTCTATTATTAAAGTTGAATTGTTTTTTGTCTTGTTAAAAAAGTTTGTCAAAAATCTTTTTGGCAATGGATTAAGATAGGTAATATGGAGAAATTGCGTTTTTATTCCTTCTCTAAGAAGTATTTTTTGGGCCTCTAGAATCGGGCCTTTATTTGAACCCCAGCTTATCAAAGTAATCTTCGCCGTTTCACTGCCATAAATATTTGGATTGGGAACATTTTTTTGGCAAGTTTCCAATTTTCTCATTCTTTTTTTCATCATCGCTATCCTATTTACCGCATCTTCTTCAGAATAACCCAATTCATTATGTTCATCGCTATTTGCAATGAAGGTAAACCCGGCGCGTCCGGGCAAAGCGCGCGGAGAAATGCCGGAAGAAGTAATCTGATAACGTTTATAAGGTTTTTTCTGCTCTTTTGCCGTGAGCAAAGAACCTCTTTCTATCTTTATTTTTGAAGGATTTAATTTTTTAATCGCGAAAAGACCTTCCGCTAAATGAGTATCCGTTATTACAACAACCGGTGTCTGATATTTCTCCGCTAAATTAAAGGCTTCTGCCGTAAGATAAAAACACTCTTCCGGATCACCCGGCGCAATAACAATTCTTGGAAATTCATCTTGCGCGGCATGTAAAATAAATCGCAAATCGCCTTGTCCCCCCCATGTCGGAAGACCGGTAGCCGGCCCGGGCCTTTGCCCTTCAATAATAACCAGAGGCGTTTCGGTCATACCGGCCAATCCATAGCTCTCCACCATTAGAGAAAAGCCTCCGCCTGAAGTGGCTGTCATTGACCTCACGCCGGTAAAAGCGGCCCCAATGGCTATATTTATAGCCGCAAGCTCATCTTCCGGCTGTTTGAATATAACCCCCAGCTTCGGACCCTTCTTCGCGAAAAATCTAATGAAAGAATTCATTGGAGTCATTGGATAAGCAACAAAAAATTTACACCCGGCCTGAACAGCCCCTAAACACATAGCATCGTTCCCGGATATCAGCATAACGGGCTTCTTTACTTTTTTTAAGGAGATGGATGATATTTCTGATATGGAAAAATTCTTTTTAGCAAAACCAAAGCCGAGCCGGACAGCTTTAATATTGACCTCTCTGACCGCTAATTTTTTTGGGGAGCTAAAAATATCTTTAATGACAGATTCCAAAATTTTCAAATCTCCGCCCAATAAATAAAAAGCTGCCCCAATCACAATATTATTTTTTACAATTTTAGGAGCTTTTATTGATTCAACAAGAGAATTCAATGGAATAGGATAGTATTTAAAGTTTTTTATTTTTTTAGAGTCAACCTTGTCGGCATCAATAAGAATCTCTGCTTGCTTTGACAATTCTTTTTGATGAAAATCTATGGCATTATCATTGAAAGCGATTAAAAAATCCACTTGCTTTGTGATAGAAAATATTTCTTCTTGCGCGACTCTTACGGTACATGTATTATGTCCTCCGCGAACCAAAGAAGGATAAGTAACATTCCCAACCGTAAAATATCCTGACCTCAAACAGCCTTTAGCGAAAGTACTGCCGGCTGACATAACACCATACCCCGCTTCGCCACCTATTTTAAGAGTAAGTTCTTTATTGATCATATAATGATTAGACCTACTGATTAATGGTCTTTCATTGCGAAACGAAAAATATTTGAGCGAAAATTATAAAGAGTGAGGAAGCATATACAAAGTATACGCTGACGAGCCCTGAATGATTTGCAGCCAAATATTTAAGTTACAGCAGGAAAGATTATTATTTAGTAGGTCTATTATATCAAACTTTGTTAAATAACAAAACGGCCTCATTGAGCCGTTATTGAAATATCTTTATTTATTATACCATCTTTATTATTCTCTGATATTTTCTTTCTTTTGCAACCAACAATATAAATCCTCTAAAGCTTTAACCGCATCACCTACGGAAATATTATTTTGCTTGTATGGCTGGTCAGTAATATCTCCGGCCGCCCATATCCCCTCTACCGAGGTGCGACCTGTCTTATGGTCAATTATCACTTCGCCATATTCATTAATTTTTACCAATCCTTTAACAAAATCATTGTTCGGCACTGAACCTATCTCCACAAAAATACCTTGAACGAGAAGCTCTTTTTCTTCTTTAGTGCTCCTCTTCTTATATATTAGGCTGGAAACAAATACATCTCCTTTTATTTCCACTATTTCCGTTCCAAGGATGGGAGTTACTTTCTGATTACCTAACACTTTATCTATTGTCACGGAATCCGCCTTAAACTCATCTTCATACTCCAATATATAAACCTTGGAAGCGTAAGCGGTTAATTGTTGCGCTGTCTCCATCCCGGCATTGCCTCCTCCGATAACCGCCACCTCCTTGTCTTTAAAAAGAGGGGCATCACATGTAGCGCAATAAACGATCCCTTTCGCTTCAAATTTTTCTGCGCCTAACGCTGTCAGCTTCCTGCGTCGCGATCCGGAAGCAACAATAATTGACCTGGCTTTATACTTCCTGTCTTTATTGGTCATTACTTCAAACACAGGACCACCGGCTTCAGAAGCTGAAAGAATTTGAGTTACTTTTACTGCCAATGATTCTTCATCAAAATCAATCATATCACCGGCATAAGCCTTAATATGACTTTCTAAATTTTTAGCGAAATCCGCTCCCGAGATGGAAACGGTGCCAATCCAGTTCTGGATATCTATAGAAACCTTTGACTGTCCTCCCCAGTCTTTGAGAATAAGCAAGCTTTTAATTGATTTCCTTGCCGCATATACGCCGGCCGCCACTGCTCCCGGGCCGCCGCCAATGATTATTAGATCATAAGCCATACTTTATTTTGCCTCTATGGCTTGCTCTATAATGCTTTTGAGTTGATCAAATGGTAGGGCTCCATAAATTGGGAGAATATCTCCATTCTCAGCAATCACTATACCGTAAGGCGTCCCCTGCCCTCCGGACAATACGGCATCTTCAAAGTCATCTTTAACATTTTCAAACTGTCTTTCAGAGCTAAGACAGTTATTGAAAGCGCTCATATCTAAACCGATGCTTTCGGCTATCTCATTATAAAACTCCATATTCATTTTATCTTGGTTCTTAAAAACAGTATCGGAAAATTCCCAAAAAGCATCATTCCCGCCAATTTCCGCTATACATTCTGAAGCAATCGCGGCAGGTAGAGCCTGATCATGGAAAGACAATGGGAAGTGACGATAAACCCACTTTACTTCATTTGGAAACTCTTCTAATATTTTAATCTCTTCGGCATGAAAGTCATCACAATACGGACATTGAAAATCGGAAAATTCTATTAATGTGATAGACGCATTAGGATTACCACGCATATGATCATCTTCTGTCACAGGCTTAACATTTTCAGCGTTGGGGGCAATAGCATTTTCTTGTTCATTGTTGGGCGCTGTTGATGTTCCTGCATTTTCGTTCTCCGCATCTTGCGAAACAGAAGAGAGAAAAGACGAAGAATCTTGAAAATTAGAAGTATAAAGCACCGCTGCTCCTATTAAAACACCCGCTATTACAATAGCCATGGGCATAATAAATGAATCTTTATTTTTCTTAACCATATTTAAAATATATTTTATTTTGATTATTAACCTTTAAAAAACCGTTTATCTAAGTTTTAAGTATATCCGAAACAAAACCTAATTGCAAGTTCTTCCTAAAACAGCTTTGCTTAAAAAGTTTAAAATAAATCCGTTAATATGAATTTAGACACTGTTGTATTTCTTGAAAAATTTTTTCCGAAATTCCCGTCTCCGGCAAAATTCTTACTTAAAAATTTCTACTTTTTTTTCTTTAAGCGCCGTTGCTATTAATTGTTTTGCATCTAAGCATTTCTCCATTTCGTTAATGGCTTTTATACTGCCCGCGGCCGTTTGGTGTTTAGGAACAAATAATGTGCAACAGTCTCCCTGCGGCTTAATGGAAACTTTAAAAAAATTACATTGCTCGGCCAAAGAGATGATGTCTTCTTTGTCCATACCTATCAGGGGACGCAAAATGGGAATTTTAATCTTTTCTTGGGTTATTTGAATATTCGGCAAAGTCTGCGAGCTGACCTGCCCCAAACTTTCTCCCGTAACCAAGCCTTCGCACATTTCCGCTTTAGCTAATTTTTGAGCTATTTTAAACATTATCCTTCTATAAACCAAAACGCGATATTTAGCATCAATTTTTATTTTGATTTCTTTCTGAATTTCAGAAAAAGGCACAAAATAAACTTTTAACATTGGCTGATAATTTAAAAAGATTTTTGCCAATTCTCTCGTTTTTTCAATACTTGCCATAGAGACTAAAGGGAAACTGTGAAAATGGATCCATATATTCTCCACTCCCCTTCCGGCCATTAAATAAGAAGCTACCGGGGAATCTATTCCTCCGGAAACCAATGATATAACTTTCCCCTCGCTCCCGACCGGTAATCCTCTTAAACATTTATGTTTTTTAAAATAAATAAACCACCCCTCTTTCCTTCTCTCAATAAAAATTTCTTTTTTGGGGTTAGAAAGATTAACTTCTCTTTTGATATTTTTCGCGACACTGTCAATTATGTCTTCTCTTTTTTCCCGCATATCGCCTCCTTTTTGAATACGCAACGCAAAACTTTCTTTTTCCTTAACCCAATCGGCATAATTATCTTTTATAAAAACACTCACATCGTGGAGCCCGGCATCCTCAAAAAAATACACCTTTGCGCGCCAAACAACCCCAAAAACCCTTTTTAGAACATCTGCTGTTTTTCTGAAGTCCTTCGTTTCAATGAAAATCCTTTCTCTAAAAAAAGAAACTTTACATATTATCTTTTTCTTTTTTAATAAAGAAAAGATATTTTTTAGCAATTGTTTCTTTAACTGTTTTTGCACTCCTTCCGACTTTAAAAAAATTTCTCCGAATGCCACCAATATCCCTTCTTTAAAATTATGTTTTTTATAATAATCTTTTGATTTCATTTTAAGTTTAAATTACACCAAACGGATGTATAACTGACAAGACCCGGCTCTCATTGTTTTAAGATTATATTTTTTATTGGCAGAAAGCAATGCGAAAACGGGCAAAACAAAAGCCGCGCTTCCGCGCGGCTTTTTGTCTAATGACTATCTTACCGCATCTTTTAAAATCTTCCCAGCCTTAAACTTAGGCACCTTCATCGCGGCAATTTTAATTTTTTCACCGGTTTTAGGATTAACCCCCATCCGTGCTTTTCTCTTACTGACTGAAAACTTGCCGAACCCGGTCAATACCACATCTTTCCCTTGTGAAAGAGTTTTGGTAATTTCTTCCAAAACAACACTTAAAGATTCTGCTGCTTGGCTTTTAGGAGAACCCATTTTTTTAGCCAAGGCTTGGATTAAATCATCTTTGGTCATAATATTTTATCGTTTAGAGATTAACTATAATTTATGATTATAAAAATCTCTTATATTAAATCTTTCGACCTTTAGAGTGCGGGGTTCTAACCAGAGTCAATTTAGCGGAATAATGGGTCAATTTCTTCGTCACTTCTCCTCAAGGTATTAATCCTTAATACCTTCTCGTCGTCGTTTCTTAAACTTAATCCATTATTTCATTTCTAAACTTGATTCTGGTTTGAATCCCACACTCTTTATAAACAATACTACCAAGAGTTGAATTAAAAACAAGAAATATTATTTGGCGTATTCAATAACCCGTGTCTCGCGTATAACATTCACCTTGATTTC
>CBDVAW010000034.1:0-6669 GCA_965372095.1 uncultured bacterium
AGATAATTTTTCTTTTTAAATAAACGCTTTTTATCTTCCGATCTATTTTCTTTCTCTGATCCTTTCTTCCAGTTTTTTATTCTCCTTTTTTAATTCCGCCATTTTCAATTCCCTGCCCACGGTAAGTTTGTAGAACCTCTCCAATTCCGCTTTTCTTTGATTGATTTCTTCGTAAGAAAGAGCGTTATTGAAGGCAACGGCTGCTTGAGCGGATAAAGTATCAAGGAGCTCAATATCTTGGACGGTATAGGCTTCACTTGAAAGCTTGTCGCCTAAAATTAGAATGCCTGTTAATTCTTGCCCGACAAAGAGAGGAAAAAACAGCCCTATTCCTTTTCTGCCCATATCTGTTTTTAATTTGCCAAGTCTTTCCACTCTTTTTTGGATTGACTCTTTTGCCACCAACGGACTAACAGTTTTTGCTCTTTTTAGTTTTTCTATCGCAAAAGCAATTTCTTCTTTTACTATTGGCTTTTTGGTTTGCTCAATATATTTGATTAAAAATTTTTCCTCTTTATTTAATAATACAGTTATTTCTTCCTCTTTAAATTTTATCAAGCCATAGAAAGAAGGATTCTTGTCTTTATGTTTTTTTAAAATAACACCCACCCTGTCCAATTTAAGGGCATCCAAAAGAGAACGATTGACTAGATTCACTATCTTGCTTAATTCTATGGTTTGGTTTATATTTTTGCCTAATTCTTTTATTGTTTGTTGAAGAGCATAAAAAGTATAATAAAAATGTTTAGACGCTATTTTCCGATAAAATAAAAAGCTGTAATGAAAGACGAAAACAGTGGTAATACCGATTAATATATTAGAAATAATGGGTGAAAAAGTAAAAACTTTTTGGCTTATAAAAGAGAAGCCCATAATATACAGAAGAATGGTGAAAAAAGACAATACATATATTCCGATTTTCCCCAGCACCCAATAAATATTCATAAAACGATATCTAATAACGGCGTAAGCTAAAACGGCCGGGTACAAAGGACAAAGAAGATTCAAATAAGGGTATACTGTTATTCCAAGACAGCTTAAAAAAGTGCTGCCTCCTCCGGCAAAGGCCATAGCAAAAGCCAATATAAAATATTTAATTTGAATATATCTTGTTCCGGATGCTTTTTTAAGGGCTTTGTATAATTCGTAGTGAGCATAAACTATTATCACAAACCACATTAAAACAAAAAAACTAAACACCGGAGTTGGCGGATAAACCAGATAAAAAGAATTAAAGAAGAATTTCATATTCTTCAAACCGTAAAATAGATCTGCCCAGGGCGTCCACATTAAAACTGAAAAGAAAAGACCGAATATATAAAATAAATAAAGGACTATTCTTTTTTCAAGTTTCAGCCAAGCATATACAAAATGATAGAAAACAATTGGAATAAATATTATTCCGACATAGG
The DNA here is from genome assembly GCA_965372095.1 of uncultured bacterium. Taxonomy (GTDB): domain Bacteria; phylum Patescibacteriota; class Minisyncoccia; order Minisyncoccales; family CBDVAW01; genus CBDVAW01. The sequence goes on from CBDVAW010000034.1 coordinate 1,413, forward strand.
CTATCCGCCAGCTTAACAAGGCTAACTCTTTTTTTTCTTCCGGCATTATCCCTATCCTCCAAGCGGCAAGCCCCCAACTCGCTCCGAACAGACATACAAGTCCAAAAAGCTGGTTTAGTTTGTTTTTTCTGTCCTTAAGATAGACAAAAAATCCAAAAAACAAACTGGCGATTAAAAACATTATCCCTGAAAAGGCAAAAAGGTTCATATTATTCTTTAATTTGTTCTTCTAATTTTTTATTCTCCTTTTTTAATTCCGCCATTTTTAATTCTCTTCCCACGGTTAATTTGTAAAATCTGTTAAGCTCATAGATCTTCTCTCTAAGCTCTTTTGTCCTTAACTCAACCTTATCTTCCAAGCTTTTATTAAGTGCTTCTAAATCTTCTGTTCTCTCTTTGACTCTTCCCTCAAGAATAAGTTTGGCTTCCTCTAACTGCAATCTCTTAATTTTCAATTTTCTAATCATCTGATTAAAAGCTGAAGCCAAATTTCCTACCTCATCCTTGGTTTTTATATTTATTTCCAAATTCAAATCCTCCGCAACCGTCATATTGATGACTTTTTCAGTAAATTCGCGTAAAGGATTAGTGATGCCGCGCGAAAAATATAAGGCGACAAGAAAGGCGAGAACGGTGGTTAGCGCAAGTATTAAAATAAACTGATATCTGATCTCTAAAGGAATGGCTAAAGCTTCGTCCAGTGACTGGCTAAAAATCACTATCCAATCAATTTCTTGAGGAAACGAATAAGCTATAATTGTGTCTGAATTTTCCTCAGGATAAAAAGCAATTTTCGCTCCGGAACTTTTTTCGTTAATTTGATTGAACACGTTTGGCGCTATTGTATTAATATTCTCACCAAGAAGAACCAATTCCAAGTTTGGATGCACAACAATAGTTCCATTATTACTGACGGCAAAAAGATACCCCGTATCCCCTGTTCTCGCTTGATTTATAAGGCTGGAAACGCTTTCTATATTTATATCAGCCATTATTACGGAAGAAATTTGCTTTTCTTTTATAACGGGAACTGCCATTCTTATTACCGGCTCTCCCGTAAAACCGGAGATAATAACATCAGATGAAATAAAATATTCTTTTGTCTCATTGACTTCTTGAAAAAATTCCTGCTTGGAATAGTCTCTGCCGACCAAATCGCTTTCTCTCTCCGGGTAAAAAGCCACCGCCATCCCCTGCTTGTCAAGAATGACAAAAGATTCAAAAGGATTAGCCTCCACAACGGTTTGATGGCCATAATAAACGGTATAACTGCCATAATAAGAACTCATAAGCTGGGTTACTTTCTCTTTGTCAAAATCTTTTATTTCGGGGAAAGAAGCAAAATCTTCCAGGATCCTTTTGATACTGTTAAAATAAGTATCTATTTGCCAGCTTATTTGCTTAACCGTAAAAGCATTGCTTTCTAACACTTCTCCCTGCGTAATGTCAAAAACTTTTTCAACTATAACCATCCCAAAAAAAGTTATTGGAACAATGCTTACCAATAAAAAACTTATAAGAATTTTTTTAAACAGAGTTAGTCTCATAGTCTTTTAAAAAATTGTTAGCCAACAATAAATCTATATATTAAAAATGCAAGAGGTGATAAAAATATGATTGCTATGGCAATGGCAAAGAAAATTCCGATGAAAGATTGCTCTAAAAAACGGAGCGCTCTGGAGTTGGGGAAAAAGTCCATTAATATTTTTGAACCGTCTAAGGGAGGAATGGGTATTAAGTTAAACAGCCCTAAAAAAATATTGACTATCACTATTAAACTAATCATTTCATACGCAAATCCTCCCAATGAAGAGAACCTGATAAACATTCCAAAAATTATGGCGATTAAAAAATTGGAGGCCGGGCCCGCTATCGCCACTTTGGTTGAGCCAAATTTCGAATCCTTAAGATTGTAAGGATTATAAGGCACCGGCTTGGCCCACCCGATAAACCCTCCTGCAAAAAACAGCATAAAGATGGGGATAATCACCGTTCCAACAGGATCAATGTGTTTTAATGGATTCAAAGTCAATCTGCCGGCATTCTTGGCCGTAGAGTCTCCCAAATAATTAGCCATCCATGCGTGAGAATATTCATGAAAAACAGCTGAAAGCACTATAACAATATATAAAAAAAGTTTTGATTCTAATGACGCATCCATATATTATATTAATAACATCATACCAAATTATTGTAAAAAAAGAAGGTTTCTGATATAGTAAAGGGGTTATGTATTATTTACTTTAATATAGAAAAATAATTTAAATGAATTTTTGGATTTATTTTGTGAAAAATTTAAAATATTTCTGAACTTTTTTATAAATATGGCTAAAAAATGCGCTATTTGCGGAAAGACATCAAGTATGGGAAGAAGTTATAAAAAATTGATGTCAAAATACAATCCAACACCAATGAAAAGAAAATACCCCAATCTTCAATGGACTCGCATCCCCGCGGACACAAAAAATAAGTCTTACAGAGAATTTCTCGGGCAACGGATAGTAGCTTGCGCCAAGTGTATTAAAACGTTATCTAAGCCGGAAAAATAAAAATCGTCACACCATACGATTGAAGTATATCTATTAAACCATTGCCTATCGGGATGTAGTATAATGGTTATTATGCAGGGCTGGGGGTCCTGTGACCCGGGTTCAATTCCCGGCATCCCGACCAATAAAGATAATCTTCTACTTATCTAAAATAATCAACTTAATATCCCTGTGCGTAGTTAATAAAAACATTCTTTTAAAGAGTGTTTTTTGTTGATAAAAAACAGCGGAGAACAAATTTCCGCTGTTTCGTTCCTATAAAAACAAGCTCTATTGTTTTTACAAGCTGTTTAAATCTTTGTCAATCTCCTCAAACTCCGCTTCTAAATCATCTATCTGAATTTCCTCTAAATCCGCCTCTATGGAAATAGTGGTATCCTCACCTTCAATCAAATCTATCAACTCCTTTTCTTCGAAGCTTGCAGATTGAGAAGCATCAGTATCTCTGGGTTCTATGAAAGATTCGGGAGAAGGTTCAGACATTCGCGCAGGCATATTAAGCAGTATTATCCCGACTATTATGGCAATTACGACAAATATGCTAATAAAAATAGTATTTTTATTCATAATATGTTTTTATTTAATTATTGTTCCTGTCCATCAAGCTCTGTTGTATCCGCGGGCACTTCAAGCTGATCTACGCGAGGAATTTGCGATAAAGCCATTGCCGCTTCTTTTACCGCCTCGCGCATTGCCACTATGGAATTTCTTACCTCTGTTAAATCAGCGTGAAGAGTCTGCCTGGCAACTCCGACATCCAACCGCAAAGTTTCTTCATCATTCACTTCAAATGAATATACTATTTGAGATTGTTCTTCTACCACGGTTCTGCCAACGGAAATCATACTTTCTGCTTCTAAAATAGCTGTTCTTACCGCCGAGACATTAACACCATTTTCCTCCGCTTTATCTGCACGCGACTCAATTCTGGATAACACCGCTTCTATTTTGTTAATAATTGAAAAAAACCTATCTGTCATTCTCATATTAAGGTCATTAATATTATCAAATATCCTTTCCGCTATTCCTTGCTTGTGTTCGTTCCTAATATTTTTAAGCTGTGTTTTTATTTCCTGCCGACGCTCTTCAACTCTATTTCTGACCTCTTCTCTTGTTTGCTTTATCAGTTCTTTCGCATTCTCTATTTTTTGCTTTAAAAGCTCTTTTCTGTTTTCTATTCTCTCACGCACAAGCTCCTTTATGTCTCTAACTCCTTGTTGTATAATTTCCTGACGTTCTTGCGCATTCTGTTTAATAGCTTCTCTTGCGTTTATTAAAGGCGTTTCTCCGTTTCCTGCGCGCGCTCTGTCAATATCTCGCGGCGCAATACCTTGAGCTCCTTCTTGTTCTTGAATATTATCAGTCTCACTATCGCCATTTAATTCTTGCGCTTCTACTGAAAACACTAACAAGACGGACAGCGAACTAAAAATAATAAAATATTTTAATATGTTTTTCATAACAATTATAGATTAATTTTTATTTATCCGACCATTTAATTGTAGTATATTTATAATAACATCTATCTTTAGAAAAAACAGTAAAATGTCCACATTTATTTTTAGTCCGGAATAAATACAATATAATTATTATGCGATTCCACAATTTAAAAATACACAAGAATTTGCCGCTTAAAGAGCTAACGACTTTTAAGGTCGGCGGAGCGGCAAAATTCTTCACTACTGTTGAAAAAGGCAAGGAAGCCGCGATAGCGCTGGAATTCGCGCGCGAACAAAACATTCCTGTTTTTATTCTTGGTGAAGGAAGTAATATCTTAATAAGCGACAGCGGGTTCCCGGGATTGGTAATTTCTAATAATATCAAAGGCATTAAAAGTAATTTAGAAAAAGGCAGAATGGCAGTTACCGTGGGATCAGGAGAAAATTGGGATAATTTCGTAGAATACTGCATTAAAAAAAACTGGGCGGGAATAGAATGTTTATCAGGCATCCCGGGAAAAGTCGGAAGCGCTCCGGTCCAAAATATTAACGCGTATGGCCAGGCTGTCAGCACGACAGTCTCAAAGATATGGGCAATCAGATGTAAAACAATAAAGCCTGTATTGTTTACCAATATTGACTGTAATTTTAAATATAGAAAAAGTATTTTTAATACCATTGAGAAAGGAAATTATATTATAACTTCTGTCACATTTTCGCTTATCCCAAATGGCCGACCAACCATAGCCTATCACGACATAAAAAAATACTTTGAATATTTTAAAAGAATTCCCACATTAAAAGAAGTAAGACAAGCTGTTATTAATATCAGATATAGAAAAGGCGCAATGATTTTGCCTAATAGGGAAAACTATAAAAGTGCCGGGTCTTTTTTTAAAAACTCTGTTGTTTCAGAAAAATTGTTCCAGGAAATCCAACAAACAGTATCAGAAGAAAAATTAAAATCGGGAGGAAAGTACTGTCGCGATCCTTGGTTTTGGCGGCTTGACGTTGACAGTGTTAAGATTGCTTCTTCTTGCTTAATCAATTGCGCCGGATTTGTTCCCGGATGCCGTAAAGATAAAGTGGGTATATCACCAAAACATACTTTGTTTATCATTAATTATGGTAACGCAAAGACCGGTGATATAATAACTTTTGCCAAAGAGATTCAAAATAAAGTAAAAGAGAAATTTGGAGTGGATTTGGAAATAGAGCCGGAATTAGTGGGAATTTTCTAAATATATTCAAAATTAAAAGCGGGACTAT
>CBDVAW010000035.1:0-6464 GCA_965372095.1 uncultured bacterium
TTTTCTATTTTTATTGTTTTGCCGGGGGAAACTAAATATTGTTTCCCGCCTGTTTTTATAACTGCTAACATATTATTATTCTTGATTCTCCGGTTTTTCTAATTCTAATGGTTTTATGGATTGTTCACCTCCCGTTAATTTAGACATATCCTTGTCTATTTTGGAGAATTCTTTATAACTTTGGTTATAGGTATTAACGGTAGTGCGCAAGTTATTGCCCAGTCTTTGCTGATAATCATTATACTTCAATAAATGTTTTTGTAAAGTCTCTATTTTTTTGATTATTCCTTTCGCCGATTCTTCTATCTGCAAAGCTTTTAATCCTTGCAGGACAGTTTGGAGATAAGCGCAAAAAGAAGTCGGAGAAGTAATGATCACACGTTTTTCCTTAAAAGCATATTCAATGAGATCACTTGTTCTGCTTCTGACCCCGCCCACTTGATTTATGAGCAGGTCATAAAATATTCCTTCGGAAGGAATAAACATAAATGCAAATTCCATTGTTCCTTCGTCGGGACGAACATATTTTGCCGTTTCTTCAATGCGAAACTTTAAATCATTCTTAAAAACTTTTTCAAGCTGCTTTTTCCGCACAGGGTCTTTTTCTTCCAATATCCTATTATAATTTTCCAGTGAGAATTTTGCGTCAACCGGAACAATTTTATCTTTAATAAAAATTACCGCATCTACTATTTGGCCGTCTCTGAATTTATATTGCATTTGATACTGGCGGGGTTGGAAAATGTTTTTTAACAAAGTTTCCAATTGATATTCCCCTAAAATCCCCCTTTGCTTGGGGTTTGCCAATATGTCCGTAAGTTTTCCCAGTCGTTCTTTTACGTCTAAAACATGCTTGTGGTCGGAATGGATTTTTTCCAATTGGCTGGTAACATCTTTTACGATCCGTCCACTTTCCTTTAATTGGACCTGCAAAGACTCTAAATTACTTTTTCTGGATTCCTTTATATCTTCTTTGATATCCATTAGATTTTGCCGGAGCGAATTTAAAACCAAAGAATCGTCTTTACTCTCTTTCAGCCGACGAATTTCCTTGGTTATTAAAAAAACAGCTATAATAAAACCCGCTATAATAACAGCGACGAGAAGAAATTCATTCATTAAACAGAGCTTAACATCAATTAGCTGAAAACTAAAGTTTAATACGTAATAAGTTGAGTTGCTATGAAAACAAGATAAATACCGAGTAGAAAGAAGCCTTCTTTTCTGGAAATTTCATTGTTACTTCTGGCAAAAAGGTAAAAAAACAAAGCTGATAATATCGTAAACATAATACCGGCGGCATAGACGGTAAAGTCAGTAATTTCCAAAGGGCAGATCAGCACGGTAATTCCAAGAACTAAAGTTGAATTGGCGACAACCGACCCCATTAGATTCCCCAAAACCATCCCTCTTTTTTTCATCAGTATTGCCTTTATGCCGAAAACCATTTCCGGCAGATTAGTGCCAAAGGCTATTAAAAGCGTGCCTACGACAGCCAAGGGTATTCCGATAATTACTGCTAATTTGGAAGACGCCATAACTATTCCTTCCGCCGATACGAGAAGCAGAGCAATGCCGCACAGAAAGATCCCCATATCTTTTATGAATTGTTTAAATTTTTTCCAATCCGCGTCGGAATGACTCGTGAAAATTTTTGCGAATCTTTGGTTTCTGAAAAGAAGAAATTTGAAATAAAAAATTAATATCAAAAGAAGCAACCCTCCGTCTATGCGTGAAATTTTTCCGTCAAGCATTAATATAATCGGTAAAAACGCAATTAACGCGGTATATAAAGAATCTCGTTTAGCTGCAATTGTTTCCAATTTAAGGCCGTTTGCCATTATAGCTCCCAATGCGACTAAAAGTGTAAGGTTGATAATATTAGAGCCTATTATATTTCCCAGAGAAAGGGCGGGGCTTTTATGCAGCGCTGAAGTGATACCTACAAAAAGTTCAGGCATAGATGTCGCAAAAGCCATTAGAATAAAAGCTACCGTGAATTCTTTCCATTCTAAGAACTTGGCGATTCTTGTCAGAGATTGAATCACCCAAAATCCCGAGCGGATCAATATTATGGAAGAAATAATAAAAAGAAGGATATAAAACCAAATCATATATTTAAATAGTGTTGCCTATTCTTTTTTTAGTTTTAAATAAATTGAGTGAAAACAAACAAAACATAGACACAGAGAAGAACGTAAGCTTCTTTTCTGGTAATCTTATGTCCGGTTCTGGCAAAAAAAACAAAAAGCAGGCAAGTTATTGTTGTAAAAATAATTCCCGAAAAATAAGGTGAAAAATCATAAACTTGAAAAGGGCAAATTAAGGCCACTATCCCAAGAACCAGAGTGGAATTAATAACTACCGAACCAAGTATGTCCCCCAATATCATTCCTTTGTGTTTTGTGGTTGCCGACCTTATGCCAAAAGTTATTTCAGGCAAAGAAGTCCCGATAGCCACCAAAAACATGCCAATGGTTACAAGAGGCATATGGAAAGCTTTTGCTATATTTAAAATAGACGAGACAATTCCTTCGGCGCTTAATAGCATTAAGCATGCTGATCCTAAAAATATTCCCATATCTTTTAAAAACAGTTTAAAGCTAACAGAGTTTCCGTTGAAAACGTTGGAGAGAACTTTGGAAAATCTTTCTTCTTTAGATAAGAGATGATGGAAATAAACGATTGATATTAAAATCAAAATTATGCCGTCAATTCTTGAGATCTTGCCGTCTATCAGTAAAAGAAGAGGCATAAGGGCGATAACAGAAGCGTAGCCCGCGCTTTTTTGTAGAATCTTTCCGTCAAACTTTAAACCTTTTGCCAATATTGCCCCCAATCCTATCACTAAAGTAAGGGCGATAATATTAGATCCTATAATATCCCCAAAAGAAAGCTCCGGTTTTTTATGAATTGCCGAAGTTATCCCAATAAAAAATTCGGGCAGGGATGTTATAAAAGCCATTGAAACAGAGGCTACTATAAACTCTTTCCATCCAAGAAACTGCGCTATTCTGGTTAATGACTTGACTGCCCACATTCCGGCATATACCAAGGCGGAGCAAGAGATTGTAAAAAGAAAAATATTAAACCACATTATATTTAATTAAACGATTTTTTAACAATAAAGTGCCACTTAGCCACTTCCACTAAAAACAGTTCTATTATTCCCAAACCTAAAATGATTGTCCAATCATAGACGGTAAGCGGGACGGTTTTTAAAAGTGTTTGCAACCCCGGTAGATAAATGGCTAAAAACAGCATTGCAACTCCGAAAAGCCAAGACATTATCAATATCTTATTGGAAAAGGGGTTAATGTGCCAAATGGCTTTTTTCAGGTTTTTGCAAGAGAAAATATAAAATAAAGAATCAACGGTCAGAGCGGCAAAGATCATTGTTTGGACATAGCGGAGATCGTGAGTGGTTCCCCAAAGCCAGAAAAACAATCCCAAAAGGATTAGATCAGTTATTATCCCTATAATAAAGATTATGGCTTTCATTTCCTTCGTAAGTAAAGGAATGTCTTTTTTCTGCGGTTTTTGCTTCATCAGATCTTTCTCTTTGGGCTCAAAAGCCAATGCCATACCCGGTAAACCGTCTGACACTAAATTAACCCATAAAATTTGAACAGCTGTGATCGGCAAGGGAAAACCGAAAAGCAGCGCGCCACTGATCAATATTACTTCCGTAAAGCTGTCAGCAAGCAAATATACGACAACTTTTCTAATATTGTCAATAATAGCTCTCCCTTCTTCAATAGCGGCTACGATAATATTAAAAGAGTCGGGTAAAAGTATCAGATCAGCCACTTCTTTCGCCACATCCGTTCCGGAACCCAATACCACTCCAATGTCGGCTTTTTTAAGCGCCGGAGCGTCGTTTATGCCATCCCCGGTCATAGCCACAACCTCTCCTCTCTTTTGCCAAGCCTCAATTATTCTTAACTTATGGCGCGGTTCGGATCTGGCATAAATCTTGATTTTCTTAATCTTCTCTTGGAATTTTTCATCGGAAAGTTCGTCCAATTCTTTCCCGGTAATGATATTTTCTTTTTTAATTTTAAAACCAAGCTCTTCCGCTATCGCTTTAGTGGTTAGAGGATGATCTCCCGTAACAATAACGGGTCTTATCCCGGCTCCTCTCACAACCTTAATGGCGTTTTTAACTTCTTTTCTTAAAGGATCTTTTAATCCTATAAATCCCGCGAAAACCAGTTTACCGCACAGGTCATTCAGTTTTTTATAGGAAGGTTGTTTCGGATATTCTTTATAAGCCACCGCTATGACTCTTAGTCCTTTTTCCGTTAAAGCCTCAAGGCTTTGATTTAATTCCCGCAAAGTCTTTTTATTTAACGGTTTTGGCTTTTCTCCGTCTTCAACAAAAGAAGACAGACTTAGAATCTTTTCAGGCGCTCCGGACACAAAGAGAACGCTTCCTTTATTTTTATTGTAAAGATTGATAATAAGCTTGCTTTCGGAATCAAACGGAATTTCGTCAATCTTAATAAATTTTCTTTCCAGCTCGTTTTTTATTAATCCCGCCTTGGCGCCTGCCGCCACCAAAGCTCTGTCGGTCGGTCTTCCTTTTATCTCCCAAAGAGCGGGTGGAAATTTCGGATTCTCTATAAATGCTTCGCTGTTCAAAGCGGCAATCGTTAACGCTAAAAGTTCTTCGGGCCTTGCTTCTTCTTTTTTGACTTTTGGCCAGTCTTCTATAATTTCAACAGCGTGATGCTTCGCGGTAACCACGGTTGCCACCACCATTTTCCCTTCCGTTAAAGTCAAAGTCTTATCACTGCAAATTATAGAAGTGGAACCGAGAGTTTCGGCGGCCAGAAGTTTTCTAACAAGTCCTTTTCTTTTTAAAATTCTCTGCATTCCCAACGCTAAAATTACCGTAGTGGCCATAGGCAATCCTTCCGGTATGGCAGCCACCGCTATGGCAACGGCGGTAAGAAACATTTCTGTGAAATCATTTCCGCTGGCAACGCCTTGTATAAGAATGACAACGGCGATAACACTGACGGCGATTCCTATAATTTTGCCAAGGTGAGCTATTTTTCTTTGAAGCGGAGTCATGTCTTCCTTTGTTTCTTTTACCAGAACCGCTATCTTCCCCATTTCAGCCTTTTCCCCTATTTCCGTGACAATGGCTCTGCCCGTCCCGTATTCAACAAGGCATCCCATATATGCCATATTGTCCCTGTCGGCCAAAGGGGTTTCTTCCGGTAAAATTTTTGTTTCTTTTCCCGCGGGCAGCCATTCCCCCGTTAAAGCAGCTTCATTTATTTTTAAATTATGGCATTCAATAATCTTGCAATCGGCAGGGACTTTATCTCCCTGCGTTAAAATTACGATATCCCCCGGCACCAAATTTTCAGAGCTTATCTCTCTCTCATCTCCGTCCCGGATTACTCTTGCGTTTATCTTGACCACTTTTTTAAGGCTCTTTAGGGCTTCAGACGCTTTATTCTCCTGGACATAGCCGACTATCGCGTTCAAACCGACAACACTCCATATAATGATGGAGTCGGAAAATTCCTTTAATATGAGAGTTATAAAACCCGCCAGCAGTAATATATATACCAGAGGGCTTTTAAATTGATCAAGAAAGATTTTTATTTTTGGCAGAGGCTTTTCCCCGGGAAGCTGGTTGGGTCCGAGCCTATTTTGTCTTATTTGGACTTCTTGTCCGGATAACCCCTCCTTGGCGTCAGTGGACAATATATTTATCACTTCTTCCTGTGAGAGACTGTGCCAGTTTTTTATTCCAGTCATTGATATTATTTTAGGATAAAAAAAGGCTTCTTGAAAGCCTTTGTTTTCCACTGAATACAATATGTCCCAACCTTATTTAATAAGATTAAGAATCGTGTCGGCAATCCGGTCTTCCGACACGCTTATTTGTTCGCCCTTCTCAAGGTCTTTAATAGACACTGTGCCTTTTTCTTTTTCCTTCGGTCCGAACAAAACACAAAACCGGATGCCCCTTTCCGCGGCATATCCGATTTGTTTATTAATATTATCTTTGCCCAAATATAGTTCAACGCTTATTTTACCCTCGCCGAAACTAATATCTCTAATATTCTTCGCGATGCGGAAAATGTCTTTTTGAAGGCTTTCATCTATATTTGTTATCAAAAATAGCGGCGCGGGGCTTTTTTGTTCTGTTTTCCCTCTGACAAGAAGAATTCGTTCAAATCCTAAAGTGCCTCCGCATGCCGGAACAGATTTTCTGGCGAATAAACCGAGTAAATCGTCATACCTTCCACCGGAAGCGATTGAACTGCCTAATCCTTCCGCATAGATTTCAAATATAAATCCCGTATAGTAGTCAAGCCCTCTTGCCAGAAAAGGAGAAAACTCAAGCTTGCATCCCTTTGACATTAGCGGACCCACAATGTCTGAAATCGTTTCCACCTCCGCAACTCCTTCTTCCCCAACCGCAGACTTTTTAACCTTAT
>CBDVAW010000036.1:0-6456 GCA_965372095.1 uncultured bacterium
TGGTAAGAAGTGAAAAGCTAATCGAGCTTGGTAATAGCTGGTTCTCCCCGAAATAGCTTTAGGGCTAGCGTTTTAATTTATCCTTAGGGGGTAGAGCACTGAATGATCTATCGTGGCTTTTAGCTAGGTAGATTAAACAAACTCCGAATACCTAAGGTCATATTAAAGCAGTCAGACTGTGGGGGCTAAGCTCCATGGTCAAAAGGGAAACAGCCCAGATCTTAATCTAAGGTCCCTAAACTAAGCTAAGTGTTTTAAAGGAGGTGGGATTTCATTGATAGTTAGGAGGTTAGCTTAGAAGCAGCTATCCTTTAAAAAGTGCGTAATAGCTTACTAATTAAGAAGTCCTGCACCGAAGATTTACGGGGCTCAAGCTTAGTACCGAAGATAAGAATCATCCCGTTTAGGCGGGGTGGTGGTAGGGGAGCGTTCCTTTTGCTTTGAAGCTTCTCTGTGAGGAGGAGTGGAGCGTAAGGAAGTGAGAATGTTGGCATGAGTAACCGCAATTCCGATGAAAGCTCGGAACACCGAAAGTCTAAGGTTTCCTTGGCAATGGCAATCAGCCAAGGGTTAGGCGGTCCTTAGGTGATCCCGAAAGGGGCAGCTGATGGACAGCCGGTTAATATTCCGGCCCCCTGATATATAATTCTAAAGAAGGGACGGAGCTTAGTAATTTGAGCAGATTATTGGATTTCTGTTTCCAGTTTGAGTTTTTCAAGAACTGGGAGGAAGTTCCGCTACGGCGGAGTGAACTCAAACGAGCAAGCTTCCCAGAAAAGCTTTTTTAGGAGCTAATTATATATTGGGTCCGTACCATAAACCGACACAGGTAGACAAGCGTGAGAGTGCTAAGGTGAACGAGTGAATCCTCGTTAAGGAACTCGGCAAAACAGCGGGTGTAACTTCGGGATAAACCCTCCCGCCACATAGGCGGGCGCAGCTAAAGATCCCTGGCGACTGTTTATCAAAAACACAGGTCCCTGCTTAACTCGTAAGAGGATGTATAGGGGCTGACGCCTGACCAGTGCTGGAACGTTAACAGAGGATGTTATACTGCACTTGTGCGGTATAGCTGAGTCTCGAAGCGCCAGTAAACGTCCGCGGTAACTATAACCGTGTTAAAGTAGCGTAATCCCTTGCCTGGTAAGTTCAGGCCCGCACGAAAGGCGTAACGACTGGGGAACTGTCTCAACGAGGAGCTCGGTGAAAATGCAATACCGGTGAAGATGCCGGTTACCTGCGGCTAGACGGAAAGACCCCGGGAGCTTTACTGTATCCAGATATTGAGCTTTGGTTTTAAATGCGTAGCGTAGGTGGGAGACTTTGAAGGGCTGATTTCGGTCGGCCCGGAGTCGTCAATGAAACACCACCCTTTTAAAATTTTTGTTCTAATCCTGCCTTTGGCAAGAAACAGTGTCTGGTGGTCAGTTTAAGTGGGGCGCTTGCCTCCCAAAGAGTAACGGAGGCGTTTAAAGGTCAGCTAGCTCCGGATGGAAATCGGAGTTGTCGGGCAAAGCCATAAGCTGGCTTTACTGCAAGGCGGCTATGCCGCGCAGTTGCGAAAGCAGAACTTAGTGAACCGACCTTGGTTTATAGAATCGAGGGAGATTACCAAATAAAAGCTACCCCGGGGATAACAGGCTGGTAGGGCCCGCGAGTCCATATCTACGGCCCTGTTCGGCACCTTGAGAACATTGGGGTGCTATCTCGAGTAATTGAGATACAATAAATTTGGCTTATAACGGTGGAATCCATAATTGAAACCAGCTATAGTAGAGCTATGGACAATACCGTGGGAAGTCTAACTCAATTCCAAAAATCTGTGATTATCGGATCTCTTTTAGGTGATGGTTATTTAAGGGTGGTTAAAGGAAGAACAAATGCATTGTTAGAAATTAATCATTCAATTAAAGAAAAAGAGTATGTAGATTGGAAGTATGAGACATTGAAAAATGTTGCTGGCAGCGAACCTAAATCTAGGGAAACGAACAAAGGACGAATTGCTTATAGATTTTATACAAAGCAGTTGTCCGAATTAACCGATTTATTACACTTATTTTATCAAAATGGTAAAAAAGTCATGCCAGATATTGAAATAAATCCAATCAGTTTAGCGGTGTGGTATATGGATGATGGAAGCAAATGCAGTAATTCAGATATTTATTTAAACACTCAACAATTTGATTTTAAGAGTCAAAAAAGAATGATACAAGCTTTAGCCGGTCTCGGTTTAGAAGCGAGGCTTAATAAGGATAAAAGTTATCAGAGAGTAAGATTTATAAAATCAAGCATACCGTGTTTAATAAGTATGATTTCTGAATACATAATTCCATCAATGAAGTATAAAATTGAGTTATGACCCCGTAGAGACTTGTTTTAACCGTAAAAAGTTAAACGGATAGTAATCTTACATAGATACTATAATACGCCAACTCCTGTATTTTCAGATTTTACAGGATGAAGATATAGTCCGATCCTCTTCGTAAGGAGAGAAAAATGACAGCGATGTCGGCTCATCACATCCTGGGGGTGAAGCAGCTCCCAAGGGTTTGGCTGTTCGCCAATTAAAGTGGTCCGTGAGCTGGGTTCAGACCGTCGTGAGACAGGTTGGTCCCTATCTACCGTAGGCGTTGAGTTTTGAGGAGAGTTGCCTCTAGTACGAGAGGACCGAGGTGAACCAACCTCTGGTGTACCAGTTGTCCTGCCAAGGGCATCGCTGGGTAGCTAAGTTGGGAACTGATAAGCGCTGAAAGCATCTAAGCGCGAAGCAGACTCCAAGATAAGAACTCTTAGATCCCTCGGAGACCACGAGGTTGATAGGCTCTAGGTATAAGTGCCGCGAGGCATTAAGCCAAGGAGTACTAATTGATCGTCGCAATCTCTCTTGGCTGGCTATTAATAACTATTTGGAAAAATAAATATTAAAATTAAGGTTATTGTTTTGGCGATAATGCCGGGGTTGTTCCACCTGATCCCATCCCGAACTCAGAAGTGAAATACTCCAGGGCCGATGATAGTGGATTTATCTGCGAAAGTAGGTCGTCGCCAAAACAATGGCCTTAATCTACATATATTACCCTGCAATTTTTGAGCGGGGTTTTATTTATCTCCGATTTATTTATATAATAAAAAGATGAAACAGTTTTCTTGGGTAAAAATAATTTTAATAGGAATGGCCTTTGTTTTAATTATGGTTGTTTTTAACAGTATCGGCCAACACCGGACAAAAGGTTTTTTTTATTATATCTCTTCTCCCGTCCAAAAAATTTTTTGGCATGGGGGACAAACAACGGCTGACTGGTGTAAAACAATATGGGAAATAAGAACATTAAAAGAAGAAAACGAAAGATTATTATTGGAGAATAAAACACTTGTAAGCGCCAATGCTTTGACCAAAGAGATAGAAAAAGAAAATCAGTACTTGAGACAGACATTGGAAATGGATTCCAGAAAAGATTTAGAGCTTGTTTTGGCTCAATTAATAAGTAAAGATATCTCCCAGGATTATTTTTTAATAAATAAGGGGGAAGAAAACGGATTGGTAAGAAATATGCCGGTGATTACGGCTCAAAAAGTTCTTGTCGGCAAAATCAGCGAAGTCTATAAAAACCATTCCAAGGTAATTCTTATATCTCATCCGGAAAGCATTTTTGATGTGACAATTCAAGATAAAGAAATAAAAGGAATCATCAGAGGAGATGGCTATTCCCAAATCATACTTGACCTTATTCCTCAAGAGTGCGATATACAGAGCGGAGACGCGATAGTTACCACGGCGTTAGGCGGTATTTCGCCGGAGGGTCTTTTTATTGGGAACATCAAGTCAATAACTCAATGTGATATTGACCCTTTTAAAAGAGCGGCGGTCGGGCAATCTTTTAGCGCAGAACAGTTATCTTTTTTACTTGTTATCACTGAATTTTAATGAAGAAAAAATTAATTCTAATTATTGCTTTTTATCTTTTAACTTTATTGCAAACAAGTTTTTTTGTACATTTTGACATTAATGGCGTAACGCCAAATCTTGTTTTAATGGCAGTTGTTCTTTTAAATTTTTTTCTGCATATTTCGCCATCTCATCCGCAAAATAAAAAAGCTTTTAAAAACTTGGGTTATTGGGGAGCTTTTTGCGGCGGATTTTTCTTGGATATTTTTTCTAACCTATTCTTCGGCGTCTTCATAATAATTTTACTTCTTGTATCCGTTTTCGTTAAAAAAATTGCCACGATGCTCAAGGAAGCAAATATAATAGCTTTCTTGCTCGTTTTACTGGTTTCCATTATTTTTTATATAATCAGCTTAATTTTATTCAATTGTTTATTGGCTGTATTTTCGCTAAAAGGCTATTGTTGCGCACCGCAGTGCGGTTACGTTATTATTGAGATAATTTATAATTTAATTCTGGCCTTGCCGTTATTTTATTCAGTCAAATATTATGAAATTTTTTTATTCAGATCCTTTAAAAGATTTTAAGGGTAAAAAAATAAAGAGAAGCTTTAAGGAGAATATTGAACCGCAAGAGATATTTTTAGACCAATTGGCTCAAAAGCAGGAAGAAGAAACGGGTGTAATATCCAGAAAATTAGAAGTCCCTATCTCTAAAAAAATTCTTCGGCTTTTTTCTTTGGTGGTTTTTATCTTAATTTCTATTCTCTTCGGCAAAACTATCCAGTTACAATATTTCCAAGGGGAAAAGTTTTCTCTTTTAGCCGAGGCAAATAAACACAGAACATATGGGATACATTCTGAACGCGGAGTTGTTTATGATCGTTTTATGACCCAGATGGTTTTAAATGAACCTAGCTTTGATTTGGTTTTTGATAAAAGAGATTTTCCATGGGACGAGAAAGATATTTCTCAAGATCTAAAAGATATATCTGTTATGGTCCGCGAGGATTTTGAAGATTTAAAAAAGAAAATTCAAGAAAACGATTTCCCGCGTATTCTTGTTTCAGAAAATCTTGATCACGACGAGTTAATTTTATTAGAAACAAGAATAAAAGATTTACCGGGTTTTGAGATTGAGAAAAATACTGTCCGCAGCTATAAGGATGGAGAATATTTCTCGCATTTGCTTGGTTATACGGGGAAAATAAATAAAGAAGAAATAAAGCTGACGGAGGAATATTCTATTACTGACTATATAGGGAAGACAGGCTTGGAAAAACAATATGAAAAAATATTAAGAGGAGAGCCGGGCAAACTCGTAGTTGAAAAAGATGCTTTAGGCAACCTAAAATCAGAGCAGGTCATTTCTTCTCCTCAAGGAGGGCAAAGCTTAGTTCTTTGGCTTGACAACGAGCTTCAAAAAAAAATTATTACAGAAATTAAAAAAACATTAGACAATACCGGAAGCTCTAAGGCTGCCGTTGTGGCATTAGATCCTCAAACAGGAGGAGTTCTTGCTTTAGTTAGTTTCCCCGGATTTAATAATAATCTTTTTGCCCAGGGCATTTCCGAAGTCGATTTCGCCGCGCTGAATAACGACCCAAATGAGCCATTTCTAAATAGGGCTATTTCAGGCCGTTATCCTACCGGTTCAACCATTAAACCGTTAATGGCGGCGGCGGGCCTGGAAGAAGAAATAATAACCGCTCGCACAAAAATTGACTGTCGCGGGTTTATTGAGATAGAGCATAAATATGATCCGGATATCGTATATTTTTATAGGGACTGGAAAATTCACGGGATAACGGATGTTTATAAAGCTCTTGCTGAATCCTGTAATGTTTTTTTCTATATTATTGGCGGCGGTTATAAAAACTTTGATGGACTTGGCTTGGAAAAAATAAGACAATATCTTCAGCTTTTTGGTTGGGGAGAAAAAAATAATATTGATTTGCCGGGAGAAAACAAGGGATTGATACCGGATGCGGATTGGAAAAAAGAGAATAAAAAAGAAAGCTGGTATATTGGAGACACTTATTATCTCTCCATTGGGCAAGGAGATATGGTGGCGAGCCCTTTGCAGGTAGCATCTGCTTTTGTGTCTATTGCCAATGAGGGTATCCTCTATCGTCCGAAAGTAGTTAAAGCAATTATTGACAGCCAAAAAAATGTTATTGAAGAGTTTAAGCCTGAGATAGTAAGAAGAGATTTTATCAGTTCCAATAATCTTGAAATAGTCAGAGAGGGAATGAGGCAGGGCGTGATTTACGGTTCAAGTGTTTCGTTGAATTCCTTGCCGGTGAAGGCGGCGGCGAAGACGGGGACAGCCCAATATTCAAAGCCCGGGCATTATCATAACTGGGTTACGGTTTTTGCTCCTTATGAAAACCCGCAAATAGTTTTGACTGTGGTCATAGAGGGTGTTGAGGGCACGCAGGTAGCGGCCCTGCCAGTAGCCAAGGGGACATTAGAGTGGTATTTCAACAGATAAAAAAATTCCAGGCTTATAACAATCGTGTCAAATCATTTAATCATCTAACCGAAACAGGTTTTGGTTGAGCAGTAGAA
>CBDVAW010000037.1:0-6244 GCA_965372095.1 uncultured bacterium
TGCACGGCTTTAATAAACCCGTCTTCAATCATTGTTCTCATTCCTTCTTTTTGGGCGCGTAATTGAATCTCGTCAGAAGGAGCCTCTTTGACAATCAACTCTTTGATGGACTCTGTCATAGATAAAATCTCAAAAATACCTACTCGGCCCTTGTATCCTTCTTGAGATTCTTTAGATGGCTTTGGTTTTGAAAACTCAATATCCTTCCACTGTGTATTTTTAGTGATTATTTTTTCTTCTTTCAATACTTGCAACACGCTATCTAAATCAAAATACTTTTCAAGTTTTTTAATCTCGGCGGCATTAAGCTTATATTTCTCTCTTTCCTTGCATAATTTTCTAACCAGCCTTTGGGCTAAAATAATATTTAAAGTGGAAGAAAGAAGAAAAGGCTCAACCCCCATATCAATTAATCTTGGGATAGCTCCCGCTGCATTGGTTGTATGAAGAGTAGATAAAACCACATGGCCGGTCAGAGCGGCGTTAACAGCCAAGCTGGCAGTTTCTTGGTCTCTAATTTCACCTACCATAATAATATCCGGATCTTGTCGGACTAAAGACCTTAACCCGTTGGAAAATGTTAATCCGATTTTAGAATTAACCTGTGTTTGATTAACACGAGCCATTCTATACTCCACCGGGTCTTCAATAGTGGAGATATTAATTTGAGGCGTATTTAATATGTCTAAAACAGAATATAGCGTAGTAGTTTTCCCGGAGCCGGTAGGCCCCGTAACCAAAATCATTCCTACCGGCTTTCTTATGCTTCTTTGAACTTTTTCCAATCCTTCACCCCTTAAGCCAATTGCCTCTAAACTGAAAGCTTTAGCTGTTTCCGATAAAAGTCTCATTACTATTTTTTCTCCGTTAAAAACAGGTAGAACAGAAACTCTGAGAGAATATTTATAATCTTCGGTTTCCACTTTAAATCGGCCGTCTTGAGGTAAACGATGTTCGTCCAATTTTAAATTAGACAAAACTTTAATTCTCGCCACGATTCCGGGGGCAGCCCGCTTTGGGAGAGTCATAGCATCATGTAAAATGCCATCAATCCTATATCTAATAACGACTTCTTTGTCGGTAGGTTCTATGTGAATATCGGAAGTCCGTTGTAAAATAGCATGTTTTAATAATGTGTCCACAATTTTTATAACAGGGAGCTCTTCCGCCGCTTTTTGCAAATTTTCTTTCTCATCTTTGCCACGCTCCTCTTTAATGGTCTTGACTACTCCTGCTTCTTTTTGAATAATTTCTCCAAATTCAGCTTCCAATGTTTCTTGATATTGCCTTAAAACATTTTTTATGCTTGCCGGAGTGGTTAGGCGCGGTAGAATTTTAAGACCGGCTTTCTTTTTAATAAATTCTATTGTTCTTAAATCTTCCGGATCCAACATAGCAACTTCCAAGTCATTGCCTTTTTTTCTAAAGGCAATAATATTATGAGATCTGGCGATAGGTTCGGGAATAATTTTTAAAATATCGGACGAAATAATTTCCTGCTCTAAATTGACAAAAGGAATGCCCAATATGTAAGCCTCCAGCTTAATTAATTCTTCTTGAGATAAAAACCCTTCGGAAACCAGAATGTCTCCTATTTTTTGTTTAGTCTTTTGGGCTTTTTTAAAAGCTTTATCAAATTGGTCTGAAGTCACTAAACCGGCATCAGACAAGAATGCTTTAAATTGTTGGGGTTCTACCCTCATAAATTATATAATCTATAAATAAAAAATTAATATGATGCGTAGTTTTTTATTCTACATCTTCACCAAGAGCTTTTTTTATCTTGCCGATTAATTCTTCTAATGAGTAATCCGCCTTGATAAGATAGGTGGTGGCGCCAAGTTCCAGTGCCTTATTAATGTCTTTAACTGCCTCCAAGTTGGTTAAAACAATGACGGGAATTTCTTTGATATCCGTGTCTTCTTTTATTTGTTTTAACACATCAAACCCATCTACTTTAGGAAGAACAAGATCAAGTAAAATCAAATCCGGCTTTTCTGTTTTAGCTAACCCTATCCCCGTTTCTCCGTTCAAAGCGCTTACAATTTTATAATTTTCCCCCTCAAAAGCTCCTTTTAAAGTCTTTTGCAAGGCTTCTTCGTCTTCAATAAAAAGTATAGTTTTCATAAATATTTATATAATACAAAACAGCAAGATTGTAGATTAAAAACTGTTTTATATGTTTACGCTTATGCTTTTTGCTTAATTGGAATGGTAAACCAAAAGGTGCTCCCTTCGCCTTTTTGAGAGCTAAAACCTATTGACCCTTTCGACCTTTGAATAATAGATTTGGCAATAAATAAACCCAGACCGCTTCCTTGTGTTTGGTGTTTTAAGACATTTCTGGCGCGAAAAAATTTTTGGAAAATAAATTTATGATCTTCTTTTGGAATACCTATCCCGTTATCATTAATTTCAAAATATAAATTATCCTTTTTTTTACACAGTTTTATTTTAATTATTCCGCTATTCCTGCTGTAATGAATGGCATTTTCTAAAAAATTTTCTAAGACTAACTTAATCTGAGAACGATCAACGAAAATATTCGGCAGATCTTTTTGAAAATCGGTTGTTATGTTGATATGCAAGCCCTTGGCAATCGGCTGAAACTTGACGATCATTTCTTTGACCAATTCTACCAAGCAAACATCTTGCTCTTTTAGAGAAAATTCTCCCTGCTCTATCCTGGATATGATCAACAGATCTCTGATCAATTCTTCCATTCTGTCGCTGTTCTCTTTTAAGATATCTATATATTCCTTTTGTATCGCCTCGCCTTTTTTTAATTCTAAAAGATCAATAACCCATCTCAAGTTAGTTATCGGAGCCCGCAATTGATGTGAGACAATATTGACAAATTCTGTTTTTAATCTGCTTACTTCTGCGAGCTTTTCAAAACTATGAATAATAATAAACGCAATAATAAATAAAACGCCTGCCAGTAAAAGTACCATTAAAGCTATTATCGCCGGGCTCTCAACATAACAACGACCTATAATATAAACAACAAGGCTTGAAATTATGATAAGAACTCCCATAACAACAAAAAGAAACTGCGGGCATTGCCAAATTGACAGACTATAGCGGCGGCATTGCGCAAAAATATTTAGTGAATACGAAATTTTTTTATTATTATTGTTTAACATAATATTACCTATAAAAATTTTATTCCGGTCAAAAGACTTGTTTACGATATAAAGCCTTTTGTTTTTATCAATAACTAAAGTAATTTTATTGTAACACAGATTTATAATTGACTACTGTGGAATTTTGATTAGAATAAATCTATGCTCTCAGTAAGCTGACCGGCTCTATCTATGGTAAAAAAACATTTTACTCGGGGCGTAGTGCAACGGCAGCACGAGTCCTTTGGGAGGATTTAATCCGAGTTCGAATCTCGGCGCCCCGACATAAATAGACAGACAAAAATAACAATCCCGCGGGTGTCGTATAGTGGCTATTATATCAGCCTTCCAAGCTGAGGACACGGGTTCAATTCCCGTCACCCGCTTAATAAAAAACATCCCTTGCAAAAAGGGATGTTTTGATATGATCTCATTATTGCACTTGTTCCGCTTCTTCTCTTAATTTTTGAACCACATTGCCCCTAAGCCCTGTAAGACGAATTATATCTTTGGCAGAGTATCGCAATAAATCTCTTATCAACATTAATCCTTGTTGTGATAATTTTTCTTTAGTATATCGCGTGAGCATAGGTAACACAGTAATAGGATAAAGAGACTTCTTTTCAATTAAATATTCCAGGCTCTCATTTTTAGGATACCGCCAACCAATAATCTTTAGACCGACACAATTGGCATAACGTATTGCCTCGCTTGTACACCTCGTATTGGTAACCAGCCAGGCTTGGTTAAGAATCCTCTTCTCTCTTTCTTGCCATGCTTTTTTAATATCTAAAAAACGAGCATAGGTATAAAGTGTTGTCTTAACATCGGAACGGACACCACGCCTATTATGATATTTACACTCTATCATAAAATGCTTATTTTCTTTCTTGGCCATAATATCAACTTCATGCATAACGCACTTTCCTCTAATTTGTTCCCCTATTTTAACAATATACCCATATTCTCCTAAAATCCCCGCAACGTATTTTTCAAATGGGAACCCCGTAGGCCCCAGCTGCATAATAGCTTCTTTTAAATTATAACGAGCCGCTAGCGCAGGGCTTTCTTTATGAAGACGGCGGGTTACTTCTTTTAATATTTTATCTGTCTTCATCTCGGGATAAACTTTCCGAACCACTTCGTTAACAACATTTTCCGCCAAGTTGGAAGGCGCTCCTATGTTTTTAATTGATTTATAAAGCTTTTTTTCGCTAAACCGTTGTTTGTCTCCGGAAGCTTTAATGATATTTATATTTTTTTCCATCCTAACAATTATTATTTTTTTGCGATCATTACCCCCGAACTGGTGCCAACAATGTCCGCTCCGGCTTTAACCATTGCTTTGAGCGCTTTTTTAGTTTTGATGCTGCCGGAAGCTTTAATTAAAAGACCGGGAGCAGCCTTGGCCATAATTTTAAGATGTTTGGCTTTCTCTTTCAGCTCTCCCTCTCCTAAAGGATCTCCCGATGTAGCCGTTTTAACACAAATCGCCCCGGATTTTTTGACAATGCGCGAGGCATCTTCTATTTCTTTGTCGGTTAAAAAGCCCGAACCAATGATTACTTTTGTCGGCAAAATTTTGCAAAGCGCTGTCAGGTCTTTTAAGACTTGATTATGTCTGCCATATTTTAAATCAACGACATTCATTACCACATCGGCTTCATCGGCTCCATCCTTTTTCACCTTCCGGAACAGCCTTTTTCTTTCCTGATGCGAACTCAGCCCCATTGGCGGGTCAATTAAAACAACTGTGTTAATATCAAAACCTTCCAATTCTTTTTTGACCATACCCGTCCATCGCGGATTAATACAAACCCCCCTAAAGCCATATTCTTTGGCTTCTTGGCAAGTCTTTTTAATATCCTTGGCGGTTGCGTTTGAGTTTATGTTTGTATGATCAATAATTTTTGCGATATTCATATTTTTAAATTATTTTTTAAGTAATTTCTTGTTTTTTGCTTATATAATTCCACGCCGGGCTGATTAAAAGCATTGACCTTCATTAATTCCGCCAATAAAATAATCTCTATCATTCTCATCTCCATAAAGAAGCCGAGATTTCTTTCGCTTAGGCTGGATAAAATAATCTCTACAAAAGGAATTCGTTTTTGTTTGTATGCTCCCTTTATTCCTTCAAAAATAACTTTATTAAGTTCCCAGTATTTTTTACCGGGGCCTCCCGGTAATAGAACGTCAAGGTCTTTGTCATCCGGAATATAAAAATTGTTTCTTATTTTATTTACAAAGACAAAATTAGTCAGCTTATCCTTGGGGCCGTCAAAATAAAGCTGTCCCAGTGAGTGAAAATCAGTTGTTCCTCTGGCCACCGTAGGCGTAATACCTTTTCCGTCTTTGCCCAAGCTTTCTGCCATTAATTGACGATACCAACGTCCCAAAAAATCCAGATCCGGAGGAAAAACAATCTGGCTATAAATATTCTTTCCCTTTTTCCAGTGATAAAAAGTTATAAGAGCGCTGGCTAAGGCGGGATTTTTTAAAGGGTCATCTATCAGGCACTGCTTATTAGCCTCTTTTGCTCCACTTAACAAGTCTTTAATGTTAACTCCCGCGTAAAACAAAGAAAGCAGACCCGCATTGCTAAAGACTGAATACCTGCCAACTATTTTTTCAGGGATAGAAAGGACGGTCCAATTTCTATTGCAAGCTAAAACCCAAAGAGGTGAATTTTCAACAGTGGTAACGACAATTTTTGGCTTATATTTTTTAATCTCTTCCAAGAGCGTGAAAAAATTAGCCAAAGATTCAAATGTTTTACCGGACTTGCTTACTAAATTAATTAAAATTTTCCCTTTTTTGAGATTTCTTTTTTTTAAATCTCTAATTATTCGCGTGAGTGAAAGTGGGTTAATAGCATCCAGAAAAAAAAGAGGGACCAATGTTTTTTGGTCTTTAAGCGCTGAATATATGGCTTCCGCGCCAAGCCGTGAACCGCCGACACCGACAACCACTATCGCGCCGAAAGAAGATATATCAGACGAAAAAGATTGTTTTTCAGAGGGTAATACTAAAAAACTTTCAGCACAACCATAGTTTTTTTCCTTGAATATTTTATTGGTTTTTTTAAGATAGCTGCTTATATCTTTTCTTTTGCGAAA
>CBDVAW010000038.1:0-6008 GCA_965372095.1 uncultured bacterium
CGATCTTTTGCGCACTTTAACTATTTATATTCAAGCGTTATGTCTAGTGGTATTTCTGCCACATTTTTATATCCTTTCTGCTTTTCTTCTTTTGATCTAATTTTAAAAGTATATGTTCCTGTAGATGTGACTGGTAACCCTTTTATTTTCATAAGCATTCTCATTCTTTTTTTATTCTTAGGACAAATGAAAGATGCTGAAAATTCGTGTATTTTCTTATTCTCCGGATCGTATAATTCTGTTTTTACTTCAAATTTTTTGTTTTTATTACTATTATCATAGGACCACAAATGAACAAGCTCAAGCTCAACAGGAATTACTATTTTTGCTTTGTGAGCATCTTTAGTGACAGTTACATTGAGTTGTTCTATGCAGTCTCTAATAGTTATCAAGTTTGTTTCTTGATCAATAGATGAACTTTTACATAAAATAGACCAGATATGTTTCATAGATTTATATATTCTTTATTGATTCAGTACAAATATTAGACTTGTCAAGATTAAATTCAACAAGTGGAGTTACTTTTCCTTGAACTTCATACATCCCTGGGTCTATCCATGTGGTAAAAATTTGTGTTTCGGTCTCAGCTGTTTCAAGAGATGCGAATTTAGGTGAAATTAAATATGTTCCAAGCGCTTCAGCCACTTTTTGTAAAAAACTCATACTTGGCAAAGTGGTCCCGCTTTCTATCCGCGCGATACTTGATTGTTGTGTTCCCATTATTTCAGCTAATTTGGCTTGGGTTAAGCCGGCCTTTACTCTCGCCTCTTCAACCATCTCGGAAATCTCAAAAGATAGATCACTTTTATCCTCGTACACCTCCCTGAAGTCAGGATTTTCAAATAATTTTTGTTTGAATGTCTTAAAATCCATATTATTTTTCTAATTGTTTTTTTATACCTATAGCTTTCTTTAGTGCGCAAAGCGGAGTTTTATTAGATTTTTTCTTAAAAGCGTTTATAAACCAGCAAACATCTTCTATCATTATAAAAAATATACGATAAAATATTCCGTCGTAATCAATAATCAATTCATAGAGACCTTTGTGCTTTTTTTCTTTAAATTTTTTGGCAATTTTAGTACGAAGAGATTGTTGTAAACCATATTTTCTGAAACGCTCTATTTTGCTATAAATCTTTTTTTGATGCTTAAAGGGTAAACCATCAATAAATTGCAGAACCGGACAATCTCCTCGTGCTTTTTCATAAAATTCAATTTCCATATTCTATAATTTTGGAGGGTTATTAGCATATGAGGAATATCACAATATTGTTATCATATTAACAACTCAAAAAAGTTTGTCAATCCCCTATTATTAAATAATAAGGTTTTTATGTTTCTCAAAATTCATTATAATTTTTCCGTTTAACTTTTACGGTTTATTTATTGGGACTGATCACCTGATATGCTCTGCTCCGTTCAAAGGAACATAATCCCATTTATCATCAGGGAGTTCTTCCAAATAGCTTATTTCAAACTCATTGTCATGCGTCTGGTAATGATCATAGAATTCGGGAGTAACTTCGTAAACTTCATCCGTATCCGGATTATACAGCCGGCTATAGCCCAAAGTGGCGTCGCTTTGCTTGCTTGACATTCTTTCTTCCGCCTCAAGCTTGTTCTCCCAAACATCCATAATGGTGTCGGAAGTTTCGCTTAGGATCTTCCCCGCTTTTATGACTCCCGCCGCCGCTTTGTTTTGCGCCTGTATGCAGGCATTGATATATTCTTGGCTTATAGTGTAAGAGTCCAGGACTTTTTTCAGTGAAGGAGTTATCAGGTCCAATAAACCCTTTGGGGCGGTGATCCCTATAAACATCATCCCGTAACCCAAGCCGACTCCCATATCCGCGGTAACTATGTAAAAAGACCCTTCTCCGGATTTATTATTCTGTTTGAATTCCGCCCTGACCAATTTAACATCAGTGGCGAAGCTCGGCTTGTCGGCGATCTCTTCCGAACTTATTATTTTGACATCTGTCATTACCGGAACTTGAGGAAACGCTTGTTGGAAGAAATCTGTCAGCGCCAGGGTACTGAAGTTGATCAAATAGTTTTCAGATGTCAGAGGGTTCACCAACGGACTTTGAAGCCAAGGAATATTGTAACCGCCCATCTGTATATAGTTAAGATCCCACGCCACTTTCTCTTGGGTCGTATATACCGGACCGGCTTCCGAAAAATAGAAAACCTGTTTCAATTCAGATAAAGGATCTCTGGCCAGAATTGACTTTGTGGCGCATTTGCCGCCAGTGTAAACATCCCAGCCGGATGGCACATTCAGAGACACGGCTTCATCCGTCCATGGGATCAGTTGCAGAAGTTTTGTTTTGGCGACATCGCCTATGGACATACTGCAGAATGTGGTCTCTGACGGAAGGGCCACTACGGGCTCTTCCCCGCCGGGGGTCTCATTTTGAGGGATTCCGGGTCGGTCAAGTTCATCCATTTTTTCTTTGAATATGACGCATTTAACTCCGTCAAAACATTTATTTTCTCCGCAATCACATATTTTGACTTCGTGACTGTATTCCGGCGCGCAACCACAAGCGCCTATGGCGCAAGTATCAGGAAAATCACCCGCCGACTTGCAGCACATACCGGTGCTGACAATCCCCCCTGAATCCATGCAGACCTGCTCTTCATCAGTAATCTCTTGAGGATCATCCTGTATTGGGTCTTGAGGCTCTAAAAGCCAGAAAACCGTTCCTCCGATGATTACCGCAATAATTATTAAAAGAATCTTTTTGATAATTGTTTTCATAGATCTATTTATGTTTATGTTTATCTTTTCTTTAATAGTAATAAGACTAACCCCGTCATTTTATCTTTATCTTTTGGATCGCTTTCAGCGATCAAAAGCGTTAGCGCGGTAAGCGCTTCAGGCGTTAAGCTCGCGCGCAAAAGTCCGGCTTTGCGTAAAAACCAGATAAAAGCAAATGCCCCGCTTCGTTTGTTGCCGTCCACAAAAGGATGATTTTTGACCATAAAATACAAAAGATGAGCGGACTTCTCTTCGGCTGTCGGATACGCGTCTTTTCCAAATACGCTCTGCAATATATTGCCCACAATACCTCTCACCGCCTCCTTGCTTCTTTCTTGTCCAAAAATTTCCGTCGCTTGTTTTTTAAGAATTAAATCTTGCTTTAATTCTTGAAGCGCGCCGACTAGTTCATCAGCGGCAAATACCACCTTTCTTTTTGTCACGCCTGTTTTTGGAAAAGCGTCCGTATCATAAGCGTCTAAGGAAAACCATGTGCCGGCAAAGGCCTTTATCAATTCTAAAATATCTTCTGTTTTTACCTTGTTGCCTGCCGGCAAAAGCATTCTAACATCCGCCACCGCTTGCATAAACTTTTCATAGTTTTGACCAATTCTTTTTTTATTGATCGTATAACCATTGACGAGATGTTTTTTTAATATGCCTGTTGCCCAAATGCGGAATTGCGTGGCCATTTTAGAGTTTACTCGGTAACCAATGGAAATAATGGCATCAAGATCATAGTGTTTAGTATTGTATGATTTTCCGTCAGAGGCAGTTATCCGGAATTTCCGGACAACTGAATTTTCCTCTAATTCACTTGTTTTGAAAATATTCCCAATATGCTCGTTAATAGTCCTCACATCAACGCCAAAAACCTCCGCAATTTGTTTTTGCGTTGCCCAAATAGTCTCTCGCTTAAAATCTCCGCGAAATCCAATCTGTCCGCTTTTTGATTGATAAATCATCAATTGCTCTACGTGTTTATTTTTCATAGATCTATTTATATTTGGTTTTATTTTACCAAAAAACCGCCTTTAGAAAAAGGCGGTTTCGCTGATCCGTTTTGAGAAACAGGTTTTATTAAGATCTGCTTACTCGCCCTTATGCTTTAAAAGCAGGACAACTGTTAACAAAGGGGTAAAGAAGAGCAAAGCCATATAGCATAAATCTGATATTTTCCCGATCAAGCTTGTTTCATTCGCGGTCAAAAAGAAAATAATGCCCGGAGTGGTGAAAAATTGCGTGATGAACAAACCGAACACGATAATATTCAACAAAATTGCTAATTTTCTTAACATATTTTAACGCTTATTATTATAAATCTTCCTTGGGCATTTTTATAATCACTCCTTCTATCTTTTCCTTGGGTATCTCCGTAGTTTCTTCCCCCTCTATTCGGATCTTTGACGTGTCATTTTCGTTCGCCTTTCCTTCCCCCTCTCCCATCTCTTTTTCTGATAAAGGAACGGCCTTCAATTCAATGGAATGATAAGCCTCTAATGTGGCAGTTGAAATAAAGTGAAAACATTCGTCCGGTGTTGTTACTCCCGCTTCCCTGCATCTGGTTTCAAGCGACGAGCATTGATCCGATGGCCCTCCGCTTTCTAGGCAAAAATCTTCAAGCGCTTTAAACGATTTAAAATCCATATTAAAGGCATCTTTTATTATCAATTCTTCCATTATTTTTTCAAGTCCTTTTTTAGTTGAAACCGTCATCGCTTGTTTAATGGCCGGTTTTGCTTCTTCCGGCGCTTTTTCCAATATTTCTTCCAGCACAACGAAATGTTTATGCACGGAATCAGTTATGGTTTGAGCCACTTCGTCTATGTTCTCTCCTTCAGTCCTGGCCTTCTCTGCCCTGAACAAAGCTTTTCCCAATTGGTTTTCATATCTTTCAAGCGTTTTTTCTACGAGTTCCGGTTTTCCTTTTTCCATCACCGCTTTGGCTTCGGCAACTCTTTCGGCGACAAGCTTAGCATACCTTTCGGCCTTTTTAAGATTGCCGAAGGTAAAGAAAGTTCCGATCCCTTCAACCATTGTCTCCAGAAAATAGAATGGGCTGTTGGGAGTAAGCCCCGGATCAGGAAGCTCCGTATCTTGAGCTGAAACTCCCGGTGTGAGAGAAAATAGAAACAGTAATGTTATCAGTAAAGATATTTCAAAAAGAGAATCCAAGAAGTTTGCTCAACATAATCCAGCTCAGTTCCGCAACCAGAATCAGCATGAAGGATATTGTCAATATTTTTAAATGATTGTTCAAACATAATTTTTCTTTATCTTACCAAAAAACCGCCTCTTTTACGAGGCAACCAGAAAGTCTATCGGATAAACAAAAACGGCTGTGATGGAAGATACTGTTATGTAAGCCTGTGCTACATAGAATTTAATTTTATCGTTGCTTTAGAATACAGGCCTAATTGTGTGATCAAATATGGAATTAAGCGCATAATTCTGCTATTATGCCATATATAATGCAAAGAAAATTTAGAGATAGAAGAATATAAAAATCATTATATTTAATTTTTAACACTATGAAAAAGATAATCATAATAGGCATACTAATAATAGCGGCGGCATCTACATTTTATTTAATATCTAAAGACGATGAGGTGTCCGCATATGAAACTATTATTGCCGAAAAAACAAATTTAGTGCAGGAAATAAGCGCCACGGGGCGGGTGGAGGCCATTGAACGCATAGACCTTGCCTTTGAGAAATCCGGCAGAGTCAGTCGGGTAAATGTTGATATCGGCGATACGGTAACCATAGGTCAAACATTAGTTAAGCTTGAAGATAATGAAGGATTGGCGGAACTGGCTCAGGCGTACGCATCGGTTGAAAGCGCAATGGCGACACTGAAGCAATATGAAGCGTCGCTCTTAAACCAAAAAGCCCAGCTGGCTGAATTGCAAGCAGGAGCACAAGAGGAAGAGATTTTATTGTATGAATCAAAGGTTCGGAATGCGGAAGTAAGCTTGGTTGCAGCCAAAGAAAATATGATAGATATTATGAGTGATACATATACTCGCAGCGAAGATTCGGTACGCAATAAAGCCGACCAGCTCTTTGATAATCCGAGAACACCAAACCCCACTCTCAAGTTTATTACAACGAATGTAAGCGCGGCTAACGATGTCAAAGTATCGCGAACCATACTTGAAGAAACTTTGTCTTTATGGAAAATTGATCTTGATGCGTTATCAAATGCAAGCGACTTGGATCCATCAATGATTGTCACAAAAGA
>CBDVAW010000039.1:0-5978 GCA_965372095.1 uncultured bacterium
AACGAATACTTTAGCTTCTTAATAGAGGCTAAAGGTTCTTTAAAAATATGAAAAAGAACACAAAAAAAAGATTGTGGGGATTAGTTATTATTTTAATCATATTTATAGCAGCCGGTTATTTGTTATCAAAAGATCCAGATGTTTCCGAAAAGGGCAGTTTGTCTGAAACGGGGCAAAAAGAACAAGAAAGCGAATTGATTCAAGAGACATTAGCCAGTGTTAGAGATTTAATCACAGAAGAAGCAGATATGGAAACAAGAGATCCTTCAGGGGTTGTTAAGGCTTACTACGAGGCGTTAGAAAAGAAAAATTATACTCAAGCGGCAAGTTATCTTTCCGACAAATTAAAAAAGGAATTTGAGAGGAGAACATGGTCGGACATAGAAGAAGCTATGAAATTGGAGGCTGAGAAGAATGAAAATGCGGGGTATACAAAGCTTGAGATAATTGAAGAAGGGCCTGTTGTTGTAAATTATATAATACTTTTCCGGAGAACTTCATCGCGTTCGGAGTCAGGATGTTATAATTTTTATACCGTAAAAGAAAACAATATTTGGAAAGTTTTCGGTTCACTGAATAATATATGTTATGGCATAAGCGAAAAAAAACCTTTGCCCGGTAAATTAGAAATTTCTCCTCCCTTAAACACTCCTCAATATGCTGTTTTACAATTTTTTAAGGCTCTTTATAGTGGAGATCACGACGAAATTAAAAAATATTTAGCCGATAACGGTAAAGAAATAATAAGAAAAGATTTATATTCTGCGATATATCCTGGGTCTGGGAGATCTTTAGACTCTGTCACGATAGAAGAGGCTCTTGAATCTTATACCCAAAGACTTCAAAGAGAAATAGATACCATAAAAGGAGTTATTATAGGAGAAACTAATGCGGGAATTAAAGTAAAGCTTTGCGCGGAAGATGTTTACTGTGATCAATATGGTCTTAAATTACAGATAAGAGAGAACGATTGGGAGATAATAAATATACATCCGTAAAAACTACCCCCTCACAATACAAAAATCCTCCGAGTTCTCGGAGGATTTTTTGTTTATTGTAAGAGAAAAACACGAGCTGAAGAAGCGCAAGGGGTGTAAGAAGCCCATAATGAGTTCCACCAGCTTACCCCGCATCTTCCTATCGGGTTGTCTCCTAAATCCGGGTCGCTTCTTCTAAATACTTCACACTTTCCTGTAAAACTACTCCCTTCTTCTTCTTCAAAAACAGCTACCAAACAATCGTCTTTTATCTTAATAGAGCGAAGGTTTTTATTCAGGCCACCATAATATCCGGGCAGATTAACCGGTGGTTTACATTCTCCAAAATCAGGCTCTTCGCAGAATGAGACATAATCCCCGGGTTCCGAAGTAACTATTCTAAAAATAGTGATGGAAGCTGCATTATTTTCTATCGTTCCCCACCGATTGTCGTGCCCTTGGACATTTCTTATTGTGGGGTTGTCCCCGGAAAAAATCCTACATGTTCCTTCAAAGTTTTTATCTTCGTGTAAGATTGCTACAAATAAATATTTATCGCTCCCGTTATTAATTTGTATTTTTTCGGCCTTATTTTTAAAGTTATAAATCCCAAAATCGTTTAAATCTGTCAATAAGTGAAGACAGCCTTTTTCGGGAGAACACACTTCTTCCGATGCCGGGTCAAAATCTTCCGTCATAAGATATACACCCACCGCCTGTGTGGAGCTGACGTGAATTTCTTCGGTGAGCATATCTATATCGCCAAAGGTTACCAACTCAATATTTATAGTTCTTAAAATAATATAAGAGCTTAGTAAAATAGTTAAGCCGAGTAAGCCGGAGAAAATCTGTGACTTGGCGTCACTCATCGCGCTTGCGTTGCCTGCAGAAGTCAAATAACGCAGACCGCCGTATACTAAAGCTCCGAAGGCTACCAGCCCGGCGACTATTAAAGAAAAATTAAAAATATATTTTACATAGTCGGGCAAGCTTGTAGTGTCTGTTAATGTTCCTGCTCCGGGGATATTCGGGTAGTCAAGTTCAAGTCCTTGAGCCATAGTGAAACTGCCCAAGGTTAAAAAAACCATTAAAATAATAAATAAATATTTTTTCTTCAT
This sequence comes from uncultured bacterium, assembly GCA_965372095.1. Classification (GTDB taxonomy): domain Bacteria; phylum Patescibacteriota; class Minisyncoccia; order Minisyncoccales; family CBDVAW01; genus CBDVAW01. The sequence goes on from CBDVAW010000039.1 coordinate 2,096, forward strand.
ATTATTAAAAATTATTGGCAGCAAAAGAAATTAAACAGGCTTTTACATTCTTCCTCTTTTCTTGAAAAGTTTTCGCGGAGAACGGTAACACAGCCAAGAGGCATTTTAACCGATTTGTTGCCTTCCGCAGCGTCAACCCATTCAGAAGGAGAAAGCGAGCAACTGTTAAATCCTTGTCTGGCAATATATAAATTATCTTTAACTTCATTTTTGTTTTGATAAAATGCGTCAATTCTCCCGGAAGATCCGTTTATTTGATTAAAAAAAGACTCTATCTTACTATATTCGGATTGTATTTGATTCTTTGGGCACGGAGTATTGCTTGGATATTGGCTTGAACATTGCCTCGTTTCACACCTATAGCAAGTTTTAGGATGATTAACAGTGTAGCAAGCTCCCATTGGAGGGCATATTGTTTCGCTCCAACTGCAATCATAAGGAACCTTATCACACACCGGCTGACATTTATTTATATCACATTCCATTGATAATTCCACTGCTCTTTCAGCGGCTCGGATCGCATTACTGGCTATATATTGGATATTTTGGATTTCATCCGTGATGTCATTAGCTATTTCAAGCGCTTTTTCAAAAGATTCCCCTATGGGGATTTCCGGGTCGCAAAAAAAATCTTGAGCAGAGGCGCTATTTTCATCATTGATCGTATTTAAGCAAATAAAAAGTAAAATACTCCCCAATAATATTCCGGAGGATTTTAAAAAAATATGCTTTTTTTGTTTATCCATATAATTATTAATTATTGTTTTTCAAACGATACATAGCGTCTCCCACAATTCCACTGGCTATACGTGGTTGGAGAAAGTTTTCCATTATGGACATTAACCCAATATCCTGCCGGGTCGTGAATCCAAATATATCCATCCTTAATGCCTTTTAAGACAATAATATGAGCATAACCTTTGTTTAAGAAATTGCCGCATGAGACGACTACGGGGTTTCCTTTTTGCAGTTCGGCGTTAGCTTGTTCAAAAGAATAAAAAAGAGAGGATACGGATATGTTATAATCTTCCGCTATCTTAGAAGCTGTCCCGAGAACAGTGCCAAAATTATTATTTCCATTTGAACAAATAAAAGCGTTTCTATAAGATCCGGTGTTTGCTATTTGAGCTATTTCGGCGGGTGTGATATTTGATGCTGGGTTAAGATATGCTATCGCTGTTGCTATACTTGTCAGTCCGCAGCCGGAATACCACATCTGGTTTTGTTTTATGCTTGCGCAAGCGTCAATTACTTGATTTTTCCATGCGCCGATATTTTGATAATATGTCGCGGCTCCAAAATCTATTATATCGGTGGTAACCTCAACCGAAGGGACACTCATATAAGGAGCTACCGTCTGCCCAAAAGAATTTGGCGAAGGCAAATTATTGGGCACAAAACTTTGGGCTATTTCAACCGCTTCCTCGTTTCCGGCCTTGTTGAAATAGAATGTAGCGGGATCATTGACTATATGATCGTCATAAGCAACCTTAATGTCTTGCCATGTCGGCAGAGAATATTCAAATTTAACTTCTTGGCTTTCCTCTATAAGGTATCTGTCAATAAGCATAGTATTATAATCCTCTATTTCTCCGTGTAAGAGACTCATTAAAAGTCCGGCGACTTCCAGTTCTGAATAATCTTCGGCGAGTGAGAGTTGGGCATCGGCTACATTGTTTTGCTTTGTCTCTAAATCCTCAATAGCGGCTTCAATATCATTGATTATATTATCTCTTCTTGCTATGTCACATACTGCCCAAGGGCATGCTTGTCCAAAGCATCCTGCCCCGGTGTCAACATTAATAGAAGAGCACTGCGAGTTTCCGCAAACACAAGAGTTGGAAAAGTCTCTTAATTGTCCTACTAAGTTTTTTAAATTTTTCGCTGAATTCTCTAATGCTTGCGCGGTGGTTTTTGCTTGCTTGGTTTTTGCTATTGCGGTTTGGCTTAGAAGCGCCCTCTCAATGATTTTTCCGGTTGGAATTTGAAAAAAAACAAAGTCTTCTTCTTCTTGGACGGGTACGGAACTTGTTGCGGGGGTGATAGTGGTTGGAGTGAGATTTATGGAAGAAAAGTTAACTAATTGAGGATTAATGGTTGTTAGGATGATATAAGAGCTTAATAAAATCACCAAACTTAAAAAACCGGCAAAAATTTGTTCTTTGGCGAGGCTCATAGCGGCGGGGGTCCCCGCGGAGGTCAAATAGCGCATACCGCCATATACCAAAGCTCCGAATGCCACTAACCCGGCGACTATCAAAGAGAAGTTGAATATGTATTTTACATAATCAGGCAAGCTTGTAGAGGGGGTCGGAGTGCCTGCTCCCGGGATATCGGGATAATCCACTTCAAGCTCTTGGGCAAAAATCAATTGCTTGTCGGCTTCCGGCGTAAAAATAAAAATAAGAGTCAAAGCTAAAAAAACAAAAAGCCAGAGCAGTAATCTATTATTGATATTTTGTTGTTTTTCTCTCATTGGTTTTTTAATTCAAGATAAACCACCAGCATCCAGAGCGGGAGGCTCCCAACTACGGGTATGAATTCTAAAATGAAAAGCAAAGGCCTCAGCCACTTCATTCTTTTTGCCCACTTTGCCGCTTTTCCCATTCTCTTCGCAGCTTTCCCTGTAACCTTAACCGTTCCCGAGTGGAACCATGTCCATCCTCCTATGAAAACAATAGCAAGAATATCAATCAAAACAGAAATGAATTGTCCTATTATGGGGATGAACTCTATAAAAAATTCACTTGAGTCAACAATAAAGGCTAAAAGCATCATTATCAAACCTTCCGGAGTTAAAAGATTCAATGATGCATCTTTTTTTATTGTTGCGTTTTCTTCTGACACAATTTTATTTATCTGCTAATTCTTGCTTGTCTTTTTTAATTTTTAAAATTTGTTCAGGGGATGTGGTGATAATTTGATCTTCCGTATAAGAGGCTACTATTCTGATGGCTACATGCTTTTGTCCTGCGAAGAATAATCCCTCCCCCACTGCCGCTCCGAGAAGAAGGCTTTTTTCTTCCTCGGTTAAATTAAAAGTTTTTTGTACTAAATCAATAGTGGCCGGCGATTGTTTTAATAAAATTTGCAGAGAAGAGTTGGTTATAATGGGCTGGCCGTAATCTGATCTCATAAAGTCGGCTACATCTTGAGTGATAGTAGTTACTCCCAACCAGTATTTTCTGGCCCTTTTGGCGGTGCCGTAAAGGAATGACGCTCCGTCTTTTGATTGCATCAGCCACCACGCTTCGTCAATAACCAAGATCCTCTTTTTCAATTCAGAGCGAACTGTTTTCCAAATATATCTTAAAATAATAAACAAGGCCATAGACCTTAAAGATTCCTCCATATTTCTGACACCGAAAACGATTAGCTTATTATGCATATCCACGTTGGACGGCTGATTGAAAAAACTGGAATAAGTTCCTTTGGTAAATTTTTGCAGCCGCTTCACAAGAGAATCCGTTCCTTCCATTGTTTCAAGAACAGCTTCCAAATCGCTCATCAATGGAGGCTCTATATTTTGGAAATCATTTTCCGGAGTAATATCTTTTGCTGCGTATGTCTCAGTAAGCGCCCTATCCATAATAGAGTCTTCTTCCGGGCTTAACCCTCCAAGCATAATTCGCAAAAGACTGACCAAGTTTATAATATTTGACCTTAAAACATCTTCGGGTTTTTCGCCCTCCGCCGGTGGTGGCAAATCAAAAGGGTTGATATGATGAGGGGACGCTAAGGAAAAGTTGAAATAAGAGCCGCCTACGGACTTGGCCAGGTGCTCATATTCGTTTTCCGGGTCAAGAACCATAACATCTACTCCAAGCATTAAATATCGCAGTATTTCCAACTTGATAGCGTAAGATTTCCCGGAGCCGGCCTT
>CBDVAW010000040.1:0-5481 GCA_965372095.1 uncultured bacterium
TTCTGAGCCTCAATTGTTTCCGCTTTTTCTTCTTCCAATTTCAAGGTAATCTCCTGAGCCCTTACTGCCCCGTTAATATAAATTTTAACGGCTAATAACGCCAAAAATAAAGACAGGGCAAAAATCAGAAATAAAAATCCCAGTATAATTAAAAGTCTTATCTTTTTTTCTCCTGCTAAATTAATTTTCTCCCTAATGGGCAAAAGGTTTATCATAATTTATGAAATATTCATATATGATCATTATATGCTCCGTTGTGTCCCAATTCTCTTAGCGCCAACCCTAAAGCGGTAGAATACCCGAGAGACTCTTTAAAAGAAATTTCCGGCACCTCTTTCAACGGCTGTGGCAGAATATTTATCCAGGGGTTGCCCAATTCAACGGGAATTTTAAATTCCATCGCAAGAAAATTTTCTAAGCCCTTTAAATTTGCTCCTCCGCCACAAAGAATAATTTTAGCAGTCTTTTCGCTGCCAGAAGAAAGATTTCCTCCGATGGCATGTGTCTGATAATAACGAATACATCTCCTAATTTGTTCCGTTAAATCTGTTAAACATGGAATAATAGCGTCAAAAACAGTTTTTCCGGCGCTTCCTTTTTTTTCTAATCCATACTTTATTTTCATTTTTTCCGCCTTTATTGGATCTATTTGTAGATTCCGGGAAACCGCATCCGTAAATTCTTGAGACGATACGGGGATCGTAGAAGTAAAACGCGCCGAACTATTGGAAAAGATTACAATACTGGTTCTTGTAGCTCCTATATCAATCAAGAACAGGGTGAAGGGAATATTCTTTTCTCCGATTAATGCCCTGCTTATAGACAAAGGCTCAATCTCTAAAGCTTTAAGTATGAGCCCTGCATCTTTAATGGCATTTACATAAGGATCAACAATTTTTTTGGGCAAAGCGGCAATTAAAACATTTAAATGTTTGGATTTTTTGTTAACAGAAGGAACAATCTGAGAATCAAAATAAACTTCTTCAATTGATAGTGGAATATAATTTTCCGCCTCAAAGCGAACAGCTTTTTTGAGTTCTTCTTTTTTCATTATTGGCATTTGTATCACCTGCAAAAAAGATTTTTCTTCAGGCAAAGAAGCTACCACATACCTTGTTTTTAGCTTTTCACCTTTTGCTTCTTTACAAATAGTCTTAATGGCTTTTGATAATCCTTTCTTGTCTTTTACTTCTCCTTTCTCTATAACCCCCTTGGGCAGGGGGAATTCTCCAAAAGACGCCAATCTTAAGACTTTTTTTCTTTCTTTTAATTTAGCGATTCTTAATGAAAGATCGGAAATGTCCAAACCAAAGCAAGATTGTTTTAAGGTTAAAAATTCTAACATACTGTTCTTATCTTATAAAATTCTTAATATTTTAAATTAATAAGTTTCTTCCCAATGTTCTATTGTTACTATCGGAGAGAAAGGTGCCGCTCCCCCGCCGGGAAGTTCGGAGCCTCCCCAGACTCCTTCTCTAATTATGCCATTATCTAAATAAATAGAAACTCCATCCCAACAACTTGCTATAGAAATTTTTCTTGCCAAGAGCCCGCCCGTCACACAGACACTATTGGGAACACCTGTAAATCTCATCTGATCTTGCGCATAAAGCAGGCCTGTTATGCTGGTAGTAGCAAAAGAAGAATGCGTACCAAAATTCATTTTGCCTTTAGTTAAGAGGCCTGAAGGAGTACCTTCTCCCGGATCAATAATTGTTATTTGATTTAAACCAATTTCTCCTTTCCAACCTGCTTTTTCTCCTATATCTATAGTCCCGTCCACAACTAAAACCCCGTTAATTTCAAGACTCCTTCCACCTCTTAACTCAACTCCTCCAGTAACATAATAAGTTGAAGTGGCCGTCCCATTGGTTTTATGTTCTAAGACCAAAATTCCTCCTTTGCCAATATCCCACAAGAGATCTTTAAACTCGCTCTCACTAAAAACACATTGGCTAACAGTTATTACCGTAGTACTGCTTGAGTCTCTACCAATCACGCTGCACTGTCCTTGAGACTCGGCGGCTTGGGCTTTACTATAATAAGAATCGGAACTTGCCGAATTAAAATCTATGGCCGGCATTTCCGACGTATCAGAAGGACATTGCTCACAAATTCCGCCCGTGCAAAGATTTTTAGAACAAGTGCTTGAAGAATTCAATGTGCTTGCTGTTATGTTAATATTCTGGACCGCTAAAACCTGTCCCTCTTGTTCGGGAGTGGACTGATTATCATAAATATTTATCACACTCCCGAGTTTAATATTAAGATTATTATTGCTTAAAATATTGCCGTCATAAACATTCAAAATGCTTGATTGAATAGTAGTCTCTCCGCTTGGAGCCCCGGCAAATATAGGACTATTTTCAGTCAAGCTTCCCAATGCTTTAAATATCTTTATCTTAACAACTCTTTGGCTGGTTATGTTATTGGAAAGTAAGACGGTTGAGGTAGCTATTATTTCCCCCCTCCCACATTGAGTATTGTTTATAGAAACAGTTGTGGTCGTGTTTTCGCCGTAATTTCTAATAAATGTGTCTGACCATGTGTCGCAATCAACACAAGGCGCCGTAGAAGTGACAAAACATTGTTTCCAAGGATCGTCTCCGTCTGTAATCACTTCATCATTTTTTAACTTCCATATTGCCTCGTTAATACCTGCTTCGGATAGATAGTAAGTCTCCATACCTTTGACCTGGCTTTTGGAAATTTTGGTTTCCAATAAAGTAAAACTTAAAAAATAAAATCCTAAAATCAGCAATGTGCCGAGAGTCAAAAAAGAAATGATCACAGCTGTGCCTTTTTGTAAGATATTATTTTGACAATTTTTTAATATGTTCATTTTCTTATCAATTGCGGCATTGTTAAAAAAAAGTCTAATGCCCTCAAGATTGAAAAAATATTTTGTAATTAAGTAAAAAATTAAAAGTTGCGTCCGAAAATTTTTGTCCTTAATTCAATCTCTTCGGTCCCCTTTTTTGCTGTTAAAGCTATATGAATTAATTTAGAGCCCCATATATTTAAATCACTTATATATTCTCCAATAGATTGAACTTCGCTTATAATTTTAGTTTCCAAGGTTTGCCCCCCCGGCGGACTGGAATTCCATGGGACAAGCGTCTCTCCCGCATCCCCGGAAAAATAATATCCGACCACTTCTCTCTTAATAAAATTGTTTTCTTTAAAATAGCGAATATAATTATATAGCTCTTCAATATGTCCATCTTCAAATTCAATAGCGCTGACAGCGTCATCGGGGATTTCCGAATCTATCGCCACGGGAAGCTCGGTAACCATTTCTCTTGTCTGTCTAATTTCTCTCACCATCCTTTCTAATACAACTCTGCTGTTTTGTGTTATTTCCGCCGATCTTTCCCCTTTTCTGTATGCCTTGTGGCTTAAAGTATAAACAGAAAAAACGGCAACAAGAATTAAAGCAAAAATAACAACGGTTATTATTGTTTCCGTTAGAGTAAAACCTGATTGAAAATGTTTTTTCAGCATTTTAATGTCTATTGATTAAAGTAATTATTTCAATGTTTTTCTTTGCTGCATTTAAGGGAGACCCCCACGATACGGTTGTTATAACTTTTTTAATCCCCAAATCGCCGGCCGAAGGCTGACCTGGGTTGTCCGGATCATACCAGCTTATTACGGTTACCCTTTTGTAAGACTCAAAAGGTGAACTGACCGAGTCTTCGGTAGTTGTGCCAATAGAAATTTCATCATACGGCTCCGCAATAATTTCTTCAATTTTCCCCTGTCCAAGCTGAGACGCAACTGTAGCCATTTTAGATAATTTTTCTACTTTAATACCTAATGAAAACGCATGGAAAACTGTTATTATCCCTATGGTTAATACAAAAACCGCTATCATTGCTTCCATTAAGGTAAACCCTCTAAAAACTTTGGATGGGAAAACACGGAAAACGGTTTTTTCTTGTCTGTTTTTCAAAAAAAACATTTAATCAAGTGTTTTCACAAAGCCGGAAGAACTAATTCTGACAGTTGTGGTAGCACCATTATTATTAATTAAAGTTATTTCTCCATCTTCATCCACGGCCCCATAAGGATTAAATCTTATCTCGTTTGAGGTGAGAGGAGTTATTTGCTGAAAATTGATCCCGTCCGGGAGAAGCTTTTCCTTAACAACGCTATCTGCGCCATTTTTATGTCTGATTATTTGATATTTGTCTTCTGTCGTGGTAGAAAAATAAACTCCGTGATCAGCTTGTTCGGTAACTGCCAATTGCTGGGCATAACGAATATTGGTAATTAAATCTCTCACCGCGCCGCTTAATATAAGTTGCGGTCTGATGTTATTTATTAGCGGGATGCTGATAGATATAAGAATTACGATAATGCCAAGAATTATTAAAAGTTCTGTTAATGTAAAACCGTTTTTCGTTCTTATATTTATTCGCATAATAAAATTATCTTTAAAAAATGTAGGCAACTCTTTTTAAAAGTTCTTATATTCGATGGATTTCTTATGGTTTCAAACTACAAAGTGCCAAGCATGGAATACATAGGCTGGAGCATTGAGATAGCAAAAAATCCAACAGCTATCCCGATAAACACCATCAAGACAGGTTCAATAATGGAAGATAGATTTCTGGTGATACGATTTACTTCATCTTCAAAAAAGTCAGCCAACTTGCTTAAGATAAAAGGGGTTTCTCCTGTTTCCTCCCCTACCGCAATCATTTGTATGACCAATGGAGGATAAAGGTTTTGATGGGGCTTCAATATCTCGGAAAGTTTAATTCCTTTTTTGACCTCTTCAAGAGCTTCAACCATTGTTTTTCTAAAACAAGCATTCCCCACGGTATTGGAAATTATTTCCAAAGAGCGAACAATGGATATCCCGCTGGAGATTAAAGAACTTAATGATCTTATGATAATCGTCGTATTTGTTTTTTTTAAAAGACTGCCGATAATGGGAATTTTTAGAAGAACCATATCAATGGTTTCTTTCCCTTGTTTGCTTTTTGAAACAATCTTTAAAGCACCCGCTGCCGCAAAAATTATCAAAATGCCAAGATACCATTTTTCAGACACAAAATTGCCAAATCCTATAATTATTCTGGTTGTCAGGGGCAATTCAATCCCTATATCCTTAAAGGTTGACGCCAATTGAGGGACAACCATAATTAGCATTAAAGTACCAATCCCCACCATAGCAACCATAATCACCGCAGGATACATTAAGGCACCTTTAACACTGGCCCTAAGTTTATGTTCTTTTTCCATTTTTTGAGACAAGGTTTCTAAAACTTTTTCCAGAGTTCCTGTTTCTTCTCCTATTTTAATCATACTTACAAAAAATCTAGAAAAAATTTTAGAATGTTTAAGCAAGGCCTCTGAAAAATTTTTTCCTTTAATGATTTCTCTTGTAATATCTAATAATGTTTTCTTGAGTACCTTGTTTTTGGATTGATCGGCTAATGTTTGAAGCGCTCTGGGCAAAGAAATCCCGGC
>CBDVAW010000041.1:0-5199 GCA_965372095.1 uncultured bacterium
ATAAGCCTTCTGCTTCACAATGGAATAAAACTTTAAGCGTTATTTTTATAATACTAATGTCTTGGTCTTTCATTATATTTGTTATCAATCCGGTGAGATCCAGCCGTTCCGTGGTTCCGTGTTTGGTAGATGAAAGAATGACTCCCGAGCAGAGAATCGCGTATTGCCAAAAAGCTTTAGATGTTTCGCCCTTGGGGAAACATCAAATAAGAGATTATTTCGGAGGGGTTGTTGTTAAGATGGCCGGTGCCAGACAATTTAACGGCGCGGCCGGTGATAATTTCAAAAAAAGTTTTGAAATAATAACCGCGGAATTGAAAGAGAGCATTAATGACAATTCTTTTGACCTTCGTTCTCAATTAAAATTAGGACAGCTTTATAACGCATATCCTTTATCAGATAAGAAAGAATATCTTCTTTTAGCCGCAGAGGTGCTTGAAAATGCCATTAATTTAAGTCCCACCAATCAAAAGGGGTATCAGGTTTTAATACATACCAAGATTTTACAAAAACAATATCCCGAAGCTGTTGATTTGGCAAAGAAGCTGGTAGCTTTAGAGCCGAGACTTCCGCGCCCACATCTTATTTTAGCCGAAACAGCTCGCTTTGCCGGAGATTATGATTTGGCCAGGGAGGTCATTGAGACCGTAGAGACTATGGATTTTTCTTATTGGGACGACCCAACGGTGCTTCGCCTATATTCTGATGTATTGGGTCATTTCAACGAGTATGATAAAGTTATTGTTGCGTATAAAAAGGCATTGTCTTCCAAGACGGCCGGCAGTAATGTGAGTAAGGCGCAACTTCATAGTGACTTGGGTTCCATTTATTTAAAACTAAACCAAGAAGAAGAGGCAAAAAAACATTTTAACGAGGCTGATAATTTAAATTCGTCCATTAGTAAATAATTTTTTTCGCTTTATTTGAAAATTTAAACAAAAAGTTCCTTGATATATTTTTTCAAAACGATTCCATTATGAGCGGTTATTTTAAAGAACAGTGCCCTTGACTGTTATTTTTACCTTAAATGAGTTATTATTAAGATATAGTAAAGAGTGTGGGATTCGAACCAGAGTCAAGTTTAGAAACGAAATAATGGATTAAGTTTAAGAAACGACGACGAAAAGGTATTAAGGATTAATACCTTGAGGAGAAGTGACGAAGAAATTGACCCATTATTTCGCTTCCCTTTGGGCGGAAAGAATTCGGGCAATCTTCTTCGTTGCTCATCGCTTATGTGTCCTATGGACACATCACGCTCCTCGCATCTTGAACCCCCGCTAAATTGATTCTGGTTCGAATCCCACACTCTAAAGGTCGAATGTGTTGTGGAGAAGCTGCAACGCGTCATCCAAAATGGAGCGACCAAAGGGAGCGACATTTTAGATAAAAGCTATTATAAGCCAATGATAGCTGTCCATTCATTTAATTTAATATTCGTTAAACAAACTATTATGGAAGCTTATTGTGTAAAATGTAAAGCTAAAAGAGAAATACAAGAACCTAAAGAAGTTGAAATGAAAGGAAAAGGCGATGTTAAGAGAAGAGCTATGACTGGCACTTGTCCCGAATGCGGCACCAAGATGTTCAGAATATTGGGGAAAAAAGACACGGACAAATAAAGGAATCGCATATTGTTTTTACTTTTTTAGTTTTTAAAACATAAAATGCAACAATGTCTCCGGTTATTATTTTTTGCGGAGCCTATTTGTAAATTAGAAAAAGCCGTTGCGGGCTTTTTCTTTTTCAATGATATTGCTCAATAAAAAACAAAAATTAGTTTTTCTGATCCTGGGAGGCTTTTTGGTTTTGAATATGGCAGCATGGCTATTGGTTTTGGAGGCGAGCCGCCAACAATTTTTAGAAGTTAACTTTTTTGATATAGGCCAGGGAGATGCTATTTTTATTGTAACTCCGCAAGGACACCAAATTCTTATTGATGGCGGACCCGGGCTTGCCATACTGGAAAAATTGGGTCGGGAAATGCCGTTTGGCGACAGAACCATAGATCTTATTATCCTTACTCATCCTGATCACGACCATATGGCGGGGCTTCTTTATGTTTTGGAGGCATATGATGTGGAGCAGATTTTGTGGACGGGGGTTGAGTGCGATAAAGCTGAATTTGAAAAATGGAAAACATTGATTAAAGAAGAGGAGGCTAAAATAACAATAGCGCGCGCCGGTCAATATATTTCAGTCTCAGGCGCTTTTTTTAATATTATACATCCGCAGGAAATTTTAAAAGGGTTAAGCCCTAAAAATCTCAACAATACCTCCATAGTCATTAACTTGATTTTTGGCAACAGATCTTTTTTATTAACAGGAGACGCCGATCAATCTACAGAAAGAGAGTTGGTTCAAAAGAAATATTTAATAAAGACGGATGTTTTAAAAATAGGGCACCATGGCAGCAAGACTTCCACTTCGGAAGAATTATTAAATAATATTATGCCGGAGATTGCCGTTATCCAGGCCGGAAGAAACAATTCTTACGGACATCCGAATGAAGAGGTCTTGGAAAAACTGGAAAAGTTTGGTATAAAAATTCTAAGGACAGACATAGACGGTGATATTAAAATTATTACAGATGGGAATAATTTGAATATTTAAATATATAATTATTATTTTAATTTTTAATTTTTATGAAAGATATTGAATTTCCAATTTATAAAACCAAGACGGAAGTGCTTTCCGCTTTTAATTTATCCGACCCAAAGGAAAGGCGAAAATATTTTGAATTCAAGGCGGGTGCAGAAATCAAACAGATTAAAGAATACTTAGAACACAACACTTTCATAGCTTATCTTTTGGGTAAAAAAAATTCAGGCAAGGGGACTTATTCTAAACTGTTCATTGATATATTCGGAAGCGATAAAGTCGCCCATCTCTCAATAGGAGATATGATTAGAAAAGTGCATAAAGATTTTGAACAGCCGGACAAAAGACAGGAAATAATGAATTTTTTGGAGCAAAATTATCGGGGATATGTTTCTCTTGAAGATGCGGTAAAATCTTTGATTAACAGAGATACAAAAAGTCTTTTACCGACAGAGCTTATATTGGCTCTGATAAAAAGAGAGATAGGCCAAATAGGTAAAAAAGCTCTTTTTATTGACGGATTTCCAAGAGATCTGGATCAGATTTCCTATTCTTTGTTTTTTCGCGATTTAATTGATCACAGAAAAGACCCGGACATTTTTGTACTTATAGATGTCCCCAAGGCGGTAATAGAGGAGAGGATTAAATACAGAGTGATTTGTCCTCGCTGCCAGATGTCAAGAAATCTAAAGGTTTTTCCAACTGAAAAAGTCGGATATAATAAGGAACAAAACACATTCTATCTTATCTGTGACGATCCGGATTGCCAAGGAGAAAGAATGGTAGGGAAGGAAGGCGATAGTTTAGGGACAGCCTCCATTAAAGAGCGTTTAGAGAAAGATGACAAATTAATCAAACAGGCCTTCTTATTATATGGCATTCCGAAAGTTTTTTTAAGAAATACGGTTCCGGTGAAGTTGGCTGATGAATATATAGATGACTACGAAAGAACTCCGGCATATGGATATAAAAATAATGAAGCTTCTAAAAAAGTTGATATAATTGAAGAGCCATGGACTATCCCCGACGATCAAGATGTGCCATCCTATAGCTTACTTGCGCCGCCGGTAGTGGTTTCTCTTATTAAGCAAATAGCCAAAATTTTCTGCTCTTGACCGGAGGTCTAAAACGAAATATAATAAAGATGCCCTATTGATGTTCTTTTTAGTTAGATTCTGGACTAAGAGTTTTTTACGGGAGTCTTATATTGATATAATCCTTGGATTGTATTTGCGGACACCCACCTGGATTTTTTTCCAGGAGTCTTCTATAAAGACGCGATAGGGCATTAAAAAGCGTTTATTCTTTTAGATTAAGCGTTTTTTAATTTAAAGAACCAAAGATATAAATAAAATACAGGCTTAAGCTTGTATTTCTTGTTAGAGTGTTTTTAGTTGACTTAAAGAAAATTTGTGCCATAATTATTATTAGCATTTTGATAATTTAATATAATTCAATTTTTATTTTATTTTTAAAATAGAAGTTGAAAACAAACATTATGTGGTTTAAAAAACTATCTCTTGGGGTTATTGTTTTTTTTGTCGCGATAAGCATATTTAGTTCGCGTATAAATGAATGCAATGCAAGTTCAGACATAATTGGCTATCATGACGAATCAAATTGTGATATTGGAGCCAGTGGATGGGCGAAGGATTTAAATTCCAGTAAACCTCTTCGGTTGGGTATTTGGTTAAATTGGCCTGCCAACAGTGTATTGACTAAAAAGATTGGAGAAGTCACAGCGGATTTACTAAGGATTGATTTGCCTTTTTCCGATCAATATCATGGTTTTAAGTGGTATTTGCCAAAAGAATTTAAGGACGGAAATCATCGTTTATATGTTTATGCTCTCAACGAGGAAGGAGAGCCGCAAAAGCTTTTAAATCGGTCTGGCAGAGAAATTTTTTGCGGTGGCAAGTTGTTATCCAAAGGATCATATATTCAAGTTAAAAGAACAGGATTGAAAGTGTATTCCGGACCGGGTTTTAATTATTATCCGGTTAGGAGAATATGGAAATTAAGAGCGGGAGTTATTCTGAAAATCAACAGAGAAGTCATTTTTGATAAAGAAGGAAGACCATGGTATGGCGTGACGGCGGACATATGGAATCGTTATGGCAGCGGAAAATGGTTTATTCCGGCTGCTTCGGAATGTATAAAAGAAATTGTTTTTCAAGATGAGATTATTATTTTTTCCAATACGATAAAAAAATGGATAGAAATAGATTTGTCAGATCAGACTCTTAGAGCGATTGAAAGAAACAAAGAAGGGGAAGACAAAATTGCTTTAGAAACCTTGGTTTCAACCGGCGCTTATGGAACCGTGACCAGAAAGGGCGTTTTCAGGATTTATTCGTTCCGTATTCATAGTTATATGAAAGGATGGGACTATGATCTGCCGGGTGTTCCTTTTGATATGTATTTTGACGGTCTAAAAGCTATTCATGGCGCTTATTGGCACAATTCATTTGGCTCGGTAAGGAGTCACGGATGTGTTAATGTGCCCCTTGACAATGCAGAGTGGCTATGGTTTTGGGTCAATAGGGCGCCGCTTCAAGTGGTGGTTAAACAATAGATCTCAAAAAAAAGCGGGACATA
>CBDVAW010000042.1:0-4297 GCA_965372095.1 uncultured bacterium
TATCATTATAGGCGTTTTATTGCTTATTACGGGATGGTTGCAAATAAGGGCACGAGACGGAGGACGCAAAAACCCCGCGAACATTACAGTATTTGACGGAATTCTTCTTGGCATAGCTCAAGGTTTGGCCGTATTGCCGGGATTGTCTCGTTCCGGGCTTACCGTGTCATTCCTTTTATTAAGAAATTTTGATAAAAATTGGGCGTTAAAACTCAGCTTTTTGATGAGTCTGCCAATAGTTTTTTTGGGTAATATTGTCTGGAACTTCAAACAATTTTCCTTTACCGAGGAATCTGTATGGGGGATGGCATTTTCTTTTATTTTCGGACTCTTGACCATAAGTATATTATTTAAAATTGCCGGGAAAATAAATTTTGGTTATTTTGTTCTGTTTTTTGGAGTTATAACCGCCTTGTCAATTTTCATTTAATTAATATAATAATATAATAATTAATAATAACATTATCGTAATATGGCCCTAATACCCACTTTAGAAAAAAATGAAGTTACGGAAACAGTGCGGAAAATTTATAAAAAGTTTGAGGAACAGTCAGGCAAAACTCCCGAATGGGTCAAAGTAATGGCCCATAGCCCCGAAATTGTCAAAGAATTTACAGGACTTTTTAATGTGATTATGACGGAAGGGGAGGTAGAACTATATCTTAAATGGAAGATAGGCTATACAATTTCCGATATGTTGAAATGTCCTTTCTGCGTTGATGTAACGAGCAATATGCTTAAAAAGTTTGGCGCCACGGAAAAAACAATCCAAAAGATCAAGACAATTAAAAATTTGCCGAAAAGAGAGAGAATGGTTATTGAGCTCGTAAAAGATGTTACCATTAATGCCAATGTTGATAATTTGGAAATTCTTAAATATCTAAGACAAAAATTTAGCGCCGCTCAAATAGTGGAAATTGTTTCCGTTATCGGCCTTTTTAATTATATTAATCGCTTTAATAATACTCTCGCGATTTTACCCGAATAACATTAATGTATGCCCGGGGAAATAATATTTTAAGGCAAACAAAAAGCATGTTTTGAAAATTAAAACATGCTTTTTTTGCGGGAATTTTTTCTTATTCTGTTTTCGTGATCTGTTAAAACAATACAAGCTAACTTGTGGGCCGGTTTAAATAGATGTTTTGGAATATACATATCTTCATTTCCCAGTACCTGTTTATCTATTGAAAAACCGGTTTCTACAATTTGTCCGCCTTTATTTTTTATAAAGGTTATATTGTAAGCGCCAGAGCTGATGATTACTGATTTATCTTTGCTTGGATTGTTTATAACATGAACCGTTGATCCGGCGTTGACTTTGAAATCTTGAGTCCGTGGATTTGGAAGAGGAGGAAAACAAGGAAGTTTTAACTGTTCTAATCCCGCATTGAGAGAGTTGGATGGCATATTGCACAACCTCCTTTCTATAAGCGCCTAAAATAAAACTAGTTACATCTGTCTCTTTAATGCAGCGTTTTATTTTAAGGTTGGCTATTAAATTTTTAAATAAACTGGTAAAATTATACCACATTCTTTAGAAAAATCAAGCCCAGCCGCCATTGTTGCCATACTTAGAAAATAAAAGATATTTTGAATCTCGCCAGTTAAACAATTTTTTGCTATTATTAATTCAATGACAAATAATTCAAACAACAGAACGGCATTATTAAAAGAGATAAAAGAAGAGGTAATTCATTTAGAAGAATCGTCTCTGTGCGCAGAAAGGATAAAAAATAAAGGCTTTCCGGTTATAGGAGAAGGAAGCCATTATGCTAAAATAATGTTTATTGGCGAAGCTCCGGGCAAAAATGAAGCGGCAACCGGCAGGCCTTTCTGTGGAACCGCGGGTAGGATTTTAGATGAATTATTGGATTCAATCCAAATAAAAAGAGAAGATATCTACATCACTAATATAATTAAAGATCGTCCGCCGATGAACAGAGACCCCTCTCCCGAAGAAATTAAAATGTACGCGCCTTTTTTGGACAGACAAATAAATATTATTAAACCAAAAGTAATAGTCGCCTTAGGAAGATTTTCTATGGAATATATTATGAGAAATATTGGCTTAGAGGAAGAAATTAAGCCCATCAGCCAAATCCACGGCAAGATTTTTGAAACAGAAACCGGTTATGGAAAAATTGATTTTCTTCCCTTGTATCATCCCGCGGTGGCAATATATAATCCCAATACATTGGGAAACTTGAAAAAAGATTTCAATATCTTGCAAAAATACGCAAAAATTTTTAAAAATAATTAATATAATATTATGAACAAAAAATATATTTTAATCATCATCATTCTATTTGTTATAGGAGTCTTTATTTGTCTGAATATGAGCGTTTGGGACGATGTGAATATCCCCGTATTTTTATTGGACAAAGAAACAGAAATAGAAACAGAGCAAGTGTCTCCGCTTGATTGCGACAAGGAATATATTATTACCTGTTTTGAGCCGGGCGGAAAAGTTATGGCTATAGAGTGTTCTGTTGACGAAGACTGTTTGTTTGAAAATATGGAATCATATTGCAGCCCGGGCATCCCCGACCTTTTTAATTGCGACAAGGGGAAAGAACATTATTGCGGCGAAAGGGGATTTTGCAAAGGTTGCGTATGTGTCCATTAATTTTCTGCTTAAACTTATATTAAGCGCTAAATAGAGCGAAGAGCTTAAAATACTAAGAAAGCAAGCATGTTTTTTCTATTATGAAAAAGTCGGAATTTATTTTTAATTTTGTTCTTGTTCCCGTTGATTTCTCAATGTTATTTGCCGCCGAATTACCAAAAGCTGAATTTTAAATTAAAGTAAAATTATGAAATTAGTTATCCAAAGAGTAACCGGAGCGTCGGTAAGTGTTAAAAAAAAGGCAGTGGCCGACATAGGAAAAGGGATGCTTGTTTTAGTGGGGATTGGGCGGGAAGATAACGAAGAAACAATCAAAGAATGTGCCCAAAAAATACTAAGACTGCGTATTTTTTCAGACAGCAATAATAAGATGAATTGTTCCATCAAAGAGGTCAAAGGAGATATTCTTGCGGTTCCTCAATTTACTCTTTTAGCAGATACTTCTAACGGTAACAGGCCCAGCTTTATCAAAGCGGCTGATCCCGCGCCAGCCGAAAAACTTTTTGATTTATTCGTGAAAGAACTTAAAACATCGCGGCTTGTTGTTGAAACGGGAATATTTAGAGAATATATGGAAGTTGGTTTAATTAACGATGGGCCAATAACCATTATTTATGAATAGATGTTTTCTTTTAACGAACAATGATACAATACAAGAAATATTATTAACTACTATAAATTTTTATGTCGTTCCAAATTTTAAAATCTGATTTTAACAGGTTTATTCCTGCCGCTATCGTCGCTTTGATGGCAATTGTCCTCTGTTTTTATTATTTGCCGGATGTTAATACTGATTCGGAACAAAAAGAAAATACAGACAATAATATAGAGGTGGAAGGCGAGTCGGAAGAAACAGAGATAAAAGGCCTTGGTTTGAATATTGAGGTTATCCAAGAAGGGGCGGGAGAACAGGACGAAACAAAGAATGGCGACATACTGTCTGTCCATTATACGGGCACATTGCTTGATGGAACAAAATTTGATTCAAGCTTGGATAGAGGCGAACCCTTCACTTTTACCATTGGCGCGGGGCAGGTTATTAAGGGCTGGGATTTTGGTCTGCTTGAAATGAAAATAGGGGAAAAACGCAAATTAACTATTCCGGCGGAGCTTGGATATGGCGAGCGAGGGACGGCAAATGGTTCTATCCCGCCAAATGCCATGCTTATTTTTGAAGTGGAACTTTTGAAAATTAATTAGTTTTATTACGCGGCGGAGAATAGTTATTTTGCGCAATAAAATATTTATAAAATAATACACTAAGAATAATTAACAGCCATATTAAAATATGAAAGACTTTTTTAAAAAAACAATGGACAGATATTTTGTTATAGCAGTTGTGACAGGAGTTTCTATGATAGCTCTTTTAGGGGTTGTTTTAAGTTGTTCAAACTCAATACCCGTCGGCTTTTCATATTATTTTTATAATTTTTCTCGTATTATGTCTTCAGATCCCTCTCCTGTGATGACTTCCGGGCCGGAAGAAATGAAAAGATTTTCTTCTGAAGAGGAATTCAAAAAATATTTGGAAGAAAGTCCGGCGGAATTAGGATATTCAGGCTTTGTATCAAAAGGCGGACTGTCGGCGCAGGATACCATAACATCAATAGATGCTCCCGGAGCTGTTATGGAAGAATCCTATACGCCGGAAAGAGTTTCTGAAACCAC
>CBDVAW010000043.1:0-4196 GCA_965372095.1 uncultured bacterium
GGTCTGATGGTAAAATCTCTTGCCTTGTTTTCGGGGTTGAAGCCGTCGGCCAGATATCTTCCGTTCCAGAATCTTTCTTTCACTTGTTGCTTTAGTTGTTTTTCCAGTTCAGAATATTGTTTATCTTTTGTGAGCTTAAATGCCAGTTTATATAGATTAAGTCGCAAGGCCTGAATCTCTATTCTGGCTTCCTGCCTTTCTATGCTATCCATCCAGGTTTCTTTCGGTCCGTTTATGGCAAAACCGTCTTTAGTATGGTGTTCCAAAAGCTTTTTGATTGCTTCTTCCAGAGATTGCTTTATTTTTCTAATCTCCGGAGGGGCAAATCTTTTTTGCTCAATAATATCTTCAGCTCTTTTGAAAATCCAGCCTGTGGCATCTGCCGAATTGCCGACATTGCCGTCTTCACCGATGGATTTTATTAACCGCCATAAAATCTTTTCCGCCTTTTCTTTTTGAAAGCTTGATAAGGCTTTAAGCGAAATAGCTTCGTCTCTCGGCCAGAATTGGAAGAACCACGGCAGGCCGGCGTATATTTTTATGCCAAGGTTTTTATTGCATGGATAAATCAAAAGATTGTTCAGAGCGTTTTGCGCGCAAAGATAAGCCATTTCAATCTCTTTGTTTTTTATTTCCCTTGTCTTTTCTTTTCTTTTCAGTTTTTCTATCTTAATGCCGTTTTTAGCGACATACCGCGCTTCTTTTATTGCCTCATTTTTATTTTCAGAGATTGAAAAAACAATTTTTTTGGCTTTTAATTTCAATGCTTTAAAAACATATCTTTCGGCCGGGGGAGAGTTTCTTTCCCGGTCTAATGAATATTCTCTTGGAATCCATTCGTTGATATTCTTTTTGCTTGTTTGCCGCACGTTGGTTTTAATTGCCAAATAGAGCGGCTTAATATCATATCCTTGTCTGCTGTATTTAACCATAATCAGCTCTTTTTCTTCAGAAATCTCATAGATGCGATTATCTTCGCTGTTATCATAAGATTCTTTAATATCCAGAATAATGTCAACATCGCATATGTCGCTTGTTTCATAAACCAAGGAATCAAAACAGGATGGAAGATAAAAGCTTTCTTCTATTTTGCCTCTCTTGCGCTTGATCCCCCAAAAATAGTTTTTAATTTCGGAAACTTTCGGTTCGCCGGATATTTCAATATTCTCTATCACCTTGAATATCTTTTCTCCTATTGTTTTTGAAGGCGCAAAAAACCAGCCTTGATATCGGCTGATCGCCTTGCCGGTTAGCCACAAATAACCGCCCATCTTATTTGTTAAAAGAAATCCGGGCTCTTTTTTAACTGTTTTCGCGCGCGATTTTTTGTTCTCAAAACAATGGATAATTTTTACTTTGTTAGTATCTTTCTTTTGTGGCATATTGCTTGCTTGTTTTTGGTAAGACAATTTTTAATTGATACTTACTGGTCTTTTATTTTAGATATGGCCAGATTATGGGCTTTAATGTAATTTTCAGCAAAAAATTTCCAATCTGTTCTGGCGGCTATTCTCCTTGCTTGCATTTTATTTTGCACTCTTTCTTTGCGTGAAAATCTGGAAAAGCGATACAAAAATTTTGAAAGCGCTTGAATTTCTTCCTCGTCCGTTTTATTAAATCTTTCCAGGGTAAATATCCCGAACTGTTTTTTGTTTATATCCAACTGCTGACAATATCTTCCAAATCCCGCCAAATCCGTGGTTACAGAGGCTACTCCGAGAGCGGCTGTTTCCAGTGGTGTATATCCCCATGGTTCATAGAAAGAAGGAAGAACTCCCAAGTGGCATGCCTGAATACTTTCCTGGTAATCCAAGTTGGATAGTCCATCATGTCCGGTTAAATAAATCGGGTAAGAAACAACTTTTACCTTGTCACTCTTTTTATTGGTCAAGCCAGCCTCATTAAGGGATTTTAAAATAGGATCTTGGGGGTCAGCGAGTAGGTGTGTGGATAATGGCGGCAGACCTTTTCTTTTTAATTTTAGAAGTTTCTTTTTTATTCCAAAGATAAAATCTTTTTCAAATAAAGTTTCTTTAGTTATTCCTTTTCCTTCAACCGTGGCATAAAGAATTTTTTCCTTGGTTTCTTGCGATACTTCTTCCAAAGAATCTTTAATATCCTGGAACAGTTCTCTGCTTTCCAAAATTTCCGGATTAATGCCTTTGGTTGCCGTGGGAATCCAGAAGAATGTGACAATCGTTTTATTACTTTTGCTTTTGATCAGCTTTTTATTAAGCTCCGCGAGAGATTTAATAAAAATATCAATACCCTTGGTTCTGAATTCATATCTGCCGACTATAAAATAGAAAAGCGTGTTTTTTAAATCAAATGTGTAATAAGGAAAAAAGTAGAAAAGTAAAAATTCTCTTAGGCGGTCTCTCTGTATGCGATGTTTTATCGTTATTTCTTCAAACGTAAGATATTTTTCCAAATCCAAACCGTTAAGAAGCAATATATCGGGCTTTCTTCCCAAGAAGCGCTCTGCTTCCATACTTGTGATTTCGCTAACCGTTGTGAGTACATCACAGTTTTGGGCGGCTTGTGTTTCCAGTTGGTGCTTATCTTTAACATTATATTTAACAACTTCTTTTCCGGGGTCTATCTTGTTGAGAATAGAATAAAAATCAATATTATTAAAAGATAATGTTCGGCCGAGGGTAGTTGCATGGGTAGTGAAAACCGTGCCAATTTTGATTTGATTTTTCTTTAAATAAAGCAACCCGCTCGCGCTGAGCCATTCGTGAAAATGAGCTACAACATTTTTTTTCTTGCACGTAGAATGAATTTTCTCCAAGAGCATACCCACCGCGTATCCCCATACCACAGGTTCATTAAAAGCATGTCCGCTGTTCAGAGAATCTATTTTATATTCTTCCCATAATTCAGTCTTAATGTGGTCTATTCGCGGCCAAAAATCTTTAAAATCTATCAGGATTATGTTTGGCTCTTCGGGTATAAGCCATGTGCCGAAATGGCACTTAATTCCGTGTTTCCCCATTTCCGTGAATGCTGTTTTAAGACACTGTGGCGGAGCTTTTTCTAGAAAAGATCCTTTTATTTTTTCAGGAAAATAAGGGCCTATTAAAAAATATTGTTGGTCGTAATGGCTTATCATTTGCTTCGCCTTAGATTGAAGCACGGTGTAAATCCCCCCAACTTTATTACAGGCTTCCCAAGAAACTTCAAATAAGCAGTCAGCTTGAGCCTGGTTTGTTTTTATTGTATTTTTATCCATACTTTAATACCCTGTCAGGGCGATTGGTGTTTTTATCGCTTTTTACAGCTGTTTTTAAAATACGAGTTCTATTTAATGTTTCCCTTAATCTTTGTCGCGGATGATTTCGCGGTTTTTAGTCTTTTTAGTTCTCTGGCGAGAGTTTTGTCTCCAAAAACTTTTTCCACCCATTCGGCAAAGTCGTTTTTTTCTTTCGTAACATGGTATTTAAATACATTCTCACTCATCTTATTCAATGTATTAGACAGTTCTTTGAGATTTTTCAAAATTTCACCGTTACAAACCCAAAAACATTCATACGGATCGGCATTTATCATAGGTTTTGTTTTTTTTGTTACTCTTCTTTTAGTTGTTTTTGCTGATGTTTGTTTTTTCTTTGTCATATTTTTAAGAAATTAATTATTATTGAATATTAGGTTTGATTTTCGACCTTTGCCCTATTAGAGATTTATTCCCAATGGGGTCTTTTCGTCAGTTAATATTTTTGTTTTTAAATTTTTACCTGTTCTTATCCTTAGATCATTTACAATATTCATAAAAGTAATAAAGCAATCATACGGAGTATCATAAGGATTAAAATATTTATGAACATCGCCGTCGGCGAACCATTTGGTGCACATATAATAGAAATGATCAGATGTCTGCAGTTTCCGCCAATCATCTATCAGTTTTTCATCATTGCTTTCCATAATTTCTTTTTCCAGCGAATATATTTTTTCAAGAGCGGAATGTTGCATTTTATTTCCAAGCCAAGCGCTTAAATCTCTTTCCGTATCCGCCCAAGTTAAAATATTGTGAATATCCAATTCTCCTACCGGCTCATATAATTCTACCACTTCCGACGGAGTTTTAAAGGAGTTGCCGGGATGTTCAAGAAATTTGTGCGGAAAAACTTTTAGGAAATCAAAAATTCCGGTTGATTCCCATTGATGTTCGCCAAGAGTTTCATAATCCATAAAAA
>CBDVAW010000044.1:0-4006 GCA_965372095.1 uncultured bacterium
CAATAACAACAACATCTATTCCTCCAGACCTTACAAGACTTTCTACAATTTGAAGGGCCTGTTCTCCGCTATCAGGTTGTGAAATTAGAAGGTCATTCACTTTAACACCGAGTTTCTTGGCGTAATCAGGGTCCAAAGCATGTTCAGCATCAATAAAGGCAACCCTGCCTTTTTGTTTTTGGGCCTCTGCAATAATATGAAGAGCCAAAGTGGTTTTACCTGAACTTTCAGTCCCAAAAATCTCAATCATTCTTCCTCTTGGAACGCCCATTATCCCTAACGCCAAATCCAAAGAGAAAGAGCCCGTAGGGATAGCCCCGACATCAACGGATTTTAATCCTTTTAGAGTTACAATAGCTCCCTCTCCAAAACGTTGTTTTATTTCATCTATTGTTTCCTGAATGTCTTTTTCTTTTTTTTCTTTTTCTTTGTCTGTTTGTTTGGCCATTTTAAAACTTATTTTATTAATATTTTCTCTTTTTATTCAGGCAATGTCAATCTATTTGATCCCGCTCCTCGCTTACATACACTTCTCTGGGCTTAGCTCCATCTCCGGGGCCGACAACCCCCCTCTCTTCTAAAATATCCAGCAAACGGGCTGCCCTGGCATAACCCACCCTAAGCCTTCTTTGCAATAAGGACGCTGAAGCTTTCCGGGATTGAATCACCACTTTTTTTGCTTCTTCGTACATTGAATCTTCTTCTCCGGAGAAGAACTCGGATCCATTTTTTCTTTCAATACTTTCTTGAACACTTTCTTGAAGCTTGTCTTTTTTATCCGACTCTGATTCGGATTCTTTATTTTTAGACCTAATAAATTGCATTACCCTTTTAACCTCTTTGTCAGAAATAAAGGCGCCTTGTATTCTTTTAGGTTTAGAGATCTCCGCTGAAATAAAAAGCATATCCCCCAATCCCAAAAGTTTTTCCGCGCCGGCTGCATCTAAAATCGTTCTTGAATCAATTTGAGACGCTACTTGGAAGGCAATCCGTGATGTAATATTAGCCTTGATCAGCCCCGTAATAACTTCAACGGAAGGCCGTTGGGTAGCCACTATCAAGTGAATCCCAACCGCCCTGGCCATTTGAGCCAATCTGACAATACTGGCCTCCACATCACGCCCCTTGGAACTCATTAAATCGGCCAATTCGTCAATAACGAGAACAATATAAGGCATTATTTGCTCTTTTTGTTCCGCCATTAACACATTATACGCGACGATGTCCCTTGTCTTGACTTCCGACAACACGTCAAATCTTTTTTCCATTTCTTCCACCAGCCACTTCAGAATATTGACAGTTTTGTCCGTTTCCAGAACGGGCGGAACCAAAAGATGCGGCAACCCTTTATAAATTGAAAATTCAACTCTTTTAGGATCTACTAAAATCAGTTTTAAGGTTTCCGGGGAGTTCTGAAATAAAAGAGACATTATCAAATTATTCAGACAAATTGTCTTCCCCGTCCCGGTGCTTCCCGCCACTAAAAGATGAGGCATCCGAGCCAAATCCGCAAAAACGGGATTAGCGGCCACATCTCTTCCCAGAGCAAGAGTAAGCGACGAATGAGAAT
Organism: uncultured bacterium; assembly: GCA_965372095.1. Taxonomy (GTDB): domain Bacteria; phylum Patescibacteriota; class Minisyncoccia; order Minisyncoccales; family CBDVAW01; genus CBDVAW01. Next base: position 1,571 of record CBDVAW010000044.1, read on the forward strand.
TTTGAAAAAGAGGATGTTCTAATAAGTTTCTCAGCTTAACATGCATCCTGCCCTTATTTGGGATTTCTATCCCCACTAAAGATTTTCCTGGTATGGGAGCTTCAATTCTAATAGGGTGAACAGCTAAAGCCATAGCCAAATCATTGGAAAGAGAAGTAATCTTTGATAACTTTATCCCTTCCGCGGGCTTAAGAGTATATTGGGTTACTGTCGGACCAATATTCACTCCTGACATTTCTACTTGAATATCAAAATTCTGAAAAGTTCTTTTGACAATCGCCGAGTTTATTTTAACATCTCCTATGTCGGGAACTCCCTTATCATCATCAAGCAGTTTTAGATGAGGAAACTTGAAATCCCCTCCCCGAGAAAATTCCTGAAGATTTGCAGTAACAATAGAATCTGTCTTAAATTGAGTGTTCGCGGAAACGGGATCCGCCATCATCGCCCCTTCTGTTATTTCTTCTGTTACATTTTTTTCTTCTTTCCCCCATAATAAAGAAGAAGATTTAGTGGAAACGGATTGTATCCCTTTCACCAGGAATTTCGGAGCAGTGAATATTTTTTTAATTTGAGAAGGCTTTTCGTTATTATCTGTTTCTATTTTCCCGGCTTCTTTTATTTCTTTTTTCTCATCTTTCTGCTTCTTTTCTGAAGACATTGATTGCCAAAAAATAATGCCTCCTATAAAAATAATGACTATGAACACAATTAAGGTAATCCATAGGTCAAAAACTTTTAAGATCGGCCAGCTTAAAAGATATCCCGTTACCCCGCCCAACTTCTTATCGGGGCTAAAAGACCCCAACAGACCCGTTATGCCTATAAATAAGAGAGAAATGGTAACAACCGCCGGGGCCAAGAATCTTTTATATTTTGATTTAAAAAACATCAAACTCCCCAAAATAAAAATTAAAGGAACAAAAAATATTGCTATTCCAATTAAAATATCTATTTTTTCTATGAAGAATTTCCCTCCTCTGCCCGCCAGTCCAAAAAAAGAAAAACTGATCAGGACCGCGATAAAAAGCATCAAAATACCGCCAATAAATCTTTTTGTTTTATTGGTTAAAGTAAATTGCTTAGATGTTTTTTTACCACTAACGGATTTTTTGTTTTTTTTAGTCCTTTTTTTGCGAGCCACGGTTTATAATCGCAAAATGTAAAGCATAAAACAAACTTGTAAAATGCAGGAATTTAAAGAAGTGTATATTTTATGTCTTTGAATATTGCGGCCTATATTTTTATTATGTGAATATATCACGAGAATCTTAAAAAATTCTTGCGTGGTCTTCTGTTGTGATTCTATTATAACACTTCTGTTTATTTTCTAAAACCTGTCCCTGCGGGGATAAGTTTTCCGATAATTACATTTTCTTTTAATCCTTTCAAGTGGTCTTCTTTCCCTTCAAGAGCTGCCTTGATCAAAACCCGGGAAGTTTCCTGGAACGAAGCGGCAGAAAGAAAACTGTCAGTAGTGAGAGAAACTTTTGTAACGCCTAAAATAACTTCTTGCGCAACTGCAATTTGCTTATTGGCTTTTTTAAGCATGGCGTTTTCTTCTATAAAATAGGCTTTCTCCACCAACTCCCCCGGACTAAACGAGCTATCATTGGGTTCTTTAATTTGTACGCGGGAAAACATCTGCCTGGCTATTACCTCAACATGCTTATCGTGGATTGAGACTCCTTCATCAACATAGATTTTTTGTATTTCTTGTACTATATGTTTTTTACACTTTCTCGCGCCAATCGCCTTAAATAAATCTTTTAGATCCAGATTACCTTCGCAAAGCTGCTGCCCTTTATGGACCCTGTCTCCTTTTTTGACCAACAATGTCATTTTTGAAGAAATGTCATACTCTATAATATCCTCATCCTTATCTTTGCCCTTCTTTTTGGTTGCCTTTTCACTAAGTTTTTTATTGTCTGTCTTCTTTAAAGAGTCTGTTTTTATTCTCACCATAACGCCGATTTTACTATGGCCAATTTCTATAACTTCACCTTTTTCTGTAGAGATGATTGCTCTACCGCTTGGGGTTCTTGTTTCAAAAATTTCTTCCACTCTCGGCAAGCCTCTTGTAATATCCGTACCTTCTGCCACGCCTCCGGTATGGAAAGTTCTCATGGTAAGTTGTGTGCCCGGTTCTCCAATTGCCTGAGCGGCAACAATCCCCACGGCCTGCCCTATTTCAATCAGTTTGTTGCGCCCAAGATCCATACCGTAGCATTGTTGACATATCCCCTTGATATTTTTACAAGCAAGAGGACTTCTTACAAGAACTTTATCAATATCCGCGTCTATGATTTCTTGGGCTTTTGGGCGATCTATCATCTCCCCTTTTTGAATTATGGTTTTAGTTTTCCCCGTTTTTGCGTCTTTAGAAACTATTTTTTCCAAAATTATTCTCCCTAATATTTTAAAGATTGGATTTTG
>CBDVAW010000045.1:0-3973 GCA_965372095.1 uncultured bacterium
AAAGGAGAAAAAGTGACCATACGCTCTTATTTAGAGCTTTTAAACCTTAAGGCAAATCATCGTAAGGTGATAATAGCCGACTATAATACTCCAAAAGGAAGAAAAATGTCCACACTCATAACATCGGCCAATCCTCATGATAGTTCCAGCGCCCACAGTAATGTTGCCATTAAAATTGATGACCACATCTGGAAAGATGCAATTAAAAGTGAAGAGCCGATAGGACGTTTTTCAAGCGCCGCGTTGCCATTGTTTGAAAACACGAAAAATATTATAGATGAAAACGGCAATACGGAAGTTCAATTATTAACGGAAGGAAAGATAGGAAAAAAGCTGTTGGATATAATCGCGAACACGGCAAAAGGAGACAGAATTGATATGGTAATGTTTAATCTTTCAGACAGAAAAACAATCAGAGCCTTTTTGCAGGCGCATAAAAGAGGAGTTGAAATCCGGCTTATCCTTGACCCTAACAAAGACTCTTTTGGTTATAAAAAAACCGGGGTGCCAAACCGTCCCGTCGCGGCTGAATTAAAAAAGCATTCGTCCTGTAAAATCAAAATCAGATGGTATAAAACGCACGGCGAACAGTGCCACAGTAAATTTATGATAACAAAAACCAAGGACGGCTATTCAATGATCATCGGCTCGGCAAATTTTACTAAAAAAAATATCGGAGACTATAATCTGGAAACAGATGCTTTTATCAGAAGCTCTTCAAAAATAAAAGCGTTTGAAGACGCCTATGGTTATATCAACAGAATATGGAATAACGAAAACGGGACGACTTACACTGTTGACTACGACGCTTTTGAGAAAACTCCATTATATAAATATCTATTATATAGATTAATGGAAGTAACAGGGCTTAGTTCTTTTTAAGATAGGGGACTCCGGCTTGGATCCGCGCCCCGCGTCTTTTTGTTCCAATTTTTTAAAAGTCGGGTTAATATGAATATGTTTTATAAATTAAAAAGTATATTACTATAATATGTTTGACAAATTTAAAGAGATTCAAAAACTTAGAGAACTGCAAAGCGCGCTGTCAAAAGAAAGCGCGGAGATTGAAGAGAACGGGATAAAGGTAACTGTCAACGGAAAAATGGAAATTGAAGATATCCAACTCAATCAAGATCTTGACAAAGAAGACCAGGAGCGAATATTAAAAGAATGCATCAATAAAGCTATGAAGCAAATTCAAATGATAGCGGCCAGACAGATGTCTCAAATGCAATAATAGGCCACGATTATAAAAGCAGCATACAAAAATCGCCCTAACGGCGATTCTTTGATAGAATAACAACAATGGATTTAACAAAACTTAACAAAGAACAAAAAAAAGCCGTAACCCACGGGAATGGTCCCGTTTTGATCGTTGCGGGAGCGGGTACCGGAAAAACAACGGTTATTACGCGCAGAGTGGCTTATCTTATTGAGCAGGATAAAGCAAAGCCCGAGGAGATTTTAGCCTTAACCTTCACGGATAAAGCGGCGGGGGAAATGGAAGAAAGAATAGACGGCCTGTTGTCTTGCGGATATTCCGATCTCTGGATTTCCACATTTCATTCTTTCTGCCGAAGAGTTCTTGAAGAACATGGTATGGATATAGGGTTATCTCCTGATTTTAAGTTGGCTAATCCTACAACCTGTAATATCTTAATACGGCAAAACATAGACAGCTTTAATTTGGATTATTATAAGCCTCTTGGCAACCCCGCTAAGTTCATCAACGCCCTGTTGTCGCATTTTTCCAGATGTAAAGACCAGACGGTTTCCCCCGAAGATTATTTGGAATGTGGCAAAACAACAGTTGGCGACGACAAAGAACGGATTAAAGAAGTGGCAAGAGCGTATCAATGCTACCGGCAACTGCTTCTGAAAAACGGATATTTGGATTTCGGCGATCTTATAAATTATTGTTTAAAGCTTTTCAAAGATAGACCGTTAATTCTGGAAAAATACAGAAAACGGTTTAAATATTTTTTAGTTGACGAATTCCAAGACACCAACTTCGCGCAATACGAATTGGTTAAAATGCTTGCCGCTCCTAAAAACAACTTAACTGTTTGCGCCGACGACGATCAATCTATCTTTTTCTTCCGCGGAGCATCATTCAGTAATATTATCCAATTCCGTAAAGACTTCCCCAAAGCAAAAGAAATAATCTTAATTCAAAACTATCGCTCCCGGCAAAATATTCTGGACTTGGCTTATAAATTCATCCAGGCCAACAATCCAAACAGGCTTGAACATATAAGCGGAATCAGCAAAAAACTGATATCCCAAGAAAAAAAAAGAGGCATTATAGAACATCTTCATTCCAAAACATCTAACCAAGAAATTCAAAGTATTATAAACAAAATAACCGAGATTCTGCAAAAAGAAAAAGGGTCAAGCCTTAACGATTTTGCCATACTGACAAGAACCAACAACGCCGCCGACATATTCTCAAAAGCCTGCGAAAGGGCAAATATCCCTTATCAATTTGTAGCCCTGAAAGGACTTTATTCCAAACCCGTTATAGTGGATATTATTTCTTACTTTAAGCTTCTGGACAATTATCATGAGAACTCAGCCGTTTATCGCATATTGAGAATGCCTTTTTTAAATATTTCTCCCGAAGACATAGCTAAAATAACCCAGCATAGCTACAAAAAATTCAAATCCATATACGAAGCTCTCCACGAACTGCCGTTAATAAAAAACATCTCCAAACAAACCGTGAACAGTATTAATGGGATATTAAAACTGATCAAAAAACATTCCGAAATGGCTTCCCAAAAAAATGTTTCCGAAGTTTTTATTGCCTTTATGTCCGATTCCGGCTACCTGAAATATTTAATGGCCAAAGACAACGAAGAAGAGATAAACCATATAAACCAATTCTATGACAGGATCAAAGAGTTTGAGGACACGAATATTGACCTTAGACTTAATGTATTTATGGAGGAATTAAAACTGGAGCTGGAATCCGGAGAAGACGGGAGTCTTGCCTTTGATTCGGATCAGGGTCCGGAAATAGTAAGGATTATGACCGTCCATACCGCAAAAGGACTGGAGTTTAAATATGTATTTCTATTCAGGCTTGTTGACAGACAATTTCCAATGACCAAAAAAAGCGAACCGATTGAGTTGCCTGAAAAATTGATCAAAGACATAATCCCCGAAGGCGATTTTCATTTACAGGAGGAAAGAAGACTTTTCTATGTGGCGATGACCAGGGCAAAAAGCGGATTATTTTTGACTTCCGCCGAAGATTACGGCGGATCAAGAGAGAAGAAATTATCCCGATTTTTAACGGAGCTCGGTTATGCCAGAAAAATAACAACAAAAACAAAATTAAATCTTGCGAAAGTTGAAAAAACCAAAAAGAAAAGAAGAACAGCTCTGCCGGATCATTTTTCTTTTACCCAGCTTAAGGCTTTTGATATCTGCCCTTGCCAATATAAGTTTGCCCACATATTGAAAATTCCCACAAGAAGCAAGGCCGTATTCAGTTTCGGAAGAACGATGCATAACACGCTGTATCATTTCACAATGCAGGCGGTTAAAAACAAAGCCGACCTTAAGGCATTACTCCAATTTTACAAGCGGGAATGGATTGATGAATGGTATGACAGCCAAAAGCAAAGGGATGAATATTATAAACTGGGAGAAAGGGCGCTTAAACAATTCTATGACGCGTTCTCCAAGCAAAAGCCCGACATTCTTCAAATTAATAATGAACCCGCTTTAGAACAAGATTTTCGGCTGAAGATAGGCGGCGATACCATAATAGGGAAGATAGACCGCATTGATAAGATAGGCGATAAGGTGGAGATCATTGATTATAAAACAGGGACAGCCAAAGAAAAAATTCTGTCTAAAGATAAACCTCAACTGCTTCTTTATCAGCTTGCGGCGGAAGAAGTTTTCGGGTTGGAAGTGGAAAAACTTACATATCATTATCTGGAAGACGGCAAGAGTGTTTCTT
>CBDVAW010000046.1:0-3083 GCA_965372095.1 uncultured bacterium
TTATTTTCTACTTAATGATATTTTCTATTTTTCTGTTAAATCTTTTAATTGTTTTTCCGCAAGGATACATCCATTCTCCTTTTTCTAATAATTCAGCTAAAACATTATCGCCATAATTTCTTAACGCCTTCGCTAAAATTTCAACATCTTCGGTGAAAGTATGCCCGTGGCTTCCTAATGTTGCTAATAAAGCCCTGCCTTCATTATATTCATCTCTTGCATATTCAGAAAATAATCTTGCTTGATTTTTCCAGTATTTTAAATTTTCTGGTTTTTTGCTCATAGTATTTTACTTCCCCCCTTCCCCAATAGCCTTTCTGCAGTTTTCTCTAAACTTTTCCAGAAACTCCGGGGGAGGACGGGTTGTTTTTTCCGCTTCTGTTTCGGATTTGCTTTTAATATAAATCTCTTTCTTCTCTACTGGTTTTTTATGGAAGATCTGTGCAAGGTCTTGCACGCTGGAGGGACGGGTTGTTTTATTCGCTTTCACTAAGTTTATCTCTGGCTTTCAGATAATTTTCGGAAATTGATTTTACTTTTTGGTTATAGTCTTCTCGCGTTATCTTTTTTTCTTTAAGCCCTATTAGCAAAAATCGGTAAAGCTGTAAATATACTTTTTTGTAGCTTTTGAATAATATATTATTCATCGGGTTTATAATATTTATCTAATATTCCCATTAAAATGCCTCTTGATGTTTCTGATTTCAACCGAGATAAAATATCTTCCGCAGTTCCCCTGTCGTCCTCTCCGTGAGTTTCAATATAATCATAATATTCATCTAAACTCTGATAAGTCTTCCGCCCGGGGATTCGGATAACTGTCCAGCCCATTGCTTCTACTTCTGCCTGTCTTTCTTTGTCTTTCTCTTGATCTTGATGATATTCTGCCCCGTCCACTTCAATCACTATTTTTTTAATGGGATCGGCAAAATCAGCAAAATACTTTCCAATAGGATACTGCGGATAGAACGGCAACCCGACAATTCTTATATCTTCCCAAACATTCTTTTCTATCGGTGTAAAAATTTTGTGCCATTGATAAATACTATAAGGATCAATCATACAGGCCCGATGATATACGCCTGCCGGACGGTTAGTTATTTTCTTTTCAACTATTAAATATCTCTCCTTGATTATCTTGAGTCTTTTGAAGTAACTCCCTTTCATATTTTTCTTCTAATTCTAATAATAGTCCATTTGTATATTTTAATTTTACCAATCCAGTTTTTCCGTTTCTCCTATTCGCTTGGACAGACAACATAACATCATTAAGATAAACTGGCATTTGTTGGGTTTTGTCTCTCAACCTCCACAAGAAAATAACGAAATCACTCTCTTGCGCGATAAAACTTGAATCTCTTAAATCTCCCAAACTCGGAGGGCTGTCAATATCAGTTTTTGTAATATGCGATACTAAGAAAATTATAATATTATATCTTAAGGCCAGTTTTTTTAATTCTCTCATAATGCTCCCGATATATAGCGATACATTCACGCCTCTGGCCATATTTTTTAAATCAACAATAAAATGTAAGTGATCAATGAAAACTGTTTTGGTATTGAATTTTGCGATTGACTCAATTATTTTTTCCTCTATCCAATCAATTGTATTTTCTTTGGCTATCCGCGGTAAATAAAATAATGGGATATGTTCTCCAAACTTTTCCAATAATTCTTCCGGTCCCTCCTCGTAAGAAAACCATAATGATTTTATTTCTTGTTTTATGAAATTAGTTGTGAGCGTCCTGCAAAAAGTAGTTTTTCCGTGCTTAGTTGGCGCAGATATTACAACAACATTACCACCTCTAAATCCTTCAACGATTTTATCCAGCCCCGGAATCCCAGACTTAACTTCTAACTTTGTTTTCTTTTTATTCGCTTCAATCCATTTTTGCATATCTAAGGAACTGATCACCTCATCGTCTCCGTGATATTGTCTTTTTATTTCCATTAACCTCTCTAATTCTTCAGCCTGTTTAAGCTCTGTGTTGTTAGTTTTTATCTCTTGTTCTAATTTATCAAATAATTTATTTATTTCCATATTACTGAATTTAATTTTTTAATTTTATGGATATTACTCGCTAAGTTCACAAAATCAGGATTTTTGTCTTTCCAGAACTGATCTTGTTCCATTGCAATTAAATTATTTTTAATGTCGGTCGGGCTATACCCGGATTTTTGAAGCCGTCCAAGCGCACCTATCTGTTTTCCGTAATCGGCGAATTTGCTATTTCTCTTTTCTTCTAACCAAGAAAGAATATCTTTAATCCAATTATCAGTCTTGACTGATATATTCTTCTTTAATAGTTCTTCTTTATATGGTTCTTCTTCTATAGCTGTTCTGGTCGGTATCTTACTGCTGTTCTGGCCGGTATCTCCTGTCGTTTCAGACGGTATCTTTTTAGAAGATACTGCTGTTCTGGACGGTATCTTTTCATATTCCATAATATTTAACTTCCAAATATCAACTATTGAGTATGTTTTAATTGGTCGTGTTTTCCCATTAGTCATACCAGTAAATCTTATCCATTTTTTCTTTAAAAGATAATTCAACGCTTTATTATATGCCATTCTTCCTATACCCATTTTTTTCATTATTGTTTCTTGCGTGGCGAAACATTGTCCGTTTTCTCCTGCATATCTTTTCATTTGGAAATACAATGCTTGATCGTTGGCAGTTGAATGATTGGCTATATAATTTGGTATTTGAGTCCAGTATTTTCTATCACCAGACTCATCTTTTATTTTTATTTTTTCCATAATTTTCTAAAACAAAACCCCGATGACATCTGCCTCAGCAAAAAGGCTTGGTTCATCGGGGTTTTAATTTGCTGATTAGATGTTTTAACCATAATGTTTCAAAGATGTTTACAGTATACTCTCCTCTAATTATCTGTCAAGTTTGGCTTAACCAAGCCAACGAGGGCAAGTGGTGTTTTTTTGTTTTAAATAATCCGTTCTCCCCCAAGAAAAAAATGGGGGGATTGTTTTCAGCTTTATAGATGGCCGAGACAAGGCTTTCGCCTCACAATCACACTGCCACTGAGCTATTATTATTGTTGCTCAGGGGAAAAAGGATTATT
>CBDVAW010000047.1:0-3062 GCA_965372095.1 uncultured bacterium
TTCGCCAATTCAATATTTATTTCATTGAGACAATCTTTGGTTTCCAAATAAAAATAAAGTCCGCCGGCTGTTCCAAACAATAGCCCAAAAAAAGAAGAAACTATAATACTTAAGATAATAGTATTTGATATTTTATTTTTTTTAAAGCCGGGCCAAAAATGTTTTTTCTCCGGCTTCTTAAGTTCGGGATATTCTATTGGCGGTAAATCGTGGATCAACATATTTTTACGAAGATTTTTTAGGATTCTTATTATTCCGGTAATTTTTTATAGCTAATTTTAAGGCCTGCTTGGCAAGTTGAGCACAGTGAATCTTTATGGCCGGCAAACAACCCAAGGCATTATTTATATCTTTATGACCGATTTTAAGAGATTCTTCCAGCGTTTTTTGCTTTACCAAGCCGCAAATCACATCCGAAGAAGCAATAGCGGCCACGCATCCCAGTGTTTCAAACTTAATATCTTTAATTATATCTCCTCCATCTTTTTTGCCTACTTTCAAATAAATTTTCATTATATCTCCACAGCGCGGGTTGCCTACCTCGCCTACGCTATCCGGGTTTTTCATCTTGCCAAAATTTTCAGGTTCAAGAAAATGTTTTATTACTTTTTTAGAATAGTTGTTATTCATATTAATTTAATGCCCTGATATTTTTCTTAATCTCGCCACAATAAGCGGCAGAACTTTTAAAACTTTGTCAATTTCTCTTTGGACGGTATATTTCCCAAGAGTAAGCCTTAAACTGCCATGAGCCTCTTCATGGGATAGCCCGAGAGCCAAAAGCACATGGGACGGCTGAAGATTTTTGGCGGAGCAGGCCGAACCGGTAGCAACAGCAATACCTTCTTGGTCTAAGGCAATAACCATTCCTTCTCCTTCAACCCCCTTAAAACTGATATTAACATTATTCGGCAGCCTATTTGTTTCAGAACCGTTAAGCCGCGTATCCGGAATAGTTTTTAAAATACCGCTGATCAGTTTATCTCTTAACGCCTGAATATTTTTATTTTTGGCTCCGGGGGTCTGATTCTTAATCATTTTTAAAGCCGCTGCAAGCCCTATTATCCCGGCCGCATTAGTAGTGCCGGAACGCATTCCTGATTCCTGTTTGCCCCCTAAAATCATAGGCCGGACAGGCATTCCCCTTCTAATATAGAGCGCGCCGACCCCTTTCGGACCATAAATTTTATGTGCGCTCAAAGTCATAGAATCCACATTCAATTTATTCAGATTACAATTTAAATATTGAACCGCTTGAACCGCATCAGTATGAAAATAGATCTTTGCCTCTGCTTTTCGCAATTGATTACATTCACCAATCAGTTTGCCTATTTCTGCTATGGGTTGAATCACCCCAATTTCATTATTGGCATACATTATGGAAACAAGCACGGTATTCTCTTTAATAGCCTCTTTAACATCAATAGATTCAATGAATCCTTCTTTATTTACCGGCAAATAAGTAACCTCCGCCACTCCTTCTTCTTCCAAAACTTCGCAAGGTCGCAAAATGGCATCATGCTCAGTCTGAGAAGTAATAATATGGGGTTTTTCCGCTGTAATTTTAATTGACTTTATTAACCCCTGAATAACTAAATTATTAGCTTCAGTTGCAGACCCTGTAAAAACAATCTCTTCCGATGTACAATTTAAAAAATTAGCAACTTTCTGCCGAGCCACTTCCACCCCCGCCATAGCTTCCTGCCCCCATTGATGGATGGAAGAAGGATTGCCAAACTTTTCTTTTAGATAAGGCATCATCTCCTTTAAAACACCCCGATCAATAGGGGTGGTCGCCGCATAATCTAAATAACATAGCTTTTTATTGTCTATCATAAGAAAAATTATATCTTATCTTGGCAACAATGGTCAAATACGAGCACTAAAAACCCGGGGAAACTATTTAATTAATAAACAGTTTTTTGGCTTCGTCCCATATTCGGGGGTCTCCCTGAGTTTCTTTCATCCAATACCACCATTCAGATCCCCATAAATAGAATTCATCAAGACCGGTTTTTTTAGCATATTCAATATTATCCCTAAACTTCTCCAAATCCATTGTTCTCTTTTGCTCTTCAAGCGGCAAATTATAAAGAAGGGCGGGTCCCCAAGGTTCAGCCTGAAGCTCGCTGCAAATTACTTTTTTATTAAAAAATAACTCAATAATTTTAGCTTTTCTGTCATAAAAAACCGGAGGAAACGGCCAATGGAAATAAGTCCCTAATTCTCCCATCCAAACTACGCGATACATAGTTGTCCCCACAACATCTCCGGTTTTTGCCGCTTTTATCCAAAAAGGAAGCTCTCCACTTTCAGTTATCAGTATTGGCCTATTGTTTGGATCTAAGGATTTAACTAACGCTATTTCTTTTTTTACGAATTCTTCGTCCATTTCAAAAGGGCACTCTCCGAAAGCAAAAAAGGGTTCATTTTCAACCTGCCAGACAGAAATAGTTTGATAATCTTTATAGCGCAGAACTACTTCTTGAACAATGTTTAATACTCTTTCTTTCATCTGCTCTTCTTCCAAAACCGTCGCCCAATTCGGGATATGGCACTCCGGCCACCGAGAGGTTTTAATTCCTATAATCAAAATCGTTTTTACGCTTCTTTTTTCCGCTTCTTGTATCTGCCAGTCCAAATCGTCAAAATTATAATGGTCTTTTCTCGGCTCCAGCAGATCCCAGTGGCTGGCTATTCTTAAATGTTTTACGGAAAGATCGTCCAGTAGCGCCAAATAATTCTCTTTCCAGTCAACCCCCATATCGCGACTATGCTTCTGGGAAAAAGCCGCACCCCAAGCAATCGGAGAAGCAGGTTTTGCTGAACCAACAAAAAGATAACAACCGCTTATTAAAACAAACGCCAATAAAGCAAATGTGATTATTTTTATGATTTTCTTTATCATTCTCTATATTTCTATCTTACCATAAAACAAAACCCGCCCTAACGGGACGAAGATATAGCGTCTACGAAACCCGGCCTTGTTGAGAAGGCCGAGCCTCATAAAGCAAAGCGTCAACAAGTATTACCAACAAGATTTACCAACGAGGCCGGGTCTC
>CBDVAW010000048.1:0-2663 GCA_965372095.1 uncultured bacterium
AATATAATAAATGCTTTTCCACCGGCTGAATTATCGCTTGAAGCCAATATTGACGAATCGGGAGACTTGCTTTTGGCTAATGATATTTTAATAGTTTTTTCCGGAAGGAATATTTTCGGTTATGATGTTTCAGAACCGCAATCGCCGGGGAAGAAATGGGATATAAACATAGGCGATAATCATTCCATAGTTGAAGCGCGTCTCTATAAAGATAAAATATATTTAGTCACAAAAAGCAGGACTGACATATATCATCCTTGTCCGATTAAACCCTTAGAAGCGGGAGGAGAACAGTTGGTTATCAGTTGCCGGGAAATTTATCATCCCGTAAGACCAATTCCCGCAGATATTACTTTTGTTGTTATGATATTGGATACTGTCTCCGGGAAGGTAGAGAATAAAATTTCTTTTGTAGGCTCTTCGGGCTCGTCCATAGTGTATATGTCAGAAAAAGCCATTTATACTACCTATTCTTATTATACGAGCGTGATGAAATTTTTCTCCGGGTTTTTTCAAGAAGAATGCCAAGATATCATTCCCGCATTACTGACTGAAAAGATCAAGAAATTAGAAAGTTTAGACATTAGCCAGCAGGCTAAACTTTTAGAATTTGAAGTTATTTTGGAACAATATTTTGCCTCTTTGGATAATGATGAGAAATTAAGAATAGAAAATGAGTTATCCAATAGAATGGCCGGTTATTATGAAGAACATAAAAGAAATGTGGAAAAAACCGGGATAGTAAAAATAGGAGTAGATGACTTGGCAATAAAAGCTGTTGGCAGTGTTCCGGGGCGTTTATTAAATCAATTCGCTTTAGACGAGTATAAAGATAATATTAGAGCGGCTGTAACTATTGGCGAAAGATGGGGGTTTGCGGCCGGAGTAAGCAGGGGAGGAAGCGCTAATGATGTTTATATTTTGGACAAGAATTTGAAAATACAGGGTTCGGTCAAGGATATGGGTCTTACGGAAAAGATTTATTCGGTTAGATTCGTGGGAGATAAAGGTTATGTGGTAACCTTTAGACAGATTGATCCGTTTTATGTTCTGGATTTATCTGATCCGGAAAAACCGGAATTAAAAGGGGAATTGAAGATCCCGGGCTATTCTTCTTATCTGCATCCAATAAGCGAAGATAAAATATTGGGGATAGGAAAGGAAGGCTGGCAGATTAAAATTTCTCTTTTTGATGTTTCTTCACCAACAGACCCAAAAGAGTCGGATAAATATATTTTAGACGAATCATGGTCAGACATTCTTTCTACCCATCACGCCTTTTTACTGGACAAAAAACATAATATATTTTTTCTGCCGGGGCAGAAAGGAGGTTATATTTTTTCCTATCAAAATGGTAAATTGAAACTTGTAAAAGCTATAGACCAAACTTCTGTCAGAAGAGCGATTTATATTAACGACTATCTATATATTATCGGCGACACAAAGATTAGTGTTCTTAACGAGACTGATTGGGAAAGGGTCAATGATTTAAATCTTTAAATCTTCGTAAAAATTCAACGAAAATTTTTCACAAGACGCATATTCGCGCATTTAAAAAAAACTCCGCTCCTCGGAGTTTTTTAAGATAATATGTTATTTAGGCCGGACATATCAAAACAAGTATTCACTTTAAAATTCCATACTCTATGGACGTATCGTTTCTTGCGCAATTTCAATTTTTTAGACCTTTGCCAAGTTTGTTCATACTTAAAATTCTATAACCTGTGATGGAGTTATGCCTTGTGGGGTTATCACTTCTTGAGGGGGTGTCAATTCTTGCGAGGTTATTATTTCTTCGGGGATGATGTCCCCCGAAGGCATTTTTATCTCCTCGGACGGAGCCTCCATTTTTATTTCTTCCATATCGGGCATTATGTCCGAAACACCCGGGATTATTTCTGCCGGTATTTTATCAGTTTCTTTATCTGATATTGACCCGGGAATTATTTCTTTTGAATATGGTGTCTTTTTTATTGAAGAAACCGTATATGGAGGTGAAATTACATTTAAAGCCATTCCCTTGAAAGACTTTGGATTTCAGGGCACAATAGAATATATGGAGAAATATATTAAAAAAATAGTCCAAAAAGGAAAGAGATTTTTAAAAATTCCAAAAGCTTTCCATATTAATAGGCAGTGGGGGCTTGCTTCCAGATTAGAGCATAGAAGAATTAAGGGAAGACAAAAAAAGAAATAAAAATATTCAAAAAAAAAGGAAAGGCATTGCCTTTCCTTATCAGAAGATATTTTTAAAAAATTATCTTCCGGGTTGAATCTTAATATAGTCGCCTTCACCGCTAAGAATTATATTGTTTGTTTCCAGTCCGTAAGGAATGCTTTTGAGCAGTCTTGTTGGAATAAGGATTCTCCCTTGTTTGTCTATAATTGTTTTCCATATTCCGGACGGTTTGAATTTTTTTTCTGTTTTCTCCGGGTATATTCTAAGATAATCTCTGTATTTTACAATAAACGGTTCATCTCCCAGTTCAATTCTTATTTTCCTGGACAGGCTTAATCTTTTTTTTGCATCTAATCTGCGATTTCGTGTTCCCCAAAACATATATTTCCTCCTTTCCCTTCGTTGTTTTTATGGTTAGCGACTATATTTTTATTTCAAAGGTGCTAATGAAACTTATCAAAAATGAAATATTTTGTCAAAGTAA
>CBDVAW010000049.1:0-2118 GCA_965372095.1 uncultured bacterium
GATAAAAGAATTATTATTGAAGCCGGGACCCCATTGATCAAAACCTATGGCGTAGATGGGATCAAACAAATAAGACGGTGGTGGGAACAAAGAATAATGGGTGTTAATTTTTTGCCGAAGCATAATTTAAATAAAACCCAATCTCCTTTATTGAACCTTTTAATTGAATCAGCCTTAAAAAAACAAAGAATTAAATCCTCCCGCCAAAAAAAGATTGTTGAACGACAAGGAATAACAACGACCTTTGATCCATATATAGTGGCCGATTTAAAATGTATGGATCGGGGAGAAACAGAAGTAAAAATCGCTCAAGAGGGCGGAGCTGACGCAATTACCATTCTTGGAGGCGCGCCGACAGAGACCTTGGATATCTTAATCCAAAAGTGTGAAAAATACGGGTTGGATTCTATGGTAGATATGATGAATGTGGAATTCCCTTTAAAAGTTCTTCGTATGTTAAAAAAACCGCCTCAAGTGATCATTCTACACCGCGGAGTAGATGAAGAAGCTCTTAATGTTGAAAAGGAAATTCCTTTTCATGAAATTCAAAGGATAAAAAGCAATTATGATGTTATGATTGCCGTTGCCGGCGGCGATACTTTTAAAGAAGCCCAAAGAGCAATCTTTAATGATGCCGATATAGTGGTTGTTTGGAAATCATTTTATAACAGTACAAAAGATACGGCGGAACTGGTCAAAAATTTCTTAAAAGAAGTCAGATAAAAAATGTTTAAAAATTCTTTAAGAAAACGAAAGACATACCTATTTTTTACGGCCGGCACGTCAGTGGTGGTTTACATTATTTTGTATTTTACGGTGATATCTGATCTTCAAAAAATGCTTGAAGAAATTTCCGGCGAAAAACAAAGCAGCATTCCATATATTATTATTTGTTTTTTTGCCAGCGCGGTTAATTTTTGGGTTGCGCGCTCTTTTAAGAGAAAAATCAACAGTCTTGAGAAAGAGAAAGAGGGTATTCTGCGACATTCGAAATTTACTAACAGCCAAGAGAAGCTTAAAAAAATAGAAAGAACAGAAAAAATTTATCTGAATTTTTTTAGCGTGATTCCCACGCTAACTCATGGATTGGTAGTTATATATTTTGCCCTTATTTTTATTAAGCCACTTTACGAGGGATTCTAAATAAAAATATTTATTGGATGAAAAAAAGAGGCTTAGCCTCTTTTTTTATTCGGTTTTAACAAGGATAACGATCAGTTTTTATTTTTAGCCGTTGCCAGAGACTTTAATCCTTCCAATATTTCTATCGGTAAGGCGAATATAACCGTTTTTGACGGGTCAGGCTGAAGCTTTTCAATGGTCCCTAGAGTTCTCAAAGAAAGTGCACCCGGAACATTACCGAGGACTTCTGCCGCTTTTTGCAGATTTTCCGCGGCTTTCACTTCTCCCCCGGCCTTGATAATAATGGCTCTCTTTTCTCTTTCAGCTTCCGCTTGAGCGGCCATCGCTCTTTTCATACTGGCAGGGAGCTCAATATCCTGTATTTTAATGGCTGTAACATCAATACCCCAAGGGTCAGTTTCCGCGTCAACAACTTTTTTAATTTCCATAGCTATCCTGTCCCTTTCGGTAAGAAGAGTATCAAGTTCTCCGCCGCCGATAATATCTCTTAAAGCCGCTAAAGCATATTGAGAAACAGCATAAGAATAATTCTCAATTTTTAAGATTGCGTCTTCAGCTCTCACCACTTTAAAATAGACAACAGCGTTTATGCCCACAGGGACATTATCTTTAGTGATGGCCTCCTGGCGGGGGATGTCAATTGTGGCAATTCGCATATCCACTTTTATCATCTTTTGAATACCGACTAAAATCCAGCGCAAGCCGGGGGCATAAGTTCCCGTGTATTTACCCAATGTAAGCATTACGCCTTTTTCGTATTGATTAACCACTCTTAGCCCGCCCAAACCGAATATAACAGAAACAAACAAACAATAAACAGTGAACCCCCCCGAGCCGGCGACAGAAGCGATAAACAGACCTAAGCCGGCAATAGCAATAATAAAAATAAAAAGTATAGTAGCCATATTTTTAAAGTTAATTTTTATAATCTTTTAAAGTATTATATCATAATGCCATAGAAAAAATAATAAGCCC